>JAHDCP010000015.1:21624-37637 GCA_020629775.1 Planktomarina sp.
GGGACTGTCACTTCATTTTCGGCGACGTGGCCACCGCGACCCTGATCGAACGGACAGAAGACGCGAAGGGCGATTACTTCGCAATAAAATCAACACGTTGCGCCACCACGTTTTCCAACAACATCCGCAACAACAACGGCTTCCTGCGCCGTTCCCAATACCCGGATTTACCGGACCGCCGCGATATGCAGTTTATGCAAAACGGCCGCAAAGTGTTCAAAGAAGTCCTGCCCTTGGTCAGCCGCCATATCGGAGACCACATGGGGGATGAAGGGTTGCAAGCCGTTGATTTAAAACGTCTTTGGCTGCACCAGGCCAACAAATCCATGAATGATTTCATCGGCAAAAAGGTTTTGGGCCGCACGCCAGAACCCGGTGAACAACCCAACATTTTGCAGGACTATGCCAACACGTCATCCGCCGGATCAATCATCGCTTTCCATAAATACTCTGGCGATTTATCATCGGGGGATATCGGGGTGATCTGCAGTTTCGGCGCAGGATATTCCGTTGGGTCCGTTATCGTTGAAAGGGTTACCACATGACACGTCTGTTCGCCTTGGGAGTCATCCTAACATTGTCTGCTTGCGGCATTCCTTTCGTGCCGTTCATTTAACGACACCCCCTTCACTTTGAGCTGAAATACCTTCGCCGAAGGCCAGCAATCCCGACAGGGATTGCCAAATATCCTGCGCCGCCCAAAAGGCGGCCCCGTCAGGTCAGATGTCTTTCAAAGACACCCGTTTGTGCAATTCTTCCGCGCTTTCAACGCGTTCTGAATACCGATCCACCAACGCGTCTTTGCGGCCACGGGTCATCACCGTAAACCGCACGAGTTCTTCCATCACATCCACAATGCGATTGTAATACGCGCTTGGTTTCATGCGTCCGTTTTCAAATTCAAGCCACGCTTTCGCGACGCTGCTTTGGTTCGGTATCGTAATCATACGCATCCAACGTCCCAAAATACGCATCTGATTCACCGCGTTAAACGATTGCGATCCGCCGCTGACCTGCATGATCGCAAGGGTTTTCCCTTGGGTCGGACGCACGCCCCCGATGGCGGAAAGTGGGATCCAATCGATTTGGGATTTCATGATCCCTGTCATCGCGCCATGGCGTTCTGGCGACGACCACACCATGCCTTCAGACCACAGTGCCAGTTCGCGCAACTCTGCCACCTTGGGGTGATCTTCGTCACAACTGTCGGGTTGGGGCAATCCGCGTGGGTCAAAGAATTTGGTCTCACACCCCAAAGTCCGCAACACCCGCGCGCCCTCCTCCGCCGCCAACCGAGAATAGCTGACATCGCGCAGCGATCCGTACAACAAAAGGATCCGCGGCGCATGGCCCGGATCCTCTGGTGATGCAAATTCGCTATATTTTATTGAGGGCAAAAGCCCGTCTTGGAGATTTGGCATGTCGTCCAAAGGAAAATCCTCAGTTCGATTCGTCTTCCAAGTGCAGCTTCATTTCCACCAACACCTGTTGCAATGCCAGTGTTTCGCGCAACAGTCGTTTGGCCTCGTTCACGGTGATGATACCGTCATCGATGGACTGGTTGTACTCTGCCATCAGCATCGCAAACCGCTGGGACAATGCCACAACATCGGCGTTTACACCGCCACGGCTTTGGTCATTCCGGCGACTTTGGTCATAGGACAGTGTGATACCCGAAAGTTCGGCTAAGGCACTGGTAACATGGGGATATCCAGAAGCTGCCTCCAATGCGGCAACCGCATCAATCGGCATAAACCGATCAGCATGTTCCACGGTATCAGAATAATATCGACCCAAGGTTGCCTTGGATTTTCCAGTCAATTCACATGCGGCTTCAATACCCACATCTTTGACCAAAGCTTCTGTGTGTTTTTTCAAATAACTTGCGTTTGCGGCCATGACCCATCCATCCCGTTTTCCCCAATGAAGCTGGGGGAAATCCAAAGTTCTTTTCCCATTAATCCAACGCGCAGGGAATGTCATCTACGTATCAATCTCAATTGGTCTTGGGAGAGTACGAGTGGTCGGGGCCCCATCCCCGTCATGAGTTGTTGGTCTACCGCATCTTCGTGAACCGAAGGTCAAAGTTCGAGACACGTTCGATGCGGATTTTATGAGGGGCGCTTCACATCCATCCCCTGGGCTTTTGCCCACTAGCGCCCCTCATGAAGTATTGCGTAAGCGGTGACCTTCGTTTGCCCCGCCCCCTTGCAATGACAAGGACGGCGGGGCACTTCTTTTCCCTATGGCAAAGTTATATTTTCACTACTCCACCATGAATGCGGGCAAATCGACCGTTTTGCTGCAAGCCGCCCACAACTACCGGGAACGGGGAATGGAACCGTATTTGATTACGGCGCAAATGGACACTCGTGCAGGCCAAGGCGTGATCGCATCCCGGATCGGGATCGACCAACCCGCGGATACATTCGCCCGTGATGAAGATTTGTTCGCCAAGCTTCAGGCGCAATGTCAGGGCAAATCAAAACCCGCTTGCGTGTTCATCGACGAAGCACAGTTCTTAAGCAAACAGCAGGTCTGGCAATTGTGCAAAGCCGTGGATGACTTGGGCCTTCCCATTATGTGTTACGGCCTTCGGGTGGATTTTAAGGGTGATCTTTTCCCCGGCTCAGCGGCGCTGTTGGCCTGGGCCGATGAAATGCGCGAAATCCGCACCATTTGTCATTGCGGGAAAAAAGCAACGATGGTCATTCGCATGGATGAAAATTGGGTGCCCATACCTGATGGGGCCCAGGTTCAAATTGGGGGCAATGAAACCTACGTTTCTTTGTGCCGTCGGCATTTCAGGGCCGCCATCGAAAACGGGGTGTCCCCACCCCGCAGTGACACCCCGCTTTAAACCGGATTGGGCAGCGGTTCGCCCTTGGACCAAGCCGCCAAATTTTCCACGGCCATCAGCCCCATGTCTGTGCGCACTTCCAACGCAGATGTCCCCAGGTGGGGCAGCAAAGTGACGTTTTCCATGGCGCGCAAGGCATCGGGAACTTTTGGTTCAAACTCATAAACATCCAAGCCTGCGCCAGCGATTTGACCATTCTGCAAAGCGGCCACTAATGCCGCTTCATCGATCACATCACCGCGCGATATATTCACCAGAAACGCATCAGGGCCCATGGCCGCAAACACATCTGCGTTGATCAAGTGATGGGTATCAGCGGCACCGGGCACCGCGACAACCAAAACGTCAGCGGCTTGCGCCACCTCTTTCAGGGTTTGCAGCTGCGTACAGCCCTCTATGGGTTTGTTTGACCGGTTTTGGTACACCACCTTCATCCCAAATCCCAAACGGCATCGTTTCGCGATCGCCTGGCCTATGCGGCCCATGCCAACGATTCCAACCGTTTTGCCCGTGACATGAAACCCCAGCAACTGGGTGGGGTGCCACCCTTCCCAAGCCCCTGCCCGCACCAAGCGTTCGCCTTCACCCGCGCGGCGGCAGGTCATTAACATCAATGTCATGGCGATGTCAGCGGTGGCATCTGTAACCGCCCCAGGCGTGTTGGAGACTATGACATCCGCCCGTTTGGCCGCCGCCACGTCGATGTGGTTATACCCCACCCCAAAATTCGCCAACATGCGGCACCGGCTGGACCCATCCGCAAAGGCCGCCGCATCGTATTTGTCCCCCAAAGTGGGCAATACAGCGTCGTGTAAAGAAAGCGAGGCTTTCACTTCAGAAGGCGACAAAGGTAGTGTGCTTTCGCGCACCTCCACCTCTTCAAAATGGGCGCGTGCAGCGTCCACAACGGCGTCTGGCAAAGGCCGTGTAATCCACAACCGCATCAGTACATCCTTCCACCTGTGGGCACCTCTTTGTCGGGGGTCAGCAAAACGACTTCGTTTTCACCATCAGGAACCCCCAAAACCAAAATCTCGGACATGAACTTGCCGATTTGACGCGGTGGAAAGTTCACCACCGCCATCACTTTTTTGCCCACCAAACCAGCCGGGTCATAGTGTTTGGTGATTTGCGCGCTGGATTTTTTGACGCCCAGCTCCCCGCCAAAATCAACCCAAAGCTTTATCGCAGGCTTGCGCGCTTCGGGATACGGTTCGGCTTGGGTGATTTCGCCAACCCGGATGTCAATTTTGGCGAAGTCATCGAATGTAATTTCAGCCATTGGCCAACTCCTTTGATCGTTTTGTCGCCGCTGCCACTGCCTTGTTTACCAACGCTGGAAAGCCATCATCATCGTCCATCAAAACATTCAAAGCGGCTTGGGTTGTCCCACCCGGGCTGGTGACATTCACCCGCAACTGACCCGGGCTTTCTTGTGCCGCCATGGCCAACGCCCCGGCCCCAGACACCGTGGATTTTGCCAAAGCCATGGCCAATTCGGCTGGCAATCCCTGGGCTTGGCCTGCCGCCGCCAATGTTTCGATCAAATGAAAAACATAAGCCGGGCCGGATCCTGATACGCCAGTCACTGCATCCATTTGCCCTTCTTCGTCTAAACGCACCACTTGCCCCACAGCCGCCAGCAATGCCGCCGCTAAATCAAGGCCCGCGGCGCCTGCACCTCCATTACCAACAATGGCGGTTATGCCCTGTCCAATGGCCGCCGGGGTGTTGGGCATGGCCCGTACAATACGTGATTTCGCGCCAAAGGCGGCTTCAAATGCAGATATCGGTGTTCCAGCCGCCACCGAAATGAACAGCGTGTCTGTTTCGCCCAGCGCTTGAAGCGTTGGCAAGGCGTCCGCCATCATCTGCGGCTTCACCGCCACCAGCACCACGGACGGTGCTGCAGGGATTTGTTCATTAATGTGAACCAACGTGCTTTTCAGCCATTCAGATGGATTTGGGTCAATCACCCAAACGCTGGATGCTGGAACGCCTTGATCCAGCCAGCCTGCCAACATGGCAGACCCCATTTTGCCACAGCCCAGAAGGACCATTCCATTTTCTTTGATACCATCCAACATTTTTGCCCCCAAAACATTCCTTAAGGGCAAGTGTTAGGCGTGGCCGTAAACCTCTGCAATGGCCACTTGCATTGCGTCCGCAGGTTCGCGTTCGCCCCAAGTGACCAATTGGAAGGCGGGATAAAACCGTTCTGCGGACGCGACAGCAGCTGAAATCATCATGTCGATCTGGTCCGGCGTTGCCATCTGGCCGCCCGCAAGCATCAACCCATACCGGAACACCATCAGGTTTTGTTCTTCCCAAAACGTGAAATTTCCTGCCCAGCAGGCGTCATTCACAGTGTTCAATGCGTCCATCAAAGCAGCGCGCCGATGTTCAGGGGGTTCCATTTCGAACGTACAAATAAGGCGCAGAATCTCGTCTTGGCCTGACCATGCCAAAGTAATTGCGTAACTGCGCCATTGGCCATCCACCGCCATGGCGATTTGGTCGTCCGCGACGCGGTCAAATTCCCAAGCCTGATCCGTGGCAATGTGTTCCACGATATCAATTGGGTGAATATCGTCGATGTGCAAATATTGTTCCGCCAGTGCCATTACAGGCCCCTTTCCCGGAAGTTGCGCCCGGGATTTCTTGGACCCCAAGCATTGGTTCACTGCTCAAGGGATGGCGTATTTTCTGCCGTCCCACACCAGGTATGGTGCCACGCGCGGCAGTGTTCGGTCCAGATGTTTCTGGCCGGAAAATTCAGATTCCTGTGGACAAGTCGAACGAAACGACCAGAAAAGGCTTACTTACTGGCCTCAAGCGCGTCCAAACGGGCTTTCAGTGCTTCGTTTTCTTCCCGTGCTTTTTGGGCCATGGCCCGCACAGCATCGAATTCTTCACGTGTCACAAAATCACGATCGGCCAGCCAGCGGTCCATCAAACCCTTCATGGCCGTTTCCGCTTCGTCTTTGGCACCTTGGGCAACACCCATGGCATTTGTCATCAGCTGGCTCATGTCATCGAAGAACTTATTCTTGGTTTGCACGACGTGCCCCTTTCATCGGGAAAACTTCACATGGCTGTCATATGGGATTTTTGAACCAAACCTCAAGGTTGACAAGTGCGGCGTGCTGTCCAAGGAAAAGCTTATGCAAGCCGTTCTTCAATTCCCCGACATTTCGCCCGTCATGATCACCCTGCCCTTTGGGGCCAATGGGTTTCCCATCTATTGGTACGCCGTTGCTTATATCGTGGGCATCATCACGGCCCGCTGGATCGTGCTGTTGTTGATAAGGCGCGCCAATCTTTGGCGCGGGGGCACTGCCCCTTTGACAGAAGCCGATTGGGAAAATCTGGTAACATGGATGATCTTAGGCATCATCGGCGGCGGACGCGTGGGGTATCTTTTGTTTTACGCTGACGCTTCAATCTGGGGCAGTTTCTGGTCGATCGTCAATTTGCGTGACGGCGGCATGTCGTTCCACGGTGGATTTGCGGGTGTGATCATCGCGGGATTGATCTTTTGCTGGACCAAGAGAATTCCTATTTTGCCGTTGGCCGACGCCATTGCCGTCAGCACACCGCCGGCTTTATTGTATGGTCGCTTGGCCAATTTCGTGAACGCAGAACTTTGGGGTCGTGAAACAACGGTGCCTTGGGGCGTTGTTTTCCCAGGCTTTGACGCTCAAACATGTTTGAACGCAGCACGTGATGCCTGTGCGCGGCATCCATCCCAATTGTACGAAGCCTTGGGCGAAGGTTTGATCTTGGGGGCGGTTTTGCTGTTCCTCGCCTTCCGTACAGATGCACTTAAACGAACAGGGCTTTTGTTGGGGATCTTTGTTGCTGGGTACGGATTGGTGCGGTTCCTTGTTGAATTTGTGCGCCAACCCGATGCCCAATTCACCGGGCCAGGCAACCCTATCGGCTATGCCGTTCAGTTTGGTGATTTTGGCCTGACCATGGGGCAAATCCTGACAATTCCAATGATCATTGTTGGGGCTTTCTTTGTGCTTCGGGCCCAGGCCAAACGGGATACAAAACCATGACGTTGGAAGTTTTAACGGCGGACACACTGGCAGATACAAACCACGGCTTTTTCACACGCAAAGGCGGTGTGTCTGAAGGGATATATGCAGGTTTGAATTGTGGTCGCGGGTCAAACGACAATCCTGACCATGTCGCCACAAATCGGGCGCGGGTAGCAGCCCAAATGGGTGTGGCCAGTCGGGATTTGGCAAGTGTTCATCAATACCATTCAGCTGAAGTAGTAGTGGTCAACGGACCAGTGACCACGCCCCCCAAAGCTGACGCCATGGTTTCCAATACACCCGGCTGCGCATTGGGTATTTTGACAGCAGATTGCCAGCCCGTGCTTTTCGCAGACCGCAAAGCAGGTGTTGTGGGGGCCGCCCATGCCGGTTGGAAGGGGGCCAAAGCTGGGGTGCTGCAAGCAACGGTGGATGCCATGATGTCTTTGGGCGCCACGCCACAGAACATTGTTGCTGCCATTGGGCCATGTATCCACCAAGAAAACTACGAAGTGGGCCCTGACTTTGTAGAAGCGGTTACCCAAGATGACGCGGAAGCCTTGGCCTTGTTCCGCCAAGGCCAAGGCGACCGGCTTCATTTTGATTTACCCGGCTATGGCCTGTTGGCTCTTAAGAGGGCTGGAATACCAAACGCCACGGCATTGCAGCACTGCACCTATGCTGATCCGGACAGATTCTATTCTTACCGACGCACCTGCCACGAGTCGGCGCCCGATTATGGCAGATTGATTGCCTGCATCAGTCTTTGAGCCTGGCATTGGTCTGATTTTGACCAATAAGTTAGGGCGCCATCGCGTGTTATCCACTCTAAGTATCTGTTTTAATTAATTTTTCTACTCCCCAAAAACGCCCAATTCCTGACATGACGTTTTTAATAAAAATCGATTCAAGTCCTATCGAAGCCGCAAAGCAACACCAAAACACTCCCAATGAAGCGTAACCCCAAGGAGTAGTGTCATGGGTAAGAAACGGTTTCTTTCGAACGTGTCTAAAGAATCTGCGAACAGCGGCATAGCGATGCCGTGGTCGCGTGGGAACAAAGCTGGCGGGCGCCGCCGCGCGGGTTAAGACATTTAAGTTGCTGTCCAGCAATCGGGGGTTCGCATCTGCGGCCCCCGTTTTTGCATTTGTATCTTAGGCCTCTTTGGCCAAACGTTTTTCCAGCACGTCAAAAGGAACACCTGGTTCGTCTTTTGCGCACCGAATAACCAAAGATGTTTTGACACTTGCCACGTTGTCAGCCGACGTCAGGTCCTCGGTTAGGAAGGTTTGAAACGTGCTGAGATCTGGAGCCACGCATTTCAAAACAAAATCCACTTCGCCGTTCAACATGTGGCATTCACGAACCAACGGCCAACCACGGCACTTTTCTTCAAACGCGCTAAGGTCCACTTCTGCCTGGCTTTGAAGCCCCACCATGGCGAACACCTGAACCTCGAACCCAAGATGGCGGGCATCGATATCTGCATGATATCCTTTGATATATCCTTCATCTTCCAATGTGCGGACACGGCGCAAACATGGCGGAGCAGAAATTCCGACCCGTTTGGCCAACTCGACGTTGGTCATGCGGCCATCCGCTTGCAACTCTGCCAAAATAAGGCGGTCGATATTATCCAGACGATGCATGTTGCGTTTCCCATTCAAATTTTCGCCAATTAATACGGAATAGCCTGCCATTGCGCAATAATATTTCAAGAGCGTGAAATTAAATGTCGCACGTGTCACGCCTGTGTGTGGGGGCTTTTGTTGCCTGGCGTTGCGACATATATCCGAACTCAAGCTGCCAAATTTGGGGATTCCTTCATGTCTGACACCCGTCACACCCGCGTTTTGATCATCGGCTCTGGCCCTGCAGGGTACACTGCAGGTGTTTATGCCAGCCGCGCCATGCTGGAACCTATTTTGGTTCAGGGTTTAGAACCCGGCGGTCAATTGACCACCACAACAGAAGTGGAAAACTGGCCTGGTGATACTGAAGTCCAAGGACCTGATTTGATGGTCCGCATGGAAGCCCACGCAAAGGCCATGGGTACCGAAATCATCGGGGATATCATCACCAAGTTGGAAACCGACAAACGCCCGTTTGTGGCCCACGGTGACAGCGGCACAACTTACACAGCGGATGCAGTTATTCTTGCCACTGGCGCACGTGCCAAATGGCTGGGCCTGGAATCAGAAGAAAAATTTAAAGGCTTCGGCGTTTCCGCATGCGCCACCTGCGATGGGTTTTTCTATCGCGGCCAGGAAATTGTTGTTGTCGGTGGGGGGAACACCGCGGTGGAAGAAGCCCTGTTCCTAACCAATTTCGCTTCTAAAGTAACATTGGTGCATCGCCGCGATGAATTGCGCGCCGAAGCGATTTTGATTGACCGTTTGATGAAGAACGAAAAGATCGAACCCCTGTGGTTCCATGAGATCGATGAAGTCTACGGCACAGACACGCCTTTGGGTGTTGAAGGGGTCAAAGTTAAGCACTCCAAAACCGGTGAAATCACCGACTTGCCCTGCAAAGGCGTGTTCATCGCCATCGGCCACGCACCATCGAACGAATTGGTAAAAGACGTGCTGGAAACCCACATGGGCGGATACGTCGTGACCAAACCAGACAGCACGGCCACATCCATTCCCGGCGTTTTTGCCGCAGGCGACCTGACTGATCATAAGTACCGCCAAGCAGTAACATCAGCCGGTATGGGTTGCATGGCCGCTTTGGAAGCAGAGCGTTGGCTGGCTGAAGACTGATCCAAGTCGAACTTGCCTAAACAAATCACCAAACTTTGACGGGGGCGTTCTAGACGTCCCCTTTTTTGCATTTTGCCAACAAAATAAGGCCACAGTCAGTGTCTATTTTGTCACTTTAAGCGTAACGGGGAAATATTTTTAGATTTGTTCATTGATGAACAAACAATTCCTCGCCATATGCGTTCAACAGTGAACAATCTTTTCGCATCGGATTCGCCCAACATGGCCTTTAACCCGCAAACCATCAGCCAAGAAGACGAAGATGTTATCTTTCGTCTTTTGCGGCAGCTGGACATTGCCCCAGACGCCCCACAACGGGCGACTGCAGGGGCTTTGGGCATTTCTGTTGGACGCCTGAACGGCTTGATGCGCCAAGCGATTGATGCCCGGCTGATAAAAATCACCGAACGGGACAGCACTGACAAACGCCAACGATTTTCTTATTCGCTTACACCCCGCGGTGGATCGGAGAAAAATCGCCTTATTGACGCCTTTCTAAAGCGCAAATTCGCCGAATATGACGCCCTGCACGCCGAACTTACCGGACATGCCACGGGTTTGAACCCTTTGAAGCTGAGGAGCACATTGATGCAATCCAACCTTGCCCCCATCCCCGAACTGTTTGTCAGCTATGACAGCGCCCAAAAGATGAAGATGGAAGCCGCTGAGCTGACATCGTGGGACCTGACCCCCCGTCAAATCTGCGATTTAGAATTGCTGATGAACGGCGGCTTTAACCCCCTGAAGGGTTTCTTGACCGAAGAAGACTATAACGGCGTTGTGGACAACATGCGTTTGGCAGACGGGTCCTTGTGGCCCATGCCCATCACACTGGACGTTTCGGAAGAATTCGCTGCCAGCTTGGAAATGGGTCAAGACATTGCGTTGCGCGACCAAGAAGGCGTTATCTTGGGCACCATCACGGTCACAGACCGTTGGACCCCCAACAAAGCCAAAGAAGCAGAAAAGGTGTTCGGCGCAGACGATCTTGCGCACCCTGCCGTCAATTACCTGCACAACCAGGCAGGCAAAGTGTACCTGGGCGGCCCGGTCACCGGCATTCAACAACCTGTTCACTATGATTTCCGCGCCCGTCGCGACACGCCGAATGAAATGCGGGCCTATTTCCGCAAAATGGGCTGGCGTCGCGTGGTGGCGTTCCAAACACGTAACCCGCTGCACCGCGCGCACCAGGAATTGACATTCCGTGCCGCCAAAGAAGCCCAAGCAAACTTGTTGATCCATCCTGTGGTTGGCCTGACCAAGCCCGGTGACATTGATCACTTCACGCGTGTTCGCTGTTACGAAGCGGTTCTGGACCAATACCCATCATCCACAACAAGCATGTCTTTGTTGAACTTGGCCATGCGTATGGCAGGCCCACGCGAAGCCGTGTGGCACGGCCTGATCCGCAAAAACCATGGCTGCACGCACTTCATCGTCGGCCGTGACCATGCTGGCCCTGGCAAAAACTCTGCCGGTGAAGATTTCTATGGCGCTTATGACGCGCAAGATTTGTTCAAAGAACACCAGGAAGAAATGGGCATCGAAATGGTGGACTTTAAGCACATGGTATATGTGCAAGACCGCGCCCAATACGAACCCGCAGACGAAGTGGAAAAAGGCGCAACCGTTCTGAACATTTCAGGCACAGAATTGCGCCGCCGCCTGCAAGAAGGCTTGGACATTCCTGAATGGTTCAGCTTCCCACAAGTTGTGACTGAACTGCGCAAATCCAAGCCCCCACGCGCCAAGCAAGGCTTCACAGTGTTTTTCACTGGATTCTCCGGTTCTGGCAAATCAACCATCGCAAACGCTTTGATGGTGAAATTGATGGAAATGGGCGGGCGTCCCGTTACCCTTCTGGACGGCGATATCGTTCGTAAAAACCTGTCCTCAGAGCTGGGCTTTTCCAAAGAACACCGGGATCTGAACATCCGCCGGATCGGCTATGTTGCATCAGAGATTACCAAAAACGGTGGCATCGCCATCTGCGCGCCCATTGCCCCTTATGCAACAACGCGGCGCGCTGTGCGTGAGGACATCGAGGCTTATGGCGCATTCTTGGAAATCCACGTCGCCACATCGATTGAGGAATGCGAACGCCGCGACCGTAAAGGTTTGTACAAATTGGCACGCGAAGGGAAAATTAAGGAATTTACTGGTATTTCCGACCCTTACGATGTGCCAGAAAACCCAGAATTAAGCGTTGAAACGGAAAACGTTGATGTGGACAACTGTGCGCACCAAGTGATCCTGAAGCTTGAAAGCATGGGTTTGATCGCAGCCTAAACAAAGAACGCCCGGCGCCAAATGGCCCGGGCGTTTTTCATTCACGATGTGCGGGTCTTAATGGACCGTCATCGCCTTGTAAGAAAACTGTTTGGCCAGTTCCTGGGCCATTTCCAGATCCGCGATAAATGCCAGTTGATCCCCATCAGAATTATGGATGGACCAAAGCTGGTCGACCTGGCCTGTTTCTTCCAAAACATCTTCTGGCAAATCGGCCGGGTCCACAGACCGCAGATACACAATACCATCTTGCAAAACGCCGAAATTATCTTTCATGCCTTCACCCCTTCTTGATGTTGATTGTTTGGATAACTTTTTCTGGCACCGCCCGATTTAGATCCACATGCAATAGGCCATTTTTCATCGACGCAGCGCCCACATCAACGCCGTCGGCCAATACAAACGTTCGTTGGAATTGGCGCGCAGCAATGCCCCGATGCAAGAAAATACGATCGTCGCTGTCGTCAGCTTGGCGACCACGGATCACCAGCTGGCTGTCTTCCACAGTGATGGACAAATCGTCTTCATCAAAACCCGCCACCGCCAGCGTGATACGATAGGAATGTTCAGACGTTTGTTCGATGTTGTAAGGGGGATACCCTTCATTGCCAGATTTCGCGGTCCGTTCCACCAATCGTTCCAGCTGATCGAACCCCAGCAAAAAGGGGTGCGTTCCCAATGTTAATTTCGTCATGGCCAGTCCTTTTTCAAAGCGACGTGCAGTTAAGGCCCCATAAGGCGACCCTGTTTCTTGAAATATGGGTCCTGTCAGCCCATCATGCAAGTATGGGGTGAATGGCATCCCTATGCGCCTTCAAGAAAGATGCTGATTTTATGACCGATGCCCCCAACATGAACCGGATTGACGTGTTAAAAGTTAAGTTGGAGGTCCTCAGACAGGAACACCGCGATCTGGATGCAGCCATCAACGCCTTGCAGGAAAAAGCATCCGACCAATTGGCAGTTCAGCGGTTGAAGAAAAAGAAATTGAGCCTGAAAGACCAGATTACCAAGTTGGAAGGCCTGACGACCCCGGACATTATTGCCTAATCGTTCTACGCGCGCTAACCCGTTGGCTTAGCCACCAAGGGGTAACGTGATGGCAGATGTTGGCATTATCATGGGCAGTCAGTCGGACTGGGCCACCATGAAAGAAGCGGCAGATATTTTGACGCAACTGGACGTTTCCTTTGAAAGCAAAATCGTCTCTGCCCACAGAACCCCGGATCGTCTCTGGTCCTACGGGACCGGCGCAGCTGATCGTGGAATAAAAGTCATCATCGCTGGTGCCGGTGGGGCCGCACATCTGCCAGGAATGGTGGCATCCAAAACCCACCTTCCCGTGGTAGGCGTGCCGGTGCAGTCACGGGCATTGTCTGGCGTAGACAGCCTGTATTCAATTGTACAAATGCCCATGGGCTTTCCCGTTGCCACAATGGCAATTGGCGCTGCAGGGGCAGCAAATGGCGCGCTTATGGCAGCCAGCATTCTAGCACTTGGTGACGATAAGTTACGGATGCGGCTGGTGGACTGGCGCGCTGCTTTATCGGCCTCTATCCCGGAAGAACCACAAGATGACTGATGCTTTGAAGCCAGGGGCAACAATCGGAATTTTGGGTGGCGGTCAGCTGGGGAGGATGCTTTCAGTTGCGGCCAGCCGTTTGGGGTTTGTGACGCATATCTATGAACCGTCGGCAAACCCACCAGCAGGCCAAGTGGCGCATAAGGTCACCACAGCTTCCTATGATGATATGCAAGCGCTTGAGGCCTTTGGCGCATCAGTCGATGTGATTACCTACGAGTTTGAAAACGTCCCCACAGCCGCCTTGGATGCCCTGGAAGCCATGGCCCCGATCCGTCCTGGGCGAAACGCCTTGGCTGTGTCCCAAGATCGATTGGACGAGAAAATTTATCTTCAGGATCTTGGCTTGACCACAGCACCATTTGCCAATGTGGAAAGCAAAGCTGACCTGGATGCTGCATTTGCAACCATTGGAACACCGTCACTGCTGAAAACACGGCGACTTGGCTACGATGGCAAAGGCCAAGAAAAACTAACGCAGCCGGATTCCACTGCTTTTGACCGGCTTGGGGGCGTGCCTTGCGTTCTGGAAGGGTTTGTTAATTTCAGTCACGAGGTTTCGGTGATCGCAGCCCGCGGCATAGATGGGCAAGTTGCCTGCTTTGATCCTGGCGAAAACGTTCACCGTGATGGAATTTTGCGGACGACCACGGTGCCAGCTGCGCTTTCGGCGGGTCAGCGAATGGATGCAGTTTTGTTGGCCGCGCGTATCTTAAATGCGCTGGAATATGTTGGCGTCATGGGCGTTGAATTGTTTGTGACGGATACAGGTTTGGTGGTGAATGAAATCGCCCCGCGCGTTCACAATTCAGGACACTGGACCCAAAACGGCTGCGACATTTGCCAATTCGAACAACACATTCGCGCGGTTGTGGGTTGGCCTTTGGGGGATGGCACACGCCATTCCGATATCCGCATGGAAAACCTTATCGGCGATGACATGGATCGGGTTCCAGAATTGGCAGCAAAAGGTGCCGCTATCCATCTTTATGGCAAAGCAGAAACAAAAACGGGCCGCAAAATGGGCCACGTGAATTTCAGAACTTAACCGCCAAAAACAACCTCGTAACGGCGGTTAAATTCAATCCAATTCAATTGCCCCACAGGGTTTTTGCGGTCAAATTCGCCCCTACGCAAGAATTCGATTGTTTGGGAAATCACGCTTGGGGCATTCATCATAAAAGTATGGGTTACAGGCAAAATGATGTGATCCGCCATGCCTTCAACCCGCGTGCTTTCAACAGAGACCTTACCGTCATCTTGCCCATCAATCATGCTGGAAAAAATCGGGCTTATGCTCTGCGATCCGGCAATCACCCCCAATGGGAAATTTACAGGCGGCAAGGTGTTGGGCAAACTTTGCTCGCCAGTGCCTAGTTCCGTTCCGGCGGGTCCGTTGAGAATTGAAAAAAGCTGCCAACCCGAAAATTCATCAACGACTTCGGACCCTTGGTTGGGGGGTGCCAGCATAACAACCCGCCCCAAATTAGGGATGTCATGGCGTGCCAAGAAATCCCGCAACAAAATTCCGCCCATAGAGTGGGTGACGAAGTGAATTTTCTTTTCGCCGCAACCCGCGACGGCCTGAGGCAGTGTTTCGTCTGCAAGTTGGCGAATTGGTTGAGAAGTGGATGGATAGGACGGGCGGACCGTTTGGTACCCCAGCTCAACAAAGATGCGATCCATGAGGGCCAAAGACGTGCCAGTGCGCGCCAGTCCGTGAAGAAAGACGACACATTCATTAGAAACACTGGCTTGAGGGATTAAGGTCATAAGAATGAAAACTGTAACGCGCCACATAGTCCAAGATTATACAGCATTCCGCTGATTTCAAGTTCGGCGGACGCAGCGTCAGTTCAATAAAAAGGGGCCCTTAATGATAAGGGCCCCTCCTAATTCTACAAAGCTTCAGCAGCTTACATCATGCCGCCCATGCCGCCCATGTCTGGCATGCCGCCAGCTGCGGCTGCGCCAGGCTTTTCAGGCTTGTCAGCAACCATTGCTTCTGTGGTGATCAACAGACCAGCAACAGATGCAGCGTCTTCCAACGCGGTGCGAACAACTTTGGCAGGGTCAAGAACACCAAAGGAGAACAGATCGCCGTACTCTTCGGTTTGTGCGTTGAAGCCGAAGGATGTGTCGTTGCTTTCGCGAACCTTGCCGGCAACAACTGCACCGTCAACGCCTGCGTTTTCAGCAATCTGACGCAAAGGCGCTTCGATTGCACGAGCAACGATTTTGATGCCAGCAGTTTGGTCAGCGTTTGCGCCTTCCAGACCTTCCAGGGCTTTGCCACCTTGGACCAAGGCAACACCGCCACCCACGACAACACCTTCTTGAACAGCAGCGCGTGTTGCGTTCAGGGCGTCATCAACGCGGTCTTTACGCTCTTTCACTTCTACTTCTGTCATGCCGCCGACGCGGATCACAGCAACACCGCCTGCCAATTTGGCAACACGTTCTTGCA
>JAHDCP010000016.1:0-7466 GCA_020629775.1 Planktomarina sp.
CTTCCCGCCTGAGGGAGATGCAGGCGGAAAGCTGGACTGCGAGCGAAAGCCCTTAAATTTCTGGTATACGAAGGCTTTGCCCGACTTTTACGTGACCGGTCGGGGTCAAGTCGTGGCGGTTTGCCGCGACAATGTGGTGAAACAGTGTGCTGTCACCGTAGTATTGGTTTGCTAAGCTGGCCGGGCTGTCGCCAGGCTGAACCAAGTGAATTGCCATCACGCGGTTTTCTTCTTCCACCAAGGGGCGGTTCAAAAACGCGACAATTGCCAGCACACGCCCGGATGGGGCGGTGGTTGTTTGTTCATTGCTTTGCTTGGGGACCAGGTAATTGGTGTTCGTGTTGGCGGGTTCCGCCAAGATGATTTCTGCTGTCGCCAGTGATGTTGCCGTCACACCAAGCGCCATTGCCCCGGCAAATATGCCGATGCGGGGGGGTATTTTTGTAGTCATTGCCTCTGCCCATACTGCTGCAATTTCGGGCATATCTGCTGTGTCCGGTCTAACGCCGAGATGGTGGATATATTTACGATCCACTCGAGACATCACACAAACTGCCCTTTTATCGTTGGTCCAGCGTGTAGCACTCAAAAATGGTCAAAATGTGGAAACACGCATGAATTGTGTTCAGCGTGTAGACAATCCCATGTTGTGTCAAGGGATTGCTGAAAAAATACGCAAAGCGGAGTCTTTTAGGCAGCAGTGTCCTGCAAGCCAAAGTGGCGCAGCACATGCCCGGCCAAATAAAGCGAACCGCAAATCAGTATCCGGTGACCGGTGGCTTGGGCTGCAGCAAAAGCGGTTTCAAGATCCCCAAACGCCTGGGCTTTTAACCCCAAATCATTGGCCGCTTGGGCGATGTCTGCTGCAGGAACCGCGTTGTCTTCCCCAGGGATGGCCAGGGTAAACACTTGGTCCAGGTGGTCCACCACGGGGGCCAAAATACCAGTGATATCTTTGGTATTGATCATGCCACAGATCGCGACTGTGGGCCGTTTGGGCAGGTTAGACAAAGTGTTGGCAATTGCGCGCCCAGCGGCGGGGTTGTGCCCGCCATCCAACCAAACCTCACCTGCCAGCGGCAAACGCTGCATCCGTGCAGGCCAGGTTGCATCTGTCATCGCGGCATTAAAGGCGTCTTCACCCATGCCCAGCTTGCGCAATGTGGCAATGGCTGTGCCTGCGTTTTGGATTTGATGCGGGCCCCGCAATGCGGGCAGGGGCAAGTCCAGCAACGCGGTTTCATCTTGGTAAATCAGCCGGTCGCGTTCTTCACTGACATGCCAGTGCTGCCCGTAAATCCAGGGATCAGCCCCAACGCGGGCGATTTGGCGTTCGATCACGTCCAAGGCTTCGTCTTGTTGCGGACCAATGATGGCCGGGGCGCCCCGCTTCAAAATGCCCGCTTTTTCGCCAGCAATGGCGGCGAGCGTGTCACCCAGGAATTGTTGGTGGTCCAAATCCACAGGGGTTATTACAGTGGCAGCCGGGCTACTGACCACATTTGTGGCATCCAGTCGTCCGCCCAAACCCACTTCCAACAGGGTGTAATCGGCAGGCGTGTCTGCAAAAGCTTTGATGGCGGCACATGTGGTGATCTCAAAATATGTGATCGGGTCCCCGCCATTGGCGGCATAACAATGATCCAACAAATCGGTCAGCGCGTCTTCGGTGATTAACGTGCCCGCCAGGCGGATGCGTTCATGAAACATCGCCAAATGGGGTGACGTATACGCATGGGCCGAATGGCCCGCCCCCGTCAGTCCCGCGCGGATCATGGCCAACGTCGATCCCTTGCCATTGGTCCCTGCGATATGAACCACCGGTGGCAAGTGATCTTGCGGATTGTCCAGCGCGGCCAAAAGCCGCCAAACACGGTCCAGCACCAAGTCCATGATCTTGGGGTGCAGGGCCATCATCCGGTCCAGGATGGCATCAGACGTGGTGTTGGTCACTCTGAAGGCGCCTTGGCTGTTTCGTCTTTGTCAACAGTTGGGGTCGCCTGTGGTTTGGGCAAATCACCTGCCACGGGGGGTGTTTGGTTCATCATCATGCGGGTGATGCGGATCAATCGATCGCGCATTTCACCGCGGGGCACCACCATATCCAACATGCCGTGATCCAAAAGATATTCAGCGCGCTGGAACCCTTCGGGCAGTTTCTCCCGAATGGTTTGTTCGATAACACGTGGTCCAGCAAAACAAATCAACGCGTTGGGTTCAGCGATGTGAACATCCCCCAACATAGCGTAACTGGCCGTGACGCCGCCCGTGGTGGGGTGCGTCAGCACCACGATGTAAGGAAGCCCAGCTTCTTTCAGCATTTGCACGGCAACTGTCGTGCGCGGCATTTGCATCAGGGACAAAATCCCTTCTTGCATGCGGGCGCCCCCAGCGGCTGAAAACAAGATCAGCGGGCGTTTCAGTTCCACGGCCCGTTCAGCTGCGGCCAAAATTGCGTTGCCCACGTACATGCCCATAGACCCGGCCATGAAGCCAAAATCTTGGACCGCCACCACAACGGGGGTGCGGCCCATTTCGCCTTCCACCACCAACATGGCTTCTTTGGCCTCTGCTGCTTTTTGGGCGGCCTTCATCCGATCAGGGTATTTCTTTTGATCTTTGAAGCCCAACGGATCCACCAATGGGTCTTGCACCGGCACTTCCACAAAGATCCCACCGTCGAACAATGAAATGCAGCGGTCCACAGGGGACAGGTGCATGTGGTGCCCACACTCCGGGCAGACGTTCAAATTGTTGGTAAGTTCACGGTGGAACAACATGGTCCCGCAGTCGTTACACGTTGTCCAAAGGTTTTCCGGGACGTCGCGTCGCGAAAACAGGCTGTTGATTTTTGGGCGGACGTAGTTGGAAATCCAGTTCACGGCGGTCAAGGTCCCGAATGATTGCGTGACAAGGAATTAAGACCGCGCGCGGGAATTTGCAACGCCAAGGGTGCCGTTAGACACGCAGGCGTGCGCGGATCACCAGATACATGGCCAACATGGCGATTGCGTTGCTGGGCAGGCGCATCATCACTTCATTGGTGTCAGATACACTGAATGGTAATACCCAAAGTGCCAGGCCACCCATGTGATCGGCCAAGCCGATCAACACGATGGCCATGATGTTGTTCACAAAGTGGAACGCAACCGCAGCCCCGATGGAACCTGTGCGCGCAGTCAAATCTGCGGCCAAGGCCCCAAACATGATGGCCCACAAAACAATCCAAGGCGCGACACTGCCAACAGCATCAGGGTTATAGTGGCCAATGCCGAACAGAATGGATGGGATCATAATCCACATCACAGGGGGCAAGCCCAAAGCCGCGACTTGGCTTTGCAGATATCCACGGAAAACCACTTCTTCGGCTGTGACCTGGACTAACACCAGGACAATCGCCAAAGGCAAAAGCATGGCCCAAAAGCCAAAGTCCACGTTCAGTTGCGGGCTTTCAAAAACAAACTGGATCGCCATTACACCAAGTACGATGGGCAAAAGCGCCAAGATCGCCACGCGGAAATCACGCGCTGCGCGGGAGATTGATCCGATTACCGAAAGGGGGTTCGCTTTGTGGACAACATAAACTGTCAGTCCAACTGCGCCCAGCATGCACACAAAGGTGGACAACAAGAACAATGTTTGCAGCGGGCCGATGTTTCCGCCATTGCGGGCGATGGGGGCCAGGAATTCCCGACCAACAACCATTTCCGCCGCTGCAACGTATAAAAAGTTTAGGGCAACAAAAACACCCAGACCCACGGCACAGCCAAGCCCCAACCGCCAAATGGCAGCGTATGCCCTGGCAGGGGCAACAAGTCGTTCGTGGCGGGCGTAGTCCAGCAAAGCTTTCAGTCGTCCTTTTCAGTGCGGCAGTCACACGTCTCCAGGTCCCTTTAGACCAGACGCAACAATCAACATCAACTCAATCACCGAAGATTGGCGATTCTGTGACCTTATATGGTAAAATGAATGCCAATTATGTGGGATAAAAACCGTCTTTTCCCCCCAAAGTTGCTGCGAGCTACTTGGACGTGCAGGTTCGACACCATTTCACGCGAGTCGTGTGTTGAATAAGGAATCATCCTTGTCGGGGGATGCGCCGTGGCCTACACCCAAAAAAACACCATTTTCAGGGGGTCGCCATGCTTGATCACAAACTCGATAAATCCAAGCTTCCCAGCCGTCACGTCAGCGTGGGCCCAGCCCGCGCACCGCACCGGTCTTACTACTATGCCATGGGCATGAGCGCGGAAGAAATTGCGCAACCCTTTGTCGGTGTGGCCACGTGTTGGAATGAAGCGGCCCCTTGCAACATTTCGTTGAACCGCCAAGCCCAAGCCGTGAAATTGGGTGTAAAAGCTGGTGCTGGCACCCCGCGTGAATTCACCACCATCACCGTGACAGACGGAATTGCCATGGGTCACGAAGGCATGCGATCTTCGCTCGCATCCCGTGAAGCGATTGCTGACACGGTGGAATTGACCATGCGTGGCCATTGTTACGATGCGCTGGTCGGATTGGCGGGCTGCGACAAATCCTTGCCGGGCATGATGATGGCCATGGTGCGGTTGAACGTGCCGTCTGTGTTCATTTACGGCGGATCCATCTTGCCGGGCCGCGCGCCCATGGGCGCTGATGTGCCCGCTGATTTTGCCAATCGTGATTTGACTGTTCAAGACATGTTCGAAGCGGTGGGCCGCCAGCAAAACGGCAGCATGTCAGAAGCCGAACTGGAAATCCTGGAACGGGTGGCTTGCCCATCCGCTGGGGCCTGTGGTGGTCAATTCACCGCCAACACCATGGCCTGCGTGTCCGAGGCGATTGGCCTGGCGCTGCCCAACTCATCGGGCGCACCCGCCCCATACGAAAGCCGGGACCAGTATTCCAAAGC
The DNA here is from genome assembly GCA_020629775.1 of Planktomarina sp. Taxonomy (GTDB): domain Bacteria; phylum Pseudomonadota; class Alphaproteobacteria; order Rhodobacterales; family Rhodobacteraceae; genus Planktomarina. The sequence goes on from JAHDCP010000016.1 coordinate 4,892, forward strand.
ATCCGGCGAAGCCGTGATGGCACTTTTGGAAAAGAACATTCGGGCCCGTGATGTTGTCACGCGCAAATCCATGGAAAATGCCGCACGGGTTGTGGCCTGTACAGGTGGATCCACCAACGCAGGTTTGCACTTGCCAGCCATCGCCCATGAAGCGGGCTTGGAATTCTTCTTGGATGATGTGTGCGATATTTTCCGCGACACACCGTACTTCGTGGATTTGAAACCAGGCGGCCAATACGTTGCCAAAGACCTGTACGAAGCGGGCGGTGTTCCGGTTGTGATGAAGGAACTGCGCAAAGCGGGCCTGATCCACGAAGACTGCATGACAGCAACGGGCCGCGAAATGGGCGAAGAACTGGACCGCATCGAACGCGAAGCGGATGGCAAAGTCATTTACCCGGTATCAAACCCAATCACCAAAACGGGCGGCGTTGTGGGCTTGAAGGGCAACTTGGCCCCTGAAGGCGCCATTGTGAAAGTGGCGGGCATTGACCCACAACACCAGATTTTCACCGGCCCCGCGCGGGTGTTCGAATGTGAAGAAGATGCGTTCGAAGCGGTGAAGCAACGCGAATACAAAGAAGGCGAAGTGCTGGTCATCCGCAACGAAGGCCCATCTGGTGGTCCCGGCATGCGCGAAATGTTGGCCACCACGGCGGCGTTGTCCGGCCAGGGCATGGGCAAAAAGGTTGCCTTGATCACAGACGGTCGTTTTTCGGGCGCAACACGTGGCTTCTGTGTGGGCCACGTTGGTCCTGAATCCGCGCACGGCGGACCCATTGGGATGCTGCAAAACGGGGACGTTATCACCATCAACGCGATTTCGGGCGAATTGTCTGTGGCGCTGACCGATGATGAACTCGCCGAACGCAAAGCGAACTGGGCTGGTCCCAAAGAAACCATCTATGCGTCTGGGGCGTTGTGGAAATACGCGCAACTGGTGGGCGGTGCTTACAAAGGTGCCGTGACCCATCCCGGCGGCGAAGCGGAGCGGCACGTTTACGCCGATCTCTGAATTAGATCGGCGGATATTCACCTACTTTTAGCAAATTGTTGCGAATTTGGAAACAAATTCCCCGTTACAGTCTGGCATGCCCTGCGCCAAAAGCGCTATTGTGGCGATGGTAGAAATGTAACGGGTTAATCATGTCCAAAAGCAGCAGGCTTTTTGAAAAGGGTGCCGATACGGTTGGTCTGGCCCGGTGGCGACGTCGGGCCAATGGGGCCGGCGAAATGGCCCGGTCGGAATTAAGGCGATACGCAGAACGCGCGCGCGCCCTGCGCATGCACTTGGATACTCTGGTGCGTGTTTCTGAAGATCGGTTGGCTGTCCCGCGCGAAGGGTCAGATTCCTTTCAACAACAGCGCGGATCTGATTGGTCATGGCGCGCAGACGCATGGCGGTGGCGCACAGAACACACTGGCCACGCTGCCGCAGAAAACGGCAGATGGATTGGCCCTGATCTTCAGCTGTTCCACGATTGCCCGCTGCAAGAAATTTCAGCGCGCCAACTGCGCAACACGTCAGACCATGACATGGCACCCTATTCTATGCGTTTTGATGTATTTGGATTTGAAGGGTCGTTCTTGTCAGTTGTTTTGAGTTTGCCAGAAAGTGCGGTGCAAGGGCTGCGCAAAAACCACCTTGTGCGCTTGAACACGACCATCGAAGCGGAACGCGACATTGAAATTTTTGCCCGGCTGAACGTTCAGCATGGCCCCAACACAGAACAGTTTGTCCGGGAATTGCAGGTGCGCCGGGGTGAGACATCTGTTGAATTCGACATGAGCGATGCGGATCTCAATGAAAACCGCATTGAACGAATGTGGGTGGATTTGATCTTCGAAAACCCGGCCATGAACCAAGTCACGATCCGTGACCTCACTTTCTCGCGCAGTCCGCGGGCTGAAATTTAAGGGCAGGGCAAGCACATGGCATCAATTACACAAACCAGCCTTCGTGATGGGATCTGGACCGGGACAGTGGATGATTTGGAAGAAGGCGCAGAAGTTGCGGTCTTTTTGCATGAAGAAGAGGTGGAGTTCGTTTCCGTCAACGCCACCGACGCGGGGTACACGGTTTCGGTGCCCATCCCACCGCAAAGCCTCAGCATGGGGGTGAACACCTTTGTCGTCATGTCAGGCGATGATAAAATCGGTGCGTTTACCATGATTGCTGGTGAACTGGCCGGAGACGACCTGCGCGCAGAGGTGGATTTGCTGCGCGCCGAACTGGACTTGCTAAAAAAGGCGTTTCGCCGCCACGTCCGGGAAACAATGTAACAGCTTGTGGCGCGATTGTGGACAGTCCGTGCCACAATTGCCGCCACTGAAAATTCATTAAATACAATAAAAACAAATACTTAAGTCACTTTTTTGTGGGATTCGATCTGCCCCATTCCGCTGTTTCCATATAAAACACAGTCCCAGAAGAAACCGTTTTATTGTCCCCAGCCCGCCCATGGGCCACCAGAATCACCCTTCATAAACATCCTCAGAACACGAAAACTATAACGAGGATGCGACATGGATCGCCTGACAGAGATGGAAGCCTTCGCCACGGTCGTTGACCAAG
>JAHDCP010000016.1:7476-36047 GCA_020629775.1 Planktomarina sp.
CGACGCTGCCCGTAAAATGGGCATCTCCAAATCGGCAGTGTCAAAGCATGTATCTGCGCTGGAAGCGCGCTTGGGGGCACGGTTGTTGAACCGCACCACCCGCCGCGTCAGCCCCACAGAAATTGGCCTTGCCTATTATGACCGTGCGCGCCGCGTATTGAATGATGCTGGCGAAGCGGACGCTTTGGTAACATCCATGCAAATCGCGCCGTCTGGCACGTTGCGCATATCCGTTGCCACCGATTTTGGCGTGAACCACTTGTCACCGGTGTTGGGGGACTTCTTGCAAGAATTCCCAGACATCAATGTGAACATGGTGTTGAACAACCGGTATGTTGAACTGATCAGCGAAGGCTTTGATCTGGCCATCCGTATCGGTGAATTGGAAGACAGTTCCCTGCGGGCCCGTAAGTTGACAGAAACCAACCTGCGCATGATCGGGTCACCGTCATATTTCCAGCAAAACGGTCATCCTGGTCGGATTGACGAATTGAACGAACATAAGCTGCTGCATTATTCCAGCCAGGCAAATTCAGCCGTCTGGAAGTTGACTGCCCCATCAGGCGAAAAGCGCCAGGTGCGGACAGCTGGGTCCTTGTCAGTAAACGACGGGCAATCCCTGTTGAACGCGGCCATTTCTGGCCTGGGCATCGCTTACCTGCCATCGTTTTTGTACGCAGAAGCCATGGAAGACGGTCTGATCATCGACGCCATGCCCGAATTGCCGCAGGAAACCCAAGGCATCTATGCCGTGTACCCCCCAGGCCGGTTCACCCAGCCCAAAGTGCGCGCCTTCATTGATTTCTTGGTGCACGCATTTGCAGAGAAAGGACCAAACCAATGGTAACTTTTCACGGTATCTCATTCATCGGAAGTAATGATTACTTCGACCCGACGGTTCTGTTCACGACCCACGGCAGTGGTGTTGGGCGCCACCGGAGACAAGTATCCCATCCCCTCCGCCGCGATCCGTTTGCCGTCGGCGTTATGGCGCCGGGTCAGCAAGGACCGGACCGCGCCCGCGCGTTTCTTGGACAAGGCAATGTTGCCAGCCAAGGATCCCGTGGCGTCGGTATGGCCCACCAAAGCTATCGTTCGATGTGGGTTGGCTGAGAGATATTCAGCCAACGCCGCCAAAGACGCAAAATCGTCCCCGTCCAGTTGGGACGATCCCACCTGAAACTTCAAATCCGATAAGATGAAAAAGCCATTTGCTTCTAACGCGGCGGCAAGATCATTCGTGGTGCGGGTCACCGGGGCAATGGTCGCAGATTTGACTTTGGTGCCACTGCCACCGGGTGGAATAATTTCAGTGATTTGAACATGGGCCCGATTGGGACTTTGGCTGGCCATGACCATGATTGCCGATGTGTCGTCCTTTGTGGCGCTTAAGAAAGCGTAATTCCCCAAATCCACAAACATGGCGGGCGGGTCAACGATGGGCAGGGCGAAACGAAAATCAAACCCACCACAGGCCCGGTCAATGCACGCCAGGCGCACATCATATCCCGCATCAGACAGTTGTTTCGAAAACAGCGCCAAAAGGGCCGGGGGCGTGGCCACGATATCGGCCTGCAACACTTTGGTGACAATCTGACCATCCATCAAATCACCCGGCACTTCGGTTCCATTCCACGCCGCTGTTGGCAACAACACTGCCCCGCGTGGGTCAGTCTTTTCAGCTTTGACAACGGGGCGGCCTGGAACGTCCAGGGTCAATGCCCCGGCTGGATCTGCCAAAAGGATCGCAGCCAAAACCAACCGTTTCATCTGTTTTGCCCGTGATATTCATCATTGGGGCGCATGTCCGTCGCGCTGGCGACGCGGTTGGTCATGTTGAAGAACCCGGCCACATTGGCAATGTCCCAAATATCGCGGTCTGAAAATCCAGCGTCGCGCAGGGCTTGCCTGTCGGATTCGACGATTTCGTTGCTGGTTTTTGTGATTTTTTCCGCGAAGGTCAGCATGGCGGTTTGGCGGGCATCCAAGTTTGCGACGCGCCAGTTCATCACCATCTGTTCCCCCAAAATCGGGTCGCCAGACAGGGCGCGCACCGCTTGGCCGTGGGCTGTCAGGCAATAAAAGCATTTGTTGATGGACGACACGGCCACCGCAATCATTTCACGTTCCAGTTTGGACAAGCCACTGTCTGCCAACATCAGGTCGTTGTACAGCGCAGTAAACGCATTCAATTTGTCAGCATCAAAGGCATAGGCCTGCAAAACATTGGGGATCATCCCCAGCTTGTCTTGGCACACATCAAAGTATTTTTGCGTGGCGGCTGGCAAAGGGTCCATCATCGGCAGATCCAGGGCGGTGGGCTGATCGGTCATGGCAAATCCTTTTTGCGGTAATGGTACTGGGCCACCTGGGTCATCCCCAGCTTGGCATACATTGCATTGGCCGCAAGATTAGCACGCGTCACCGCCAGCGCCAGGGTTTTGGCCCCATTTGCCCGCGCCCAGTGGGCGGCTTGGGCCATAATCAGTTTTCCAACCCCTTGGCGGCGTTGGTCTTGCAACACTTCCACTGCGTGAACCATGGCAATGTCTTGGTGCACGCCCACAAAAGCAGCACCGCAGGGGGTGTCCCCAGTGCGGGCCAGAACGCCTGTCTTCGGGCCAGTAACCCTATGCATCAAATCAATCCGTGCGTCGTTCACGCCCCCCGCCGTCCAAATTTCACGCATGATATGGACCGGATCCCAAATGGCGTAACACAGTGCGGTCGGCAGGGTTGCAGGTGCAATCTGGTCAATCGCGCAGGCATAGATCAGCGTGGGATCGATTATGGCATATCCCAGTTGATCCAAACGATCATCCAGTGCCCCAGCCCCACCACGAACCATAAACAACGGGTCTTGCCCCATGGCCGCCTGCGCTTGTTCGGCCTTTGTGATATCGGCATCATCCGCCATCGCACTGGCCGCCGATGCCCGTTTGCCAGCGCCAGCCCCATCCCGAATGATCCACCCGTCGACAACCGTTTCAGATGCCGCAGGCCATGTGGCGTGAAGCGCTGCAAAAATCTGGTCTTGGCTTGGGGATGTCATGCAGGAAACACGCTTTGCAAAGCGGCATAAGCACCGGCGAGGGCAGCGTTGTCCTGGGATCGCACCACGATGTTCGACCCATACACCCCATGTTGCTGATAAGGATAAGACCCGAAAGACACATCAGGATGCGCGGTGACCAATTCCCCCAAAGGCCCGGCAATGTCGCCTTCGCCCATTTCCACACGCCAGGTTTCGCTCAGCAAGGGTTGGCCCCCAGACAGACCGGCCAGAACTGTGGCCACCATGGCGTGAAACACCCGTGGCACCCCCGCCATGACGTGCACATTTTCGATCGTGAATCCCGGTGCTTTGCTAACAGGGTTGTCAATCAAAGTGGCCCCGTCCGGGATGCGCGCCATGCGCAAACGCGCTTCGTTCAAGTCTTGGCCCTGGCTGTCATAGTGGGCTTGCAAAATGGCGCGGGCGTCGTCGCGTACATCAATGGATTGGCCAAACGCGGCGGCCATACAATCGGCGGTGATATCATCATGGGTTGGGCCAATGCCCCCTGATGTGAACACATGGTCCACTTTGCCAGACAATTCCCGCACGGCGGCAACAATGGCGTCTTTGTCATCGCTGACCACGCGGGCTTCCACCAAATCAATCGCGGCTTCGGTTAATTTTCCGGCCAGATAATGGGTATTCTTGTCATGGGTGCGCCCCGACAGGATTTCATCCCCGATCACAAGCATGGCAGCGGTGGGATTGGGCATGGGCAGTTCCTTGTCTTGACCTGCCTTGGGGTATAGTCCGCGCCCATGCGCTTTCAAACCCCTTTGGTCCCCGCCACCCTGATCCGCCGATACAAACGGTTCCTGTCTGACGTCCGTTTGGACACGGGCGAAGACGTGGTGGCCCACTGCCCAAACCCAGGTTCGATGATGGGGATGGTGGATCCTGGCATGCGTGTGTGGGTGGAACCAAACGATGACCCCAAGAAGAAACTGAAATACGGATGGCGGGTCACCGAACTGAATGATGGCACCATGGTGGGCATCGACACGGCCGTGCCCAACCGTGTGGTGAAGGAAGCCTTGTTGGCCGGGAAGATCGCGGAAGTTGCAGAATACAAAACCATCCGTCCCGAACAAAATTACGGCACCAATTCACGGATTGATTTTCTGTGCCAGCAAGATGGCTTGCCGGACGTGTATGTCGAAGTGAAGAATGTGAACTTGATGCGCGAAGGGGATTGGGCCGAATTTCCCGATTGTGTGACGGCACGGGGCACCAAACACCTGCACGAACTTCGGCACGTTGTTCAGGCCGGACACCGGGCCATCATGCTTTACCTCGTGCAGCACACTGGGTCCGCCCGCTTTAAAGTGGCGGGCGATATTGATCCTGAATATGCAGCAGCCTTTTCCCAAGCACAGTCGGGGGGCGTCGAAGTCGCGTGTTATACATGCGACGTAAACCTTAACGAAATCGTGGTGGACCGCGCGTTGCCTGTGTTTACGGGCTGAACCACCCCCTATATACGCCTGACAAAGACGAAAGGCAGCTCCATGGCCCGTAACGCCCAAATCACCAAAGACGGCATCCGTCTGTATAACCCAGAAGATTTTGCCGGCATGGCTGAGGCAGGCCGCGTGGCTGCCACCATTTTGGATGATATCGCCCCGCACATTTTTGTCGGTCAAACCACCGGTGAAATTGATCGGGTCATCACGGATATGGTGGATGCCCACGGGTCAAAATCTGCCACCATCGGGTACAAGGGATACAAACACGCCAGCTGTATTTCGGTGAACCATGTGGTCTGCCACGGCATTCCTGGGGATAAGCGTTTGAAAGACGGTGATATTTTGAACATCGACGTCACGGTCATTGTCGATGGTTGGTTCGGCGATACCAGCCGCATGTATGTGGCTGGCAAGTTGGCGCGCAAAAGCGAACGCTTGATCCAAGTGACCCATGATGCGTTGTTCAAAGGTATTGAACAGGTTCGCCCCGGCAATACTTTTGGCGACATCGGCCACGCCATTCAAACCTTTGCCGAAGGGCACCGGATGTCTGTGGTGCGTGATTTTTGCGGACACGGATTGGGCCAAGTGTTCCACGCGCCACCCAACGTTTTGCACTATGGGCGGGCGGGCACGGGACCTGTCTTGGAAGAAGGCATGTTCTTCACGATTGAACCCATGGTGAACTTAGGCCGCCCTGAAACAAAAGTGCTGTCCGATGACTGGACCGCCGTGACCCGCGACAAATCTTTGTCCGCACAGTTTGAACACTCTGTTGGGGTCACTGCCACGGGTGTTGAAATTTTCACTTTGTCGCCCGCTGGAAAATTTCACCCCACATATGGGGAATAGGCCCCGGGCTTACCCCAACATCTGCAATAATTCGCCAAAGCCGCTGACCCGTTGGGTGAATTCTGTGTCGGGAACAGATTGGCCTGCGGGCACAAATGCAAAGGTGTGAACGCCCGCGCGCATCCCGGCTTTTACCCCGCTGGCACTGTCATCCACCATCCAGGTTTGCGCTGGTGCGGCCCCGTGTTTTTCCATGGCGGACAAGATCATGCCTGGGTCTGGTTTGGGGTTTCCATGGGCATGGGCAGAGAAGATTTTGCCTTGGAAGCGATCCCATAAATCGTGTTGGGACAGTGTGATTTCCATCTTCGCCATGGGCCCATTGGACACCACACAAACAGGCACGCTCAAATCATCTGCCCGGTCCAAAAAACGATGCAAGTTGTCAAAAACGGGCACCCCTTTGCGCAGCGCGTCATAGGCTTGGTCATGGATGATATCCGGCCAGTTCGCGGGCAAGTTAAATCCCATGTTCCGCACAATATCGCCCACACCAGACAGCGTGCCGCCAACGAACATGTCCATGCATTCCTGAGTTGTCATATCCAGGCCATAGGTGCGCAAATTGTCTGCAATGGCCCCATTGGTGACGGGTTCTGAATCGACGATTACGCCGTCGCAATCCAGCAAAATCAGGTTTGGTTTCATGGGGCTTCTGCCAGGGTTATTGTGGTGTTCCCGTAGGATCGTTGATGGTCCAGTTCCAACCAAGCAGGCAGGTCAGGGGCAGGGCTGTCTTCCCACAAAATCATGGCTTTGGTGGCGATCCAGCCGTTTGCCCTACACACCTCCAACGCCTTCAACCCCAGACCTTTGCCATAGGGTGGGTCCAGCAAAATCAAATCGTGCGGCGTGCCCTTGGGCAGGCGGGTTGCATCGGTTTTGATCACTTTGGCGATATCGCCGCATTCCAATTCCGCTATGTTTTGCCCCAACAATTTTTGTGCGGCCCGGCCATTGTCCACGAACGTGGCAGTGGCGGCCCCTCGGGACAATGCTTCAAGCCCCAGGGCCCCGGTGCCAGCGAACAAGTCCAGCACATTTAACCCTTCAAAATCAATGCGATGGGTCAGGATGTTGAAAATGCTTTCACGGGTGCGATCAGTGGTCGGGCGCAAGTGTTGTGCAGCATCGCCTTTGCCAACCGCAGCCAAACGGTGGCCTTTCCATTTTCCGGAAATGACCCTCACTTCATGTACGGTTTCAAGTCTGCATCAGCGTCAGCCGCGGCGTTTGCTGGAATGGTTTTGCCCGCTTCGATCACACGCTTGCCCACCATATACCCCCGGGGATCATTCATTGCGTCAACGGCCAGTAACATTCCGTCTTTATAGTACCAGTGGGAACGTGCTGCCCCGCCATCGCGAATAACAACCTGGTCGTACCCGGTGTTCAGCCCTGCAATCTGCAATTTCACATCATACTGGTCGGACCAAAACCATGGTTTTGCGGTATATTCCAGGGCGCTGCCCATCATATTGGCTGCCACGATTTCGGCTTGGTCGATGGCATTGGGGACGCTTTCCAGACGAATGCGGGCGCCTTGGTGCGGAAACGAAGCACAGTCGCCTGCGGCCCAAACATCCGGGTCTGAAGTTTGACCTTGGCTGTTTGTGGCAATGCCATTGTCCAATGCCAAGCCAGCGTCTTCCGCCAAAGGTACATCTGGACGAATACCCACGCCCACGACTGCCACGTCAATGTCCAACACGGTTCCGTCGGATAAGACTGCTTTGGAAACTGATCCTTCCCCTTCAAGTCTGTCCAGCCCAGTGCCTTCCAAAATCGTAACACCATGCGCAGTGTGAAGGTCTCGAAAATAATCAGATGTTTCTGGTGACGCGACGCGTTGCAAAATGCGGTCTGCCAGCTCTACCAAAGTTACCTTCAAACCGCGTTGGGCGGCGACTGCCGCTGCCTCTAAACCAATGTAACCACCGCCCACGATCAACATATGCCCGCCCGCATCAAAAGCTGCTTTCATGCCATCCACATCTGCCAGCGTTCGGACGGTGTGGACCCCGTCCAATTCACCACCAATTTTGGCAGGCAATCGAATCGGTGTTGAACCCGTTGTCAGCGCGAGTTTGTCATACCCAATTTCTTCAGACCCCACTTTGATGACCTGCGCTGCCAGGTCGATTGAAGTCACCTTTTGACCAAGCCGCAGGTCAATATTTTGATCTTCGTAAAAAGAAAGTGGGCGCAAATACATCCGATCCAGGGGCATTTCGCCCAACAAATACTTTTTTGAAAGTGGGGGGCGTTGATATGGCGGTGCATTTTCAGCCCCAATCAAAGTGATTTTCCCGTCAAACCCCAAGGCCCGCAACTTGGCCACAAGGGAAGCCCCAGCCTGTCCTGCCCCAATAACAACGTAATGTGTCATGCCTAACCCCTGGTAAGTGCTTGCCCGCAGCCTATAACTTGGAAGGATAGATGTTCAATGAATGAAGGATCAACTCCATGGCAATTTCCGTAGGTGACGCCCTGCCAGATGCAACTTTTGTACGCATGGGTGCCGATGGCCCCGAAGAAGTAAGCTTGGCCACCTTGTCCAAGGGGCGCAAGATTGCGCTTTTCGCCGTTCCAGGTGCGTTCACCCCCACGTGTTCTTCCGCCCATGTTCCATCCTTCATCCGTACCAAAGCTGGGTTCGATGCCAAAGGCGTGGACGAGGTGATTTGCGTGACCGTCAACGATGTGTTCGTGGTGCAGGAATGGGCGAAAGCCACGGGCGCAGATGCCGCGGGCATTACGATGCTGGCAGACCCGCAAAGCGAATTTACAACGGCAATCGGTATGGATTTCACGGCGCCGCCCGTTGGGTTGATCAGCCGTTCGAAACGCTACGCACTGTATGCAGAAGACGGCGTGGTGAAAGTGCTGAACGAAGAAGCCAGCCCAGGCGAATGCGAAATTTCCGCCGGGGAAACTTTATTGGACGCTATCTAAAAATAATGGGCCCGGTGGTGCAATCTGCCGGGCCCTATGACCCGAAAGCTGTGTCCATGGCGGATGCCAGCTTTACATCCAATTCGGATAAACCGTCACAATCATGGGTCGATAAGACCACAGACACCCGGCTGTAAACGTTGGACCATTCTGGATGGTGATCCAGTTTTTCTGCCATCAAAGCCATTTGGGACATCCAGCCCCAAGCTTGGCGGAATGAATTGAATTTGTAGTCTTTTGCCAAGGCGTCCCGACCGTCTGTCAGGGACCAGCCATTTGCCAGCAATGGATCCAATGCGGACCTGTCTGATAATTTCTCAGTCATTCTTGTTCCTCGTGGTCTGTGCGCTTGAACGGGCCGTAGGATGTTAGAACCTCGATCTCTTCATCAACGGCGCGTGCTTCTGCTTCCAAATATTGTGCGACCGCATGGTTGAAACCAGGGTCAGGGAACCAGTGCAGTGATTGGGTCGCAACGGGTAAATACCCCCTGGCCAATTTGTGCGATCCTTGCGCCCCGGCTTCTACCCGCGCTTGCCCGTGGGCAATGGCAAAATCAATCGCTTGGTAATAACACAGTTCAAAGTGCAAACAGGGATGATCTTCAACACAGCCCCAGTAGCGCCCATAAAGGGTATCCCTGCCAATAAAGTTCAACGCGCCAGCGACCCAGTGTCCGTCGCGTTCTGCCAAAACCAACAGCATTTCATCGCGCAAACTTTCCTGGGCACAATCGAAAAAGGCCCGGGTTAAATAGGGCGTGCCCCATTTGCGTGCACCCGTATCTTGGTAAAATTCCCAGAACGCATCCCAATGTTCTGGTTCGATTTCATCCCCCGAAAACGCGTGGATCGTACCGCCAAAGGCTTGGGCTTGGGCCCGTTCTTTGCGGATGTTCTTACGCTTGCGGCTGGACAACGTGGCCAGGAAATCATCAAACGTTTTATACCCATCATTGACCCAATGGAACTGTTGCGACCGGCGCGCCAACAGCCCCAATTCCGCGCCAAACTGTGCCTCGTTCTCGGTGCAAAACGTGGCATGAACGGACGACAACTTATTGTCCGCTGCCAGTTTCATCGCACCTTGCATCAAGGCGTTGCGCGCGGTGTCTTCAAATTCAGGGCGCACCAAAAACCGCCGTCCGGTGGCAGGGGTGTGGGGCACTGCAATTTGCAGCTTTGGATAATATCGCCCGCCTGAATTCTCGTATGCGTGGGCAAAGTTGTGGTCGAAAATATATTCGCCCTGACTGTGGGATTTGACGTACAGCGGTGCAACGCCAATGGTTTGTCCGTTCAAAACAGCCTGCAAGTATTGCGGTGTCCAGCCAGTACCTGTGCCGACTGACTCTGATGTTTCCAAAGCCAGCAGAAAACGATGGGTGGTGAACGGGTCCAGTGGCGGCCCGTCGGCCGGTTCCAAACAGGCACATGCGTCCCAGTCTGTTTCTGCGATTTGCCGCAGCGAAGAAAGAACGTGGATTTCTACGGTTTCGTCCAAAAGTGCTTACCCAATTTGCTCTTAGAAAGGGTAGGGCCAGGTTTCGAACTTCAAGCCAAATACCCTTCAAAGGTAATATTGTCGGCCACGGTGCGGGCCTGGTCTTCTTGTTCCTCAGATCGCACGGTCCAGCATAAGATGTGCGCACCTGCATTCTTAACGCGCGCCACGGCAGGTGATGTTAACTGGCCCTGATTGTGTGAGACAAACGAAAGCGGCAGAGTTTCAAAGTCCGGAATCAAAGCCAATTCAGCACATCGTGCTGCTGGCACGGTTGGCCAATCGTTGGCCACGAAATCGTCCGTCACCAAGCCTAACGGCCGTGCCGTTCCCATTTTCGCGATTGCTGCCATGGTGTGTGGATTGAACGACATGATTGCTGCGTCGCCCTTGTATGATTTCAGGCATGCAGCAACTGCTTCTTCTAAAGGACCAACATTCGGCCCCATGGCACCGTCTTGATCCTTAATTTCAATGACAACAGGCACTTGGCCATCAATCTGGGACAATGTTTCCTGCAGTGTAGGGATTTTATCTGTGCTGTCCTTCAAGACGATTTGCCCCAGTTCGGCGGCCGTTCTTTGGGCCACCGCACCGTTTTCGTTCGTCAGCCGCCCTAAATGGTAATCGTGAAATACCATGGCCACACCGTCTTTGGACAACTGGACGTCCAATTCTATGCCGTATCCAAGTTTGATGGCGGCCGCAAAGGACTGTGGCGCATTTTCGATGCGGCCTTGATCGCGGTCATGAAGACCGCGATGCGTTATGGCTTTGGTCAGAAAACTTTGCGGAAGCGGTGTCATTTTACTTGAAAGATGCCTTCAATTTCAACGGCCACACCCAAAGGAAGGGAAGGGGACGATACAGCAGCGCGGGCGTGTTGCCCAGCCGCGCCCAGGGCTTCACCTAGAAAGTCTGAAGCGCCGTTAATCACTTGGGGTTGTTGGGTGAAATCCTGCGTGGAATTCACAAATCCAGACAATTTCACCACGCGAACCAAACGATCCAGATCGCCACCGCAGGCAGCTTTGACTTGGGCCAACAAGGAAATTGCACATGTCTGGGCCGCTTTAGCGCCGTCTTCGACTGACATGTCATCGCCTAATTTACCGGTGATGAAACCATCATCATTCTGGCTGATTTGACCTGAAACAAAAACCAGATCGCCAACTTGAACAAAGGGGACATAGTTTGCAGCAGGCGCAGGGGCATTCGGCAATGTAACACCCATTTCAGCCAATTTTGATTCAAAGTTTCCAGACATGACCGTTCTCCGTTGGTTCACTTACCCTTTGCCTATGCGCAAATTGGCCATGTGAAAAGTGGAAAGGGTCAACTCTCCCGCAGCGCTTTGACGAAATAATCGGTCAGCGGTTTGGTGAGGTATGCGGCGGGCGAACGATCTTCGGTTCTGATAAAGCTTTCTACTGGCATCCCTGGGATCAAATTTCGCCCTTCCGGCAGTTTAGCCAATTCACCAGGGTTCAAAACGATTTCAGCCCGATAAAAGCTGGCTTGGGTGGATTGATCGGTGAAAGCATCCGCCGAAAGCAAAGTAACCTTGCCATACAATTCAGGGGTGGTGCGCTGATCAAACGCCGCAATGCGCACGATCACTTCTTGGCCGACAAACACCTGGTCGATGTGCAGTGGATCAACTTGGCTGGCGATCACCAAGGGGCGATCTTGGGGCACCAGATACAACACAGGATCGGCAGGGCGGACCACAGATTGTGCGCCAAAAACCGTCAGCCCATAAACGATGCCTGAAACTGGGGCTTTCATTTCCATACGGTTCAAGCGCGCTGTAATGCCCCGGCGTTGTTCGGCAGTGGTGTTTTCACGAAATTGCAATTCACGCAGTTCGGAAATCGCTTCTTCACGACGGGTGGTTTGCCGGCGGATGATTTCAATTTCCAACTCAGTGATCCGGCCTTGAGATTCTGCTTTGGCTGCCGTCAAGTTGCCCAAATTTCCAAGAATATCGGCTTCCTGGCGTTGCAGGGTCAGAACAGAAGACGCACGGGTCAAACCCTTTTTCAAAAGATCTTGCTGACTTTTCAGTTCTTCGGCCAACAAATTGCTTTGAATGCTGAGCGCATCTTGCTGCGCGGTAATGCCGGCGATTTGGCTTTCAATTTGATCTCGCCGCTTTCGCAGTTGTTCAAATTCGCGGGCTTGCGTGTCTTTGCGGGCTTCAAAAAGGCGGATTTGCCCGTCCACGACGGCAGAAATTTCTTCAGATGCTTTGATTTGTGACATGAGTTCGGGGTCAAAGGTGATTTCTAATGTATCATCACGCTCCGCTTCCAGCCGTCCGCGCCGTGCCATCAATTCAAATAATTGGGCTTCCGTGATCGCCAGCTCGGACGCCAGCAGGGTTCGGTCCAGGGACAATAAAAGCTGCCCCTTTTCGACGAACTGCCCTTCTTCAACATGCACTTGGGCCACGACACCGCCATCAGGATGCTGCACGATTTGCCGATTGCGATCCACTTCGATCTGGCCAGAAGAAATCACAGCCCCCGAAAGATTTGCAGTAACTGCCCAGGTGCCGAAGCCCCCGATTAGTACTAATAGTCCTAGAAAGCCCACCATCAACGGGCGCCATGCTGACCATTGCATTTAGCTTACTCCCGATCCGGTTTGGGGTGCCGCCTGGATGGCAGCATGATTTTTGACCACTTCTTGCAGCACTTGTTCTTTTGGCCCAAAGGCTTTGCGCGCGCCGTTTTCTATCATCAGCAACATGTCACATTCTTGTATCGCTGCAGGGCGGTGGGCCATGATCAAAATGGCTTTTCCTGCAGCTTTGAAATCCTTGATGGCGTTGTTCAGGGCCTGGCTGCCATCGTTGTCCAAGTTTGAATTTGGTTCGTCCAAAACAAGAATAACGGGGTCACCGTACATGGCGCGAGCCAGACCAATGCGTTGAATTTGCCCACCAGACAATCGGCCGCCGTTGGCTGTCACTACAGTGTCGAACCCATCAGGTAATTCAAGAATCATATTATAAGCGCCAGCTGCCTTCGCCGCCTTGTGAATTGCTTCTGAATCTGGCGTGTCTGAAAGGCGCGCAATGTTTTCTGCGATGGTTCCGTCAAACAGTTGGACGCGCTGCGGCAAATATCCGATATGGCTGCCCAATACATCAGGGTCATAGTTGTCCAAAGACGCACCATCCAGTCGAACATGGCCACCAGCGGGTTGCCAAACGCCGGTTAGCGCACGGGCAAGTGTTGATTTCCCTGCGCCCGATGGGCCAATCACACCACAGGCTTGGCCCGGATTCAGCTTGAACGAAATCATGCGAAGTGCGGCTTGGGTTTGCCCAGGGGGGATAACAGTCATTTGCTGGGCTTCTAAAACCGCCTTTGGCTTCGGAAGCGGGGTTTTTTCTGCCTCCGGTGGGATTTCGGTTAACAATTCTTCCAAGTTCTTCCAACTTCTGGAAGCCCCTTGAAACAACGCCCATTGGCCGATGGCCATTTCGATGGGCTGCAACGCGCGACCCAACAAGATTGACCCCGCAATCATGGCACCTGGCGAAAGCTCGCCTTGTAAGACCAGCCAGGCCCCAAGCCCCAAAATCGCAGATTGCAAAAGCAGGCGAAATGTTTTGGTTAAGGTTGTGAAGCTGCCGCCCACATCTGCAGTGGCGATACTGCTTTCAAGGGCTTTGGTGCGAGTTTGGAACCAACGCTTAAAGGTCGCCCCCTGCATTCCCAGTGATCGAACCATTTCCGATTCAGACCGAATTTGTTCTGACATCAATTCTGATCGGATCGCGGCTTGCTGCGATATCGCCATGGAATTGCGGGTCATGAATTGGTTCAAGATTGTAATGATAACCAGAACCAAACCACCAGCGATCGCCAACATGCCAAGCATTGGATTGAAGATCCAAATCCCGAACAGGAAAATTGGGGTCCAGGGAAGGTCGAACAATGACATTAACACTGGTGATGTCATCAATCGTTGGATGGTTTCCAAATCACGGATCCCGGTGACCGGTTTGTCGTTCTGGGGCAGCGATGATTTTTTCAAAACGGCTGCAAAGACACGTTGATCAAGTGATGATTGAAACCGCGCACCAACACGGGCCATGACCCGCCCGCGGGCGTAATCCAGAATTCCCATGGTGCCGTATAAAAACAGCACCAACACGGACAATGCCACCAGCGTGGCTTCCGAGCGTGAAGACAAAACGCGGTCGTACACCTGCAACATGTACAGCGGCCCAGTCATCATCAACATGTTCGCAAAAAAGCTAAAAATGCCCACGGCCCAGAAAAGCCCACGACTTTGTGACCGGGCTTTGCGCAGTTCTTGCCTGCCTTGGTCGATGTTCCCAGCCATTCTTGTTAACCCTTTGCTTTGTCGCCGCAATGCCACAACGTTTGGCTGTACGTTAAATGTTATTTGCCCATTGGCCTATACGATTTTATGCCAGCACTTTAGTAAAGGCAGTCTTATGATATCAGCTATTTTTAGAACCGATGTGGTGAAAATTGTTTTCAGTGTGCTTTTCGTGTGCATGTTATCGGCGTGTTCGGTGGCCCCAGACGGTGTTTCGGTCCACGATCCTTACGAAAAGATGAACCGCAAAACTCACGCATTCAACAAAGCGGTGGACAAAAACATTATTCGCCCTGTGGCACGCACCTATGACGTTGTTCTTCCTGATCCAGTTGAAGATGGGATTTCAAACTTCTCCAGCAACTTGAGTTTGCCAGGAAAGATTTTGAACAATGTTTTGCAAGGTGATTTGAAAAGTGCGGGCCAAAATACACTGCGTTTTGTGTTCAACAGCACCTATGGTTTGGGCGGCGTTTTGGATCCGTCCACCCATTGGGGTATTGAAGAAAAAGACACGGATTTTGGCGAAACGCTTGAGACATGGGGCGTTGAAGAAGGCGCGTATATCGAATTGCCAATATTGGGACCGTCCACGGAACGCGATGCAGCAGGATTTTTTGTCGATATCTTTTTGGATCCCGCCAGCTATGTTTTGAATGGCCCCCAAGGGCGCGCGCGCAGCACGGCCAGAGCAGGTGAGATTCTGCAGACCCGCCATGTTTTGGGGGCGCAGATTGACGAAGTATTGTACGAAAGTGCAGACAGTTATGCCCAAGCGCGCCTGATTTTCTTGCAAAATAGGCGCTTTGAATTGGAGCAAGACACTGGCGATGGGTATATTGATCCCTATATTGATCCCTATGAAGATTTTTAATGATTCCGCTTTGACGCGCCGGGGTTTCTTGGCTGCAACAACCGCAACTTTGTTGGCGGGGCCTGCCTTGGCGCTGACCCAGACCGAAGCAAGCACCTTAGTGAACCGCCTAGTCGGTGAAATTAACAAGGTGATTGCATCAGGTAAGTCGGAAGGTGCCATGATCCGTGATTTTGAAGGGATTTTTGGCCGTTATGCCGATGTCAGCACCATTGCACGTTCTGCTTTGGGCGCGGATGCCCGCCGTGCAAGCCGTTCAGAACTGTCGGCCTTCACAAAGTCATTCCAGGGTTACATCGCCCGCAAATACGGCAAGCGGTTCCGGGAGTTCATTGGCGGCGAAATTAAAGTCAAGAAAACTACAAATCGTGGCAAGTTCTTCGAAGTTGCCTCCAGTGTAAATCTACGGGGATCTTCACCATTTGATGTGTCATTCCGGGTGTCTGATCGTTCCGGCAAAGACCTTTTCTTCGACATTATCATCGAAGGTATCAGCCTGCTGTCCTCTGAGCGCGTTGAAATTGGCGCGCTGTTGGACCGCCGGGGCGGTGACATTGGCCGGTTGACCCGGGATCTTAAAAAGCTGGGGTGATTTTCCCCAGCCCTTGATCAGTCACCTTGCAAAATTCCCTTTAGCGCACCGAGGATCGCACTTTCACGATCCGTTTTTGGTTGTGCGGCGGGTTGTTTCTTAGCAGGTTTCTTCGGCTTGATCGCATCTTTAATCTTCTGCTTCACTGTCTTTTCAGCAACCACCTGTATGTCCTGCACGGGGGCAGCACGGCGCATGGGTAACGGCGGCGGCGTTTTGCCGTTGGCGACACCCACCATAATTTGCTTCCAAATTTCTGCTGGCAAACCACTGCCGGTGGTGCCCTTCAGCGGGGTATTGTCGTCATACCCCATCCAAACGCCGATAACGTAATTGGACGTGTAACCCACAAACCAAGCGTCTTTTGCCGCTTGGGTCGTTCCTGTTTTCCCGGCGATTTCAAACGCGTTGATCTTGGCACGTTTGCCAGTGCCGCGTTCAACAACCAAATGCATCATGTACGTCAATTCTTCTGCAACCGCAGTTGGAATGACCCGTTCCCCATAGCCATTTTCCTGCGACAGCAGGGGATCACTGTCCCCGCGGTACCGCAAGGACCGCACGCCATAGGGTTGAACCGCGACACCGCCGGACAAGATACCCGCAAAAGCGCCGGTCATTTCCAACACGGTGCTTTCTGAAACGCCTAAAGCCAAGGCGGGCCCTTTGGCCAAGGGGCTGTTGATACCAAACGCTTGGGCTGTCGCACGCACCTTTTCACGGCCGACAGCCTCGCTGAGTTTTACAGCTGGTACGTTGATACTTTCGATCAAGGCTTGGGTCAGCGTTACGTTCCCTTTGAACTTTTTGGTAAAGTTCTTTGGGCTCCACGGATCAGAACCGCGTTGGCGGTACGTTACGGGTTCGTCTTTGATCTTGTCGTTAGGCGACCAGCCATTTGCCATGGCGGTGGCAAAGACAAAAGGTTTAAAAATGGACCCGGTTTGGCGTTTGGCCTGGGTTGCGCGATTAAACGCCCCGGTGATGCCTTTGTTGCGCCCGCCCACCATGGCCAAAACAGCCCCATCTGGGGACATAACCACAGCACCAACTTCCGCTTTGGAAGAACGGCTTACTTTTTCTGCAAAAACTTGGTCGATGGCCATTTCAGTGGCCCGCTGAATACGCGGGTCCAATGTGGTGGTGATGATCACATCATCCATCGTGGTGCGCGTGAAGAAGTTGGGGCCGGATGCCATCAACCAATCCGCGAAATACCCACCTGTTTTGGCCCGCGCTGCTGGGCTTAAGGTTGCTGGTTTGGCCTGGGCAAAGTCTGCTTCGCCTTTGGTCAAGTAACCTTGGTCTTCCATAAGGCCGACCACCACACTGGCACGCCCTTGGGCACGTTCCAAATTATTGGTGGGTGCATAATACGACGGGGCCTTCAACAATCCGGCCAACATTGCGGCTTGGCCACCATCCACTTCCGTGGCGGAAATTCCAAAATATCGCTGTGAAGCGGCTTCAAACCCGCGCGACCCGGCCCCCAAAAAGGCACGGTTCAAATAGATGGTAAGGACTTCGTCTTTGGTGAACTTGGCCTCCATGGCCAAGGCGTACACGGCTTCCTTCACCTTGCGCCAAATCGTGGTGCGGCGACAATCCTGTTCATATTCGCGTTCGGAATCCCATTTTTCGCGATCGAATGGCACGCCCAAGCACAAAAGTTTCGCCGTTTGTTGCGTGATGGTTGACCCGCCGTTGCCGGAAAATGGACCCCGCCCTTCGCGCATGTTGATCCGAATTGCCGACGCGATTCCGCGGGGATCAATGCCGGGGTGCATGAAGAACCGCTTATCTTCCGTCGCGATAACCGCGTTTTTCAAATATGGGGAAACGGAGTCTGTAGTGACCAATCCGCCAAACTGATCGCCGCGCCAAGCATAGACGTCGCCGTTGCGATCCAACATTGTGACCGAACCTTTGGCCCGCCCATCCACTAAATCAACAGGATCGGGCAGTGTTGTGGTGATGTAAAACACCGACAACCCCAAGATGATCGCCATCATAACGCCAATGCGCCAAGAGAAGCCCCAAACCACACGGAAGGGGAAAAGGATCATTGAAAACAAAGCACGCCTTATTTTACCTGTCCCACCGGACTTGGCTTTGCGCTTTTTGGGCGCTGCTTTGACAACGCGTTTTTCGGCCCGCAAGGGACCCCGGGGTTTTTTGGTGCCTGTAGACATGGTGACCATGCTCTTGTTGTTTTTTGCAGAATATAACGAGGACCTGCATATTTGTCGCGGAGAAGATTTGAAAATTTTCCCGTTTGGCGCGAATAACCGCGCCAAATTCGCAACAAACCCCGGGAATGGAGCCGGGTTTTGGGTCAGATCACCTGCGCAATGGCTTTGGCCAAGATGGGAACACTGTATTTGTTCAGGCCAGCAATGTTGATGCGGCTGTCACCCACCATGTAAATTGCGTGGTCTTCGCGCAGCTTGGCCACTGCTTCTGGGGGAATGCCCAGCCGTGAAAACATGCCACGGTGTTCGCCGACAAAATTGAACCTGTCTGTCCCCGTTTCCGCGCGCAGCGCGTCTGCCAATTGCATACGCAATCCAAGCATGCCAACCCGCGTGGCCTCCAGTTCTTCTTCCCAGTCGCGCCGCATTTTGTCGTCGTTCAGGATCATAGTCACCAAACGCGCACCATGGTCTGGTGGGAATGAAAAGTTTTGACGGTTCAGATATGCCATCGTGCCTTGCGTCACGTCATGGTTTTCGGTGTTGTCAGACACCGCAAACAAAACGCCCGTCCGTTCACGGTATATGCCAAAATTTTTGGAACAGCTGGCGGCTACCAAAAACTGTGGGCAACGCGCCGCGATGGCGCGGGTGAAGGCTGCGTCTGCGTCCAAGCCGTCCCCGAAGCCTTGGTAAGCAATGTCCACAAACGGAATTGCACCTGCCGCGTTCAGTGTGTCGATAACTGCATCAAAGTCAGACGGATGTAAGTTTGCGCCGGTTGGATTGTGGCAACAGCCATGCAACAACACAACGTCGCCCTTTTTGACTTTGGCCAAGTCTTCCAACATGCCAGCCAAATCAACGGTGCAGTTTTCTGCATCGAAATACCGATATTTTGCTTGGGGCATTTCCAGATGGGACAGGATGGAAGGGTGGTTCGGCCAGGTTGGGTCTGACAGCCAAACAGTAGCGCCTGCATCTGCCAATTTCACCAGTTCAAAACCTTGGCGAATGGCCCCGGTTCCGCCCGGTGTGGCCACGGCGGACACTTGATCGACGTTTACACTTTCACCAAAAATGAGTTCACGCATGGCTGCTGAAAACGCGGGATCCCCGGCCAAACCAACATAGGATTTGCTGTCTTGGTCCTCCCATAACTTGTGTTCGGCATCTTTCACGGATCGCATGACCGGTGTCAGACCTTCGGCGTTTTTGTAAACGCCGACACCCAAGTCAATCTTATTGGGGCGCGGATCGGCGCGGTACTGCGCCATAAGGGCCAAGATTTTGTCTTCGGGTTGGGGGGTCAGGTTCGTCAGCATCAGCTGTCTCCGGTTTCAATGGCAAGTGTGGGAAACTGGCCCCATTCGGCCCAACTTCCGTCGTAAAGTGAATGATCTGTTTTCCCTATGACATCCAGCGCGAGCGACAGAACAGCGGCGGTCACGCCGGATCCACAGGTCGTAATGGCCGGTTTGGACAGATCAACGCCTGCATTCGCAAAGACGGTCTTCAGATCCGCGGGCGACATCATGGTGCCATCATCATTCAGTACCGTTTGGAACGGAACATTGCGCGATGTTGGGATATGTCCAGACCGCAGCCCAGACCGCGGTTCTGGCGCTTCGCCCCTGAAGCGGTCGGCGGCTCGGGCATCGATGATGGTGTGATCTTGCAGTTTTGTGGCGTGGGCCACTTGGGTGACATCGCGCACCATGCCTGGATTCGGCGTGGCATACATGTGGCGATCCCGAATGTATGTTGGTGCGTCGGTGGTGACGTATCCATCTGATTTCCATTTGGGCAAGCCGCCGTCCAAAACAGCGACACGGTGGTGGCCAAAATACTTGAACATCCACCAAACGCGGGCGGCACTGAACAAGCCTTGGGCATCGTAGATGATGATTGTGTGCCCTTCACCCACACCCAATTTGCGCACGCGGGACAGAAATTTTTCAACAGGCGGTAACATATGCGGCAAGGACGACCGATGGTCGGACACATCATCGATGTCAAAATAACGCGCGCCAGGGATGTGATCTGCTGCGAACAAGGCTTTAGGGTCACGGTCGTCGCCTGGTAAAAACCAAGTGGCGTCCAAGATGCGAATATCGGCGTGGTCCAAATGGGCCTTCAGCCATTCGGTTGAAACAAGATGCGTTGCGTCTGTAAGCGCCATGGTTCCCCCCCCCGGCTGTGCATGTCTGCGCAGTACCGATGGATAGCCCATAAAACAAGGGCCGCCCCCAAAGGAGACGGCCCCGAAAATCGTAAACTGCGTGGCTTATTTGCCCAGCATACCTTTGATCAGGCCGCCTGCGCCGCCCAAGATGGCACCGCCACCTGCGCCGCCAGCGATACCGCCGATCAAGGAGCCGATGTCAAAGTTAGATGCGGCGCTAGCCATCTCAGCGCCCGAGCTTGCGTCCATGCCAACTGCGCCCAGGATGGATCCTGCGCCCAAACCGCCAACAGCACCCAATACTGTGTTCATCATGCCGCCACCGTTCAGTGCGCCAGCAACTTTACCGATAATGTTACCGCCTACAGCGCCGGACAGCGCTGGAATGACCAATGCAAGAATTGCTTCCATTGTGTTTCCCCTTCCAATTTCACACACGTTTTTGTGTGTCAGCCCCTAGGTAAGGGCGGATTTAGTGACTTTACAGGGGAATTAATGCGGGTTTGACGCTTTTGCAGGTGGGTTTAGTTTTGGCGCAACAGTCTTTGTTTCTGCCGACCCCAGTCCCGTTTGGCCTCTGTTTGGCGTTTATCGTGGTTTTTCTTGCCCTTAGCGATGCCGATTTTCAGCTTAACGCGACCCGTATGATTAAAGTACATCACCAAGGGAACCAGGGTCATGCCTTCCCGTTGGGTGGCCGACCACAGCTTGCTGAGTTCGCGCTTCGAAACCAAAAGCTTGCGTTTACGCTTTTCAAAGTGACCCCAAGTTTTCGCTTGTTCATAGGGCGCAATATAGCTGTTCACCAACCACAATTCGCCATCTTCCACCGCGGCATAGCTTTCGGCAATATTGCTGGATTTTTCGCGCAGCGACTTCACCTCGGACCCGTGTAGAACGACACCGCATTCGAGGTCATCCTCAATCGCGTAATCGTATCGGGCCCGCCGGTTTTCGGCGATCACTTTATAATTCGGGTCAGTCTTAGATTTTGCCATAGCTGTTTGGATATAAGGGGCTGAACCGCAGTTTACTACGAGAAAATTGGGTGAGATCTCAAGGACAGGGGCCAAAGGCCCCTGGCGCGATGTTTGTCATCCCCCTCCGGGGATGACGCATGTGCCTTCGGCGAAGGTATTTTCACTCAAAGTGAAGGGGTCAGTCGATCAGGCCTGCGAACTTCATGGCATCATTGATCAAGGCTTTAGTGCCATCTGTCAGACCCACATGTGGCAGGCGCACATCATCGGTGCAAAGGCCCAATTTGGACATGCCGTATTTCGCGCCGATCAGCCCAGGTTCTTTGAAAATGGCGATGTGCAGCGGCATCAGTTTGTCTGTGATATCCAATGCGGTGGCGTAATCCCCAGCCAACGTGGCTTCTTGCATTTGGGCGCACAGTTTTGGAGCGACGTTTGCTGTCACGGAAATGCAGCCAACTCCGCCGTGGGCGTTGAATCCCATGGCAGTGGCGTCTTCGCCAGACATTTGGATAAAATCTGTGCCGCAAAACAGCCGCTGTTGTGGGACGCGGGCCAAATCGCCGGTGGCGTCTTTCACGCCGACAATCATGGGGTGTTTGGCCAATTCGGCCATCGTATCCACGGACATGTCAACCGAAGACCGCCCAGGGATATTATAGATTACTATTGGTAACCCAACATCTGCAGCAGCCGTGAAGTGGGCAATCAAGCCTGCCTGAGATGGCTTGTTGTAATAGGGCGTAACCACCAAAGCGCCATCGGCGCCAGCGGATTTGGCCGCTTGGACCAAACGCACAGTTTCAGCAGTGTTGTTGGACCCCGCACCTGCGATCACCGGGAACCGGCCGGCGGCCTGTTTCACAACGGTTTCCACCACGAGATCGTGTTCTTCGTGGGTTAAAGTGGGGCTTTCGCCAGTGGTGCCCACAGGCACCAAACCGTGGCTTCCTTGGTCCACGTGCCAGTCCACAAGTTTCTTCAGCGTCTCTAAATCCAGCTGGCCGTTTTGAAACGGCGTGACAAGGGCAGGCATTGAGCCTTTGAACATGACACTCTCCTTTGGGGCTGGCGGGACAAGACGCCCGGGGTCAAAAGTGCGCGGACCCTAACGGGGGTTTTAACATTTGCCAAGTTTCCCGCTTGCAGTTTTCGCTTTTGGAACGCAGATTCTGCCCATGCGATTGATTTTAGTGTTCATCCTGTTGTGTAATTTGCCTTTGGCAGCGTTTGGTCAAGATACTGGCCTGTCCATTCAACAGACAAATGCATCCCGCGCATTGGGGGCTGCGCTTAGTGCGCGCAATACCGGTGATTGGGATGGTGCGCTGGCATTGGCCCAACCATCTGGGTTTGTGGGCGTTGACTTAATCGAATGGAATCGACTGCGAGCGGGAAAAGGCAGTTTTCCTGACACGTTGGCATTCCTTGAGCGGAGGTCTGACTGGCCGGGTTTGCCCTTGCTGCGCAAACGGTCTGAAAAGACCATTCCTGACGGGGCTGATGCCAACACTGTTGTGGCATTTTTTCAACCCCAAGCCCCCCGAACATTGATCGGGTCACTTCGATTGGCCCAAGCATTGCGCACTTTGGGGCGGGCAGATGATGCAAAGGCAGAAATTCAGCGTGGTTGGGTGCAGTTCGATGCAGCCGAAGCAGTTGAAGCAGAAGTTCAGGCAGAATTCAGCACCGCTGTTTCCCCATTCCATTCGGTGCGTTTGGACAATCTGTTGTGGCAGGGGGACACAACTGCCGCCGCGCGTTTGCTGGGCAAAGTTGATGCAGTTGCCGCAGTAAAGGCCAAAGCGCGCATCGCGCTGCAGACCAATCAAGATGGTGTAGACGGGCTGGTTGATGCCGTTCCGAACGATGCGCAAAATGACCCTGGGTTGGTGCATGACCGATTCCAGTTCCGCATACGCAAAGGTCGGTGGGCCGCGGCAGAAGCGTTGATTTTGGAAACGTCCACATCGGCCCAACGTTTGGGTCGACCTGAAGCCTGGGCGCGCAGTCGCATCCGTTTGGCGCGCGACAGAATGTCGGACGGGAACTTTTTAGGAGCCTACCGTTTGGCGGCCAACCACCACCTGACCAGTGGATCGCAATTTGCCAGTTTGGAATTTTTGGCTGGGTATCTGGCTTTGCGAAAGTTGAACCGCGCCGATGCTGCGATTTATCACTTTCAACGCCACGCCAGTGCCGTGACATCGCCCATTTCGTTGGGGCGGACCCATTATTGGCAGGGCCGGGCTTATGAAGCGATGAACAAAGACGCTGCCGCCGAAGCCGCGTTTCGCAATGGCGCAAAATACCAAACAAGCTTTTACGGGCTTTTGTCTGCGGAAAAGTTGGGTTTGTCGTTGGATCCAAAATTGGCAGGTGGCGAAGTGTTTACGGGTGCTTTGGATGCAGCTTTCACCAAATCCAGTGTTTATGAAGCTGGGCAACTGTTGCTGGATGCAGGTCAGTTGCGCGTAGGTGTACGCTTTTTGGCGCATTTGTCGGAAAGCTTTACCCGCCGTGAAGTGGGGCAATTGACCACTTTGGCAGAAGACGCAGGGCTGCCCCAAATTGCGTTGCTGATTGGCAAGCGCGGGGTGCAATACGGGTCTTTGATTGAAACAGCCTATTATCCGCTGCATCCGCTGGTGGATGCGGTAAAGGGCATTCCTGTGGAAATGGCGTTGGCCATTGCACGCCGTGAAAGTGAATTTTTCGCCGATGCGCGGTCTGGTGTGGGGGCGTTGGGGTTGATGCAAGTTATGCCCGCCACAGCGCGGGAAGTTGCAGGCAACATCGGGTTACCATTTTCGGAAAAACGCCTGACGGCGGACCCGGTTTACAATGCCCAGATTGGGGTGGGGTATTTACAGGGCTTGTACCGTCAATTCGGGAACAGCCCGGTACAAATTGCCGCTGCTTATAATGCGGGTCCGTCACGCCCAATTCGGTGGATGGGGGAACGGGGTGATCCACGGCAGGGCCAGGTGGACGTGATCGATTGGATTGAAGAGATCCCGTTTCAAGAAACACGCAATTACGTGATGCGTGTGACCGAAGCCTTGCCGATTTATCAAGCACGTTTGACTGGAACAGCGGGGCCTGTTGAATTTACCAAGCTGTTGATTGGGGAATATGTGGCGGCACCGCCCCCACCGCCGCCGCCGGTCCGTGTGGCGCCAGAAAAATCTATTCGCCCTGTGTCGCGGCCCGCCGTTCCCGCCACAGAGTAAACAGCCCCGCAGCCACAACAATAGCACACCCCAAAGCAACGTTAGGTTCAATGGCTTCTGAATACACTACGACGCCTACGATGGCGGCGAAGAAGAAGTGGAAATACACAAAGGGTTGCACGGCAGAGGCTTCCGACAATTCGTAAACTTTGATCAGCAGAAAATGCCCAGACGCGCCGCTGGCGCACAGGGCAGCCATCCAGAACCAATCAGTGCCGGACATGGGTTCCCAAAACCAAACGCCCACGCATGTCATGAAAATTGCACCCATTGTGCCAGTCCAGAAAAAGCTGGTGGCGGCACTGTCTTGGCGGGAGACATAGCGGGTCAAAAGGGCATAAACTGCGAACATGGCCGCAGACAAAACTGCAAACAAAGACCATG
This sequence comes from Planktomarina sp., assembly GCA_020629775.1. Classification (GTDB taxonomy): domain Bacteria; phylum Pseudomonadota; class Alphaproteobacteria; order Rhodobacterales; family Rhodobacteraceae; genus Planktomarina. The sequence continues at coordinate 32,113 of JAHDCP010000016.1, forward strand.
GCGAAAACACACCCATACCCGGCTGCAGGATGATCAAAACGCCGACAAACCCAATGCCAATGGCGGCCCAACGGCGCCAGCCCACGATTTCCCCTAAGATGGGTCCGGAAAGTGCAGCCACCAACAGTGGGTTCGCCATGAAGATTGCCAAACTTTCCACCAAGCCGATTTTTACCAACGCGAACATCATCACCACGATTTCTGCGGCCAACAGCAATCCACGAAATCCTTGGGTGAAGGGTTGGTTGGTGCGTGCCGCATTGCGCAGACCGCCCGCTTGTTTGGCAGAAACGGTTAAGACAAACGCAGCAAAGAACCAGTACCGGATCATCACCACCATGAACACGTTATAAGTGCTGGTGAGATGCAGGCTGATCCCATCTTGCATGGCGAAAATCGCCATGGTCAGGATCATCAAGCCAATCCCCGCGTTGGATTTTTGTTGGGTCACACCATCACGCCTTTGGTCATGTGTCGCTTTCGACCGTAACCGGGAATGCGGTCCACCCGAAACCCCGCGTGCGACAAAGCGCGTCGCACATGACCCGCCGCAGTGTATGTTGCAAAGGTTCCTTGGGGGCTGGTGTGCTGGCCCACTGCGCCCATCAGATCGTCCTCCCACAGTTCGGGGTTTCGTGCGGGCGAAAAGCCATCCAAAAACCATGCATCCGCCGCGCCGTCCCAGGCAGGAAGTGTTGATCGTGCATCGCCTTTAATCATTCGAAACCGCAGGTAATCTGTTTCAAATTCTGTTTGTCCCAAATTGGACTTTAGGTCCGCGACGACGGCGGACACATCTGGAAAGACCCCTAAGGCGCGAATGATTTGTGCATGGCTTAATGGATAGGCTTCAAATGTGGTGAAGTATAGCTGCCCCTGAACGCCAGCGTTTCGCCAGGACAAAAGGCTTGCCGCCAAATTTAACCCCGTGCCGAACCCCAATTCAGCAATGTGAAACCCATCTTGAAACCGCGATGGCAAGTCGTTGCCAGCCAGGAACACGTGTTGGGTTTCCGCCAGGCCATCGTCCAAGGAATAGTATGGGTCATCGAAAGCTGTTGCGATGGGTACGCCATCCCGCCAAGACAGGCTATCCTGGCGGTTTGGGTCTGGGTTGTCTACAGCTTGGGTCATGGCAGTTGATGTAACAATCTTAGGGGCAGGAGTGTTCGGTCTTTCCGTTGCCTATGCCTGTCTTAAATCCGGGGCAAGTGTTCGGGTGGTGGATCCCAATGGCCCGGCTGCAGGGGCCAGTGGTGGATTGGTGGGGGCCCTAGCGCCGCATACGCCCGACAATTGGAACCCCAAAAAACAATTTCAGTTCGACAGTTTGATCCTGTCACGCACGTTTTGGGCCGACGTTGGCAAAGCGGCAGATATGCCCACGGGGTATACCCCGGCTGGGCGCTTGCAGCCGATCTTGCAGGAAAAGCAAATCCCCCTGGCCATAGAACGCGCAGACCAGGCCCGCACTTTGTGGCAGGGAAAAGCCAAGTGGACGGTGCTGGACCGTCCCAAAGACCCTTGGGCACCCCCCAGTCCCACCGGGCATCTGATCTTTGATGATCTGTCGGCCCACATTCATCCGCGCCAAGCCACCCAGGCCCTTTCTGCCGCTGTCCAGGCATTGGGGGGTGACGTTGTTCGCCGAGGTGCGTTGCAGGGCGCGGTGGTGGATGCGACGGGTTGGGATGGGTTGAAATCTCTGTCCAAAGATTTGGGCCGCGAAGTGGGAAACGGGGTCAAAGGCCAAGCCGCGTTGTTGGATTTTGCAGCCCCGGATCAGCCGCAACTTTTTGCGGATGGTTTGCACATCGTGCCGCATCAAGATGGGACCACGGCCATCGGGTCCACCAGTGAACGGGTGTTTAAGAATGCCACTAATACAGACAATCAGGTGGATGATATCGTTGCCAAAGCGAAACGGTTGTACCCCCAGCTGCGCGGCGCAGATGTGGTGGAACGCTGGGCCGGTGTGCGGCCGCGTGCGTTGACCCGTGCGCCTATTCTGGGAAAGCATCCATTGAAGGACGGCTGGTTCATTGCCAACGGCGGATTCAAAATTGGGTTCGGTATGGCCCCATTGGCGGGACAGGTTTTGGCGAAGCTGATTTTGGAAGGACTGAACGATATCCCAGCGGATTTTGACGTCGCCTTGGTTTTGGAGGCTGAATAATGCCCAAAGTAACATTCCTGGATCACTTGGTTTTAACGGTCAAAGATATTGCGACCACAGTGGCGTTTTACGAAGCGTTGGGCATGACCGCGGAAGTGTTCGATGCAGCTGATGGAACGACCCGAACCGCGTTGATGTTTGGGGACCAAAAAATCAATCTGCATCCAGCGCAAGCGCCGTTTTTGCCGGGTGCGAAGACGGTCATGACTGGGTCAGCCGACCTTTGTTTTTTGACTCAAACGCCTTTGGCGGAATGGGTGCCTTATCTGCAAGCACAGGGCGTAAATATTGAAGAAGGCCCCGTGCCCCGCAGTGGGGCCACAGGGCCAATCCTGTCACTCTATATGCGGGATCCAGATGGAAACTTGGTGGAAATTTCGACGCCCCGTTAACCGAACCGATCAGCCAAATTTGGTAGGAATGCTTCCACTGCGGCTGTCGCAATGACGATGGTACTGTCGCGATCTGGGTTGGCCACATTTAGCCCGCCTTGCACGGCTTTCACAGTGGCCACACCGCGGGGCAAACGGGCCACCAATGCGTCGCAATCCACTTGGTCAGGGTCCTGTACTGCCACCGTGACCTGCACCCGCATTTCAGCATGGGAGACTCCCAATGTTTCAAACATCGGGATTGAAGAATGGCGCAGCGCGTCGTCGATGGCCCGGCCCGCGGCCTTGGTGTAATCGCGGTCATATTGGCTGTTGCCCATGCCCATTTCGATGATGAAGCGTTGATCGGTCATGGCGCACCCCCCAAGTCCAAAGAAACGGAAACCGCTACATTGGCGATGACAGTTGGGTTGCCATCAGGGCGCGGCACATCAAGCCCGCCTTGCACAGCACGAACACTTATCTGCCCGTAAGGAAACACGGCTTTCAGGGCATCTGTGTCCACCTGGTCGGGGGCTTGCACACCCACTTCCACGTCAACAATCATGTCGCCTTTGTCTTTGCCAAACAGCTCTGCCAGGTTGATCGAATTGTGCCACAACGCGTCTTGCAACGCACGACTGGCAGCTTGGGTATAGTCTTGGCGGCGCAGGGAAGATCCCATGCCAAATTCGGTTAACAGTCGCTTCTTGGCCATGGGTGTCCCTTTGATTTGACGTGTATTTTAAACTGCATCGCGCAAGGCTGCCATCAACCCTGACATGGCTGTTTGGTATCCTTCTGACACCAGCGCCCCATCGGCAAGTTCATTGTGGCAGCCTGCCACCAACAGGTTTGGCCCACTGACGATGTGCGGATTGAAAGGCGCCATGGCCAACCGAAGGGATGCGATGGCCATTTCCCCACCCGTGCGGCCTGCGGTGGCCGACATCAACGCCACGGGCTTGCCAGCCCAGGGTCTGTCCGGTGTGCGGCTGACCCAATCCAAAGCGTTTTTCAATACCCCCGACAACGACTTGTTGTATTCTGGCGTGGCGATCACAACTGCATCCGCCTGGGCGATTTGTTGGGCCAATGTAATGACCGCATCTGGCAAGCCAATTTCTTCGATGTCGCCGGAATAAAGTGGCAAGTTCAGGTCCGCCAATGTGAAGGCATCCGCCCCAAAAGCACCTGCTGCAGCGGTGACCAATTGTGTGTTATACGATGCGGCGCGCAAGCTGCCGGAGATGCCAAGAAGATGCATGAGGGGTGTCCCGTGTTGAGTTGGTCTGACCCTAAGCCAGAGGCCGCGCGGGGGCAACGCACGGTGGGTAAATCATGGGCAGATCGGGCCCCAACCAGGGCGCACAAGCCGTACACAAGCT
>JAHDCP010000116.1 GCA_020629775.1 Planktomarina sp.
GTCCAAGCGGCGGGAACAGCCGGGGATCAAATGGCAAGCAGGGTCGGCATTCACCGGCCCCTTTTGTTTTTTGTGACCCATCCCAAGGCAGACCAACCCAAGACCGGTGGAGACAACCACCCGGCCAGAAACAAATTGATAAGGATTTAAGCGCCACATGGCATCAGTAACCATGGAGGAATTCGAAGCCCTCCTACAAGAAAGCTTCGAAATTGACACACCCAACGAAGGGTCTGTTGTCAAAGGTAAAGTCATCGCAATCGAAGCGGGACAAGCCATCATCGACGTCGGCTACAAAATGGAAGGCCGTGTCGAACTCAAAGAATTCGCAGAACCAGGGGAAGCCCCCAATGTGGAAGTTGGCCAAGAAGTAGAAGTCTTCTTGCGTGCAGCTGAAAATGCCCGTGGTGAAGCTGTCATTTCCCGTGAAATGGCCCGCCGCGAAGAAGCTTGGGATCGTCTGGAAAAAGCCTACGCCGACGAAGAACGTGTCGATGGTGCGATCTTCGGTCGTGTCAAAGGCGGCTTCACGGTTGATCTTGGCGGCGCAGTTGCGTTCTTGCCTGGTTCCCAAGTTGACGTACGTCCCGTACGTGACGCGGGCCCATTGATGGGTCTGAAGCAACCGTTCCAAGTTTTGAAAATGGACCGTCGCCGTGGCAACATCGTTGTATCGCGTCGCGCCATTTTGGAAGAATCACGTGCCGAACAGCGCGCCGAAGTTATCGGCAAGTTGACCGAAGGCGATGCCGTAGACGGTGTGGTCAAGAACATCACTGAATACGGTGCGTTCGTTGATCTGGGCGGTGTGGACGGTTTGCTGCATGTCACAGACATGGCGTGGAAGCGTGTGAACCATCCTTCCGAAATCTTGACCATTGGCGAAACAGTCAAAGTTCAGGTTGTGAAGATCAACAAAGAAACTCACCGCATCTCTTTGGGTATGAAGCAATTGCTGGAAGACCCATGGGATATCGTTGGTGCGAAATACCCATTGGGTTCGCAGCACAAAGGTACAGTCACCAACATCACGGACTACGGTGCGTTTGTTGAACTGGAAGCCGGCGTTGAAGGCTTGGTGCACGTGTCAGAGATGTCTTGGACCAAGAAAAACGTACACCCAGGCAAAATCGTTTCCACCAGCCAAGAAGTTGACGTCATGGTTCTGGAAATCGACGGCGACAAGCGCCGCGTTTCCTTGGGTCTGAAACAGACTATGCGCAATCCATGGGAAGTCTTCGCAGAAGAAAACCCAGTGGGCAAAGAAGTTGAGGGTGAAGTCAAAAACATCACTGAATTCGGTTTGTTCATCGGCCTGGAAGGCGACATCGACGGCATGGTTCACTTGTCTGACCTGACCTGGGAAGGTCGTGGCGAAGACGTGATTGGCGATTACCGCAAGGGCGACGTTGTCCAAGCTGTTGTTTCCGAAGTTGACGTTGAAAAAGAACGCATCAGCCTGTCTGTTAAAGCCTTGGGCGGTGACAAATTCGCAGATGCCGTTGGCGGCGTGAAGCGCGGCTCCTTGATCACTGTTGAAGTGACAGCCGTAGAAGACGGCGGCATCGAAGTGACGTATGAAGGCATGAAGTCCTTTATCCGTCGTTCTGATTTGTCCCGTGATCGCGCAGAACAGCGTCCAGACCGTTTCGGCGTAGGCGACAAGGTCGACGTTCGCGTCACCAACATCGACGCCAAGACACGTCGTTTGGGTCTGTCTATCAAAGCACGTGAAATCGCTGAAGAAAAAGAAGCAGTTCAACAGTACGGTTCGTCCGACTCAGGCGCATCTTTGGGCGATATCTTGGGCGCCGCACTGAAAACAGACGACGAATAAGTTTCGTCCTTATATAAATTACAAAAGGCCCTGGGCATTTGCCTGGGGCCTTTTCGATTCGGGAAGTGATTTGATTTTGGGCATTTCCCCCAGGCGCGGGGGGCAAACCCCGCAAAAACGCGGCTTTTTTGCAAACCTCCACAACATTTCGTGAAGTAATTTTTAGTCCTGGGCGCTTCTATGGTTCCTAATCGCTGGTTTTTCCCTATTGTTTCCCAGGCGTTAAGGCGTGATCTAGAACGAAGTGTCGGGGGTAAACACATGATCCGGTCGGAATTGGTGCAAAAGCTTGTGGATGATAACCCGCATCTTTATCAGCGCGATGTCGAAAAGATCGTGAATACTGTCTTCGATGAAATCGTAGAAGCAATGGCTGCCGGTGATCGGGTTGAACTCCGCGGATTTGGCGCGTTTTCTGTTAAAAAGCGGGATGCCCGGATGGGCCGTAATCCCCGCACTGGGGAATCTGTCCCGGTTGCAGAAAAGCACGTTCCGTTTTTCAAAACCGGCAAGTTGCTTCGGGAACGCTTAAACGGGAAATAACCATGCGCTTCATTAAGTATCTAATCTTGGCCGCCATTGCTGTGGTCCTTGTCGTTGTTGCTTTGGGCAATCGGGCTGCTGTGACCTTGAACTTGGTTCCAGAATCACTGGCGGGCTTCGTTCCCTTCCCAACATCCATCAGCCTGCCGCTGTTCGTGGTAATCTTCTTGGGGATTGCGGTTGGTTTGTTGATCGGGCTGCTGTGGGAATGGTTGCGCGAATGGAAGCACCGGTCCGCTGGTCGTAAAGAACACAAGCAGGTGGTTCGTTTGGAACGCGAAGTATCGCGTCTGAAGGCAGAAAAGAACCAAGGCAAAGACGACGTTTTGGCCCTGCTGGATGATGCAAGCTAAACCATTGGTTCAAATCAAACTCTGTGGATTGAACGGGGCGGCAGATGTTGCCGCCGCCAACAGCGTGTCTGCAGATTATGTGGGTTTTGTTTTTGTGCAAAAATCACCGCGCTGGGTAACGCCAGCCCGAGCAGCCCCGTTAGCAGCGGCCATTGCACCCGGCACGGTCAAGGTCGGTTTGGTGGTGAACCCAACAGACGCCGATCTAGATGATATTCTGGCCCTGGTGGATCTGGACATGATCCAATTGCATGGCAGCGAAAGCCCAGACCGTGTTGCCCAAGTTAAGACCCGCACTGGATTGCCGGTCATGAAAGCTGTGGGTATTGCGGCGGCGTCAGATGTGGACAAAGCGCGCACTTTTGAAGCGGTGGCAGATCAATTGCTTTTGGACGCCAAACCCGCATCCGAAGAAATGCCGGGCGGCAACGGTGTTGCGTTTGATTGGCGGCTTTTGGACGGCCAAGAATTTAGCGTTCCTTGGATGCTGGCGGGGGGCTTAGACCCGACCAATGTGGCCCACGCAGTGCGGTTAACCAGTGCCACAATGGTAGACGTGTCATCAGGCATCGAAGCCGCACCGGGGCAAAAAGACCCGGCCAAAATCAAAGCCTTTGCCAATGCGGCACGCGGTGTTGCGGGAACCGCTTCGATCTGACCTGCCAAGATGGCTTGTTCACCGCGTCCGGGTTGACTAGGAACGTGCAACAGATGTGCACAGATGGGGGCGAAAATGGCTGAAGATGGACTGAATTCCTTCACAATGGGACCAGATGAAGCGGGTCGTTTCGGCGATTTCGGCGGCCGGTTCGTGTCCGAAACTCTGATGCCTTTGATCTTGGACCTTGAAGCACAATACGAACACGCCAAAACAGACGACAGTTTCTGGGCTGAAATGCACGACCTGTGGACCCATTATGTGGGTCGTCCGTCGCCGCTCTATTTTGCAGAACGCATGACCGAACGGTTGGGCGGGGCGAAAATTTACCTGAAACGGGACGAATTGAACCACACAGGCGCCCACAAGATTAACAACGTGCTGGGACAAATCATTCTGGCCCGCCGCATGGGCAAGACCCGCATTATTGCTGAAACCGGCGCCGGCCAGCACGGCGTAGCTACGGCCACTGTATGTGCCAAATTTGGTTTGAAATGCGTTGTGTATATGGGGGCCCACGATGTGGAACGCCAAGCCCCCAACGTGTTCCGTATGAAATTGTTGGGCGCAGAAGTGGTGTCCGTGACGTCTGGCCGTGGCACTTTGAAAGACGCCATGAACGATGCCATGCGAGATTGGGTGACCAATGTGCGTGACACGTTTTATTGCATCGGTACCGTGGCAGGCCCACACCCGTACCCTGCCATGGTTCGGGATTTCCAAGCCATCATCGGTAAAGAAGCCAAAGAACAGATGCAGGCTGCCGAAGGGCGTCTGCCAGACACCATCATCGCGGCCATTGGAGGCGGCTCGAACGCCATGGGACTGTTCTTTCCTTTCTTGAACGACCGGTCTGTCAACGTCATTGGCGTTGAGGCAGGTGGTAAGGGCGTGAACGCCAAGATGGAACACTGTGCGTCTTTGACGGGCGGGCGTCCCGGCGTGTTGCACGGTAACCGGACGTATCTGTTGCAAGACGATGACGGGCAAATCCTGGAAGGGTTTTCCATTTCTGCGGGCTTGGATTACCCTGGCATCGGGCCAGAACACGCTTGGTTGCATGAAATTGGCCGCGCAAAATACGTGTCCATCACGGATGTCGAAGCCTTGGAAGCATTCAAGTTCAGCTGCGAATGCGAAGGCATCATTCCAGCCCTGGAACCAAGCCATGCTTTAGCCCACGTCATGAAAATTGCGCCGGACCTTCCCAAAGACCACATCATTTGCATGAACATGTGCGGGCGCGGCGACAAAGACATTTTCACCGTGGCCAAAGCGCTGGGCGTGAATATGGACGAAGCGGGCGAAGGCCGCACTTTCGAGTGATCCGCACGGACGCATTGCCCGTACCGACCGATGCACTTCTTGCACGGTACAAGGTGGAAGATGGGCATTATACGGACGCATTTGTTGCAGACGTGAAAGGGGCGGTTGATCTGCCCCTTTTTCTTGAGGCGTTTTATACAGCGGGGCTATTTCGGGGCGAACGCCTGGTTCTGCGTTTGGCGGGGCATCCTTCCACGGATATGGATGCTGCAAATCTTGCCATGGGGTCTAGCAACGATTTTGCCATTTGGTCCGTCGCAGATCGCACAGGCACTCAAATCCTATTGTGCGATAAATTTGGGTCTACAGCGTCTTGGTTCCAAGTGGAAAGCGTGGGGTCAGGCACAAGATTGTGGTTTGGATCTGCGGTGATCGCAGCGCCTGGTGCCAACCAAATTCCGTTCTTTGCGCGGGTTTTGACCCCAGTTCACAAATTGTATTCTCGGCTTTTGCTGGCGGGCGCTGTGCGGCGTTTGCGTCACTTCGCATAAAGTTGCAGCACCTCAAGCGGAACAATTTCCAACGCCCGCTTGTGCGTGGCCGCCAGGTTAACCTGTGGGGCACATCCTTCGTCGTGGGCTTGCAAGAATCTGCTGGCACACAAACACCAACCATCCCCTGGATTTAGGCCGGGAAATCCGAATTCTGGGCGTGGTGTGGACAAATCGTTGCCCACATATTTGGAAAACGCCAGAAACTCTGCTGTCATGACCGCACAGACCGAATGGCTGCCGGCATCTTGGGCGCAAGTTTCGCAAGCGCCGCTGCGGAAAAAGCCAGTCATGGGATGGGTGGAACAGGTGGCCAAAGTCCGACCCAAAGCGTTGATGCTGGGATCAGGGGTCATCGGTTTGCCACCGCGTCAGCGATGGACAGCATCATGGCCTCATTACGCGATTGAACCCCGGCTTCGCGAAACCCGCGATGCGCGCTGTTGATGGCAATGACAATGTCACGGTCACGGTCGATATAAATGTATTGGCCGTAAACCCCTCGGGCCAAAACTTCGGCACCCGAAAACCCTTTGGGGATCCACCATTGGTAACCGTATTGCGTGGCACCTGGGGCCGTGTTGGCACGCGGCGTTGTAGAAACTTCAATCCAATCGGGCGGCACAATGGATGCATCGCCCCAAACACCTTCGTTGGCGATCATGGCACCAAACCGGGCATAGTCCCGGGTGCGCAAATTCAACCCGCCCAACACGAACGCCACGCCAAACCCATCAGTCAGATAGTACGGGTCTGCTTCCAGCCCCAACGGCGCGATGACTTTCTCTTGCAACAGATCAGGCACACTGCGGCCCGTGGCACCGCGCAACACCATCCCCAATACATGGGTGTCTATGGATACGTATTGGAACTGTTGGCCGGGTGAGGTGAAGGTATCTTTCAAGCCAGCTGCGAATTCATCCATGGAACCGCCCAACGCCAAGGTGCGGCCCATTTTGTTAATATCGCTGTCGTAGTCCAAATAATCTTCATCAAATGTCACGCCAGATGACATGGTCAGCACGTCTTTGATCGTGGTTCCATCATAGGCGGTCCCCGTTAACGAAGGCGCGTATTTGGTGACAGGGTCTGCGATGGATGCGATACCACCTTCAGCCACTACGATGCCCATCAACGCAGATAAAAACGATTTTGCCACCGACCAGCTAATGCGTAGATCATCGCCCGTCGTGCCTTGGTAATACCCTTCAAACACCAATTC
>JAHDCP010000117.1 GCA_020629775.1 Planktomarina sp.
GGTTGAACAATTTGGACTGATACCGTGTGCCGTAGTCGCACAAGATGGTCACGATGGTATGACCCGGCCCCATGCCTTTGGCCATACGAACCGCGCCCGCGATGTTGATGCCAGAAGATCCCCCCAAAACCAGCCCTTCTTCGTGCAGCAAATCAAACACAAAGGGCAGCGCTTCCGCGTCTGGGATTTGGTGGCTTTCGTCTGGGGTGAACCCTTCCAAATTGGCTGTGATGCGGCCCTGCCCGATCCCTTCGGTGATGGATCCCCCTTGGGACGCCAATTCACCCGTGGTGTAAAAACTGTGCAGGGCTGCGCCTTCAGGGTCGGCCAGGCCCACCTTCACGCCCTTGGGTTGCAAATACGCGCCCATGCCTGCCACAGTGCCCCCTGACCCAGCAGCACAAATAAATCCATCCACTTTGCCACCTGTTTGTTCCCAAACTTCCGGGCCCGTGGTTTCAATGTGGGCTTGGCGATTGGCCACGTTGTCAAATTGATTGGCCCAGATTGCACCGTTGGGTTCTGTTTCGGCCAGCTTGGCCGCCAAACGCCCTGAATATCGCACATAATTGTTCGGATTTTTGTAGGGTGCTGCGGGCACTTCCACCAAAGTGGCCCCGGCCAAACGCAGCATGTCTTTCTTTTCCTGGCTTTGGGTTTCTGGGATCACGATTACGGTTTTGAACCCCATCGATGCCCCCACCAGCGCAAGACCAATACCAGTGTTCCCGGCAGTGCCTTCAACGATGGTTCCCCCCGGCTTCAATTCGCCAGAAGCCACAGCATCTTTGATGATGTAAAGCGCCGCACGGTCTTTGACTGACTGGCCAGGGTTCATGAATTCCGCTTTGCCAAAAATGGTGCACCCGGTCATTTCGCTGGCTTTGCGCAGCTTGATCAGGGGCGTATTTCCAATGGCAGCGGCAAGATCTTCATAAACGTTCATGGCGTGGTCCTTTGTATCCTGACCACACCTAAGCCCGGTGGGGCGTGACCTCAAGCCTTAGCGCGTAAGCTGGGGCGGTTTGCAGCCAACCAATATCCTGCCAACGCCAATGGGGTGACCGGATAGTGCCCGGCCTGCAGGTTGGAATAAAACGTGTCCCAATCCAAAACATGGCCTTTGATGTCTTCGTGTTCATCTTCCAACCCAGCCAAAACCCCGGCGTTTTCCAAAATGGACGCTTCCCCAACAAAAACATTGAAATATTCTGTTGAACATCCTGGCGAGGCATATCCTGCATGGACCAAATGCAATGCTGCAAGATCCAGCCTGGCTTCTTCCCATGCTTCCCGACGGGCTGTTTCAACGGCCGTATCGCCAGCATCGATACGCCCAGCCACAGGTTCCATCAGCCAAGGGTTTGGATCGTGCCGCAGATATGGCCCCATACGGAATTGTTCCACCAATAACACCCGGTCTGTGACCGGATCATAGGGCAATACAATGGCCGCATCAGTGCCTTCAAAGCCCGCTCTGACCATGGGACCCGAAGTGCCGCCTGAGAAATTGGGAACCGTGATGTCCATTTCTTTCATGGCAAAGAAGTTAGTGTAAACTGGGCGAAGGTCGTGTTGTTGCACCGCATCGCGCGTCAAGCCAGATACGGATGGCGGCGACGGCGCATTTTGTGCGGCATGGCGCCCGGTGGCACGCACCAGCATCATGGTCCATTGCAAAGCCAAAGGACCATTGGGGGGGCCATTGGGGGGGCCATTGATGTGGTCCACAAACTCTGCCGCCGCATCCACCGCAATGTCTAAAAAACGCGCAGCCCATGCCTGTTCATCCCAAGGCAGCGCGGCGGCAACACCGCTGATAAGGTGAACCACTGTCTGGGCTGGGCTGGTCGTGACAACAACTTTACCACCCAGCGCATCAGCAAACTTATGAAAGACTTGTTCGCCTACCGAAGAAACTTCAGCCACCAGGCAAGCCAGTTGCGCATCTTCGGATTCAAACACACGGGGCCAACCAAGGGCGTCATCTGCACCTATGGTCCAACCGGGCAACATCACGTCAAAGGTTTTCACACCAGGAAACAAAACGTCTCGCAACGCCAGCTGGCTCAGCGCTCCCGTAAACGCAATATATGTCACGCTGGATTTTGAACGGTGATTTGAACCACATCGCAGTTGTCATATGCAAAGGTTGCCGCACAGCTGGTCAGATAGAAGTTCCACATGCGACGGAACCGGTCATCAAACCCCAGGGCACTGACTTGATCCCACTTTTCATTGAACGTGTCGTGCCAACGGCGCAGCGTTGTGCTGTAGCTTTGGCCAAACTCCACCGAGCCCACCACTTTCATGCCCGCTTTTACTGTATGTTCATGCAGTTTTGCGGGGGACGGCAACATGCCACCCGGGAAGATGTATTTTTGAATGAAATCCACGCTGGACCGGTATGTTTCAAACATCTCATCGCGCACGGTGATGATTTGCAGGGTAGCTTGTTTTCCAGGCTTCAAGTTTTTGCGAACGGTTTCAAAATACGAGGGCCAGTACTTTTCGCCCACCGCTTCGAACATTTCGATACTGGCGATGCCGTCATAAGACCCCGCTTCATCGCGGTAATCCTGCAGCTTGAACGTCACCTGATCTTGCAAGCCCGCTTTGTTGATCCGGTCTTGGGCGTATTTGAATTGTTCTTGGGAAATAGTCAGGCACGTGACCTTAAGCCCACGTTCTTTGGCCGCATATTCTGCGAACCCGCCCCACCCGCAGCCAATTTCCAGCACGTGATCCCCAGGCTGCGCGCCCATTTCATCCACCATGGATTTGTATTTGGCGGTTTGCGCGGCTTCCAAGCTTTCTTGCCCGGTGGTGTAAATGGCCGAAGAATAAGTCATGGTGTCATCCAACCACAGCCCATAAAAATCGTTCCCCAAATCGTAATGATAACTGATGTTCTTTTTGGCTTGGGACTTTGTGTTGCGCTGCATCCAAAAGCGAAACTTTTCGAACATTTCCACCAGCCACTGACCCCTAAAACCATTGAAAAGTTCATCGTTGTCGGCGTGGATCAAATCCATAAAGGCTTGCAAATCTGGCGTGGACCATTGGCCGTCCAGATATGCATCGCAAAAGCCCAACTGACCTTCGCGGATCAAGCGGGCAAAAACGCCGTCATCGTGTATGTTGATCTGCACCACTGGCCCCGGGTTAGGTGCATCCACCCGAAACGTACGACCATCATCCAGCACCATGTCTAACCGGCCGTTCTGTGTGTTTTGCGCCAATGCGAAAACCTGTTTGAAATATCGCGGCAGGTCTTTCTGCCCGTCTGTCGATGTCAATATCATGGTGTTCCCCCGTCTTGTCATAATTTGTAGCCAGAGCGCGCAAAAGGGCAAGCCTGCTGATGCGTCATGCAGGCAATTTGTTGTCGCCTGGATAATGACGCCACGTCAAAGCATCTAGAGCCTTAAAATCCCCGGTTTGCATAGGCGTCCAACGCGATCTTGCGCCCAGCTTCAGCCGTAACAATCGGGGCGGGGTAACGATCATCCGGTGCCATATGCCAAGATCGTGGTATGGCCTCGAAATAGCTAAGGGCCGTGTCGGTGGGTTGGCGCGTTGTTTCCGCCAACCAACGGTTTGCATAAACTCCGTCACCATCAAATTTGACCAGTTGGGTTTCTGGATTGAACACGCGGAAGTACGGCGTTGCATCAGGGCCGGATCCAGCCGACCATTGCCACCCCATTGCATTGGATGCGGGATCCCAATCGATCAAACAATCGGCGAACCAATTCATCCCGATTTTCCAATGAGACATTAAGTGCTTGGTCAGATAACTGGCCACAATCATTCTGGCGCGATTGTGCATAATGCCCGAGACATACAGCTCCCGCATGGCGGCATCCACAAACTGAATACCGGTGCGTCCCCGCTTCCAAGCATGAACGCGCGGATCGTTTCCATCGGTGTTCCACGGGAAAGCATCCCATTCTTCGCGCCAGTTTGACTGGGTTATGCGGGGGGTGTGGTGCAAAAGATGATATGCAAATTCGCGCCAGACCAATTCCTTTAGGAACACTTCAGCATCTGCCGAACCTTGGTGCACCAATTTCCATCCTTCATGCCAGCATTGCAGCGGACTGATCTCCCCGTGAGTCAAGTTTTCCGACAAGCCAGACGTGCCCTTTTTGCCGGGAATGTCTCGGTTGCTGGCATAGGTATTCACAGGGCCCGCCAAAAAGCTTTGCAACCTGTCCATGGCAGCCGCTTCGCCAACACGGGCATAGGGCGCCATGATAGCTGCACCGCGGTTCATGGCTTGACCCAAATTCCAATCTTCTAATGTTTCAGACACTGGCCAAGATGATGGTGCGTTCAGTTTTGCTGGCGTTGGCATGCAGCCATCCAGATCTGATCCACGCAGGGATTTCCACATGGGTGTGAAAACTTTGTAAAAGCCACCAGTCTTGGTGGCGACGCGCCAGGGTTCAAACAACAGATGGCCTGTAAAACTTTTGGCCTCAACGCCCTGGTCAGCTAGCGCTGTTTTGATGGCCGCGTCACGATCCTGATATGCGGGATCATAACTGCGCGACCAATACACGGCCCCTGCCCCAGTTTCCTTTACAATTTCTGCAATGGCCTGTGCCGCTGGGCCTGCCCGCAAAATCAGCTTGCTGCCCTTTTGGGCAAGGCTGTCCCCAAAAACCCGTATAGCCTGCCCCATCCGCCAAGCCGGGGCAGCGCCCAAATCTTCAACAGCTTCGTCACAGATGAACAAGGGGATCACAGGCCCGCCGCGTTCCACAGCTGCGTTAAGTGCTTGATGATCCGCCAGTCGCAAATCCCGTCGGAACCAAAGAATTGTCGGGGTCATTGGTGGCACCTTTTCGTTACTAAGATGCCACCTAGTGCCTGGGACGTTCCGTCAAGCGTTGACGTCCACAACAACCCGACCCTGAACTTGGCCTTTTAAAATATCAGCGCCCAAACGGGGCAAATCTGACAACGTGGCAGGCACCACCATGGCTTCCAGTTTTTCCATTGGCAGGGTCATTGCCAAAGTGGACCATGCCCGCACGCGATTTTCATAGGGTTGCATGACGCTGTCGATGCCCAACAGATTTACGCCGCGCAACAAAAACGGAATAACAGTTGCAGGCAAACCAGCACCGCCTGCCAATCCAACAGCAGCGACGGACGCACCATAGTTCATTTGTCCTAGCACGCGCGCCAACATATCGCCGCCAACAGCATCAACGCATCCGGCCCAAGTTTCGCGTTCCAGCGGACGTTTGGTGGTCTCGTTAATCTCATCCCGCGCTACAATTTGTGTGGCACCCAATTCACGCAAATAATCTGCGGATTCAGGCCGCCCCGTAACGCCAGCCACTTCGTGCCCCATGGCCGCAAGCAAAGCTGTGGCAACCGATCCCACACCACCCGATGCGCCTGTCACCAAAACAGGACCATTGCCTGGGGTCAGCCCGTGATCCACCAATGCTTGGATCGCCAACATGGAAGTCAAACCGGCTGTGCCAACTGCCATGGCTTGCCGCGTGGTTAACCCGTCCGGCAATGGGACCAGCCAATCTGCATTGACCCGCGCTTTTTGGGAATATCCGCCCCAGTGCATTTCACCCACGCGCCAACCAGTCAGAACAACTTTATCGCCTGGCTTGTACCGATCATCGCCGGATGTTTCGACTGTGCCTGCAAAATCGATACCTGGGACATGGGGATATTCCCGCACCAAGCCACCACCTGGTCCAATGCACAAACCGTCTTTGTAGTTCACGGTTGAAAACTCAACAGCCACCGTCACATTTCCTTCCGGCAGCTGATCTTCACTGATCTGCGTCACAGAAGCTTTGGGTTTGTCATCGGTTTTTTCCACCAGCAAAGCATTGAACATCGGGGCATCTCCTTTTGCATTTGGCGAATTCGTATCTGTCCCTCTCGGGATTTGCCAGTCTAGTTAATCCAGACATCACCCGTTACCGTATCATCACTATGATCGATATTATTAATTACTCTATGGCCATACTTGCCATCATCTTCGGCGCGTTTGGCTTTTTAGCCCCGCGCTTTACCATGGGGGCCTTGGATTTGGCCCCAACCGAAAGCAACATGGGCTTATCAGAAATGCGCGCGTCTGTGGGCGGCTTGTTCGTGGCGATGGGAACGGTGTTGCTGTTCTTTCCAGAACAAATGTTGTTCGTGGGCCTTGGCATCGCCTTGGGCGGTGCAGGCCTGGGTCGCTTTGTGTCGCTGATCTTGGACAAGCCCCCGTTCAA
>JAHDCP010000017.1 GCA_020629775.1 Planktomarina sp.
ACCATGGCCCAACTGATGGCGCCCATGACCCCGCACCTGGCGGAAGATATTTGGTCCCATTTGGGCGGCGAAGGTTTGGTGGTGAACGCCCCTTGGCCCATCGCCGATGAAACCATGATGGTGGAAGATGAAGTGACATTGCCCATCCAAATCAACGGCAAACGCCGAGGCGAAATGGTGGTGTCCAAAGACATCGCAAAAGACGTGCTTGAAAAAATGGTGCTGGACCACGAAGCTGTGGTCAAAGCTTTGGACGGCGGTGCGCCCAAAAAGCTGATCGTTGTACCGGGGCGGATTGTGAATGTTGTTGTCTAACAGACGTTGGTTTTTGGCTGGGGCTTTGGCCCTGGCAGGGTGCGGGTTTACGCCTGTATATGGCCCAGGGGCCAATACAAATTTACGCGGCCTGGTGTTGGTGCAGGCCCCCACCACCCGCGAAGAATTTGAACTGGTGCGGGCTTTGGAATTGCGTTTGGGGCAACCATCGGCAGCGCAGTATTCCTTGGATTACACCCTGACCATTTCAGAGGAAGCCGTGGTGGTTGCCCAAAACCAAGTCCAGTCGCGTTTCAATGTTATTGGTGTGTTGGACTATGTCTTGAAATCCAGTGACGGCGATCCCGTGACCAACGGCCAAGCCAAGGCGTTCACCAGTTATTCCAGCACGGGATCCACAGTGGCCACCGACCAATCCCAACGCGACGCAAGGGATCGTTTGATGGGTTTGTTGGCAGATCAAACCCTGGCACGGCTGGCCGCCGACATGGCCCCATGAAAGTTCCCGCCCGGGACATTGCGGCCTTTGCGGCCAAACCCCCACCCGGGCTTCCAGGTATCTTGATTTTCGGCCAGGACGCCATGCGCGTGGCGTTGCGCCGCAAAGCACTGGTGGACGCCCTGACCGGCCCCGGTGCCGAAGAAGAAATGCGCCTGACCCGCATGGCCGGCGGGGATGCCCGCAAAGACCCAGCTGCCGTTGCCGATGCAGTCAAAGCCGTGGGGTTTTTCCCCGGCCCCCGTGTGGTGCATGTGGATGAAGTCAACGACCAAGCCGCACCCGCGGTTTTGTCTGCCCTTGAACAGTGGGAAAACGGTGATGCAACCCTGGTGATTACCGCAGGGGGGCTGAAACCCACTTCAAAATTGCGCAAAGCGTTTGAAAGCCACCCCCACGCCGCCACGCTGGCAATATACAACAACCCGCCATCCCGTGCGGAAGTGGAAGCCATTCTGAACAAAGCTGGGATAAAAGACGTTGACCGCGATGCGAGTGCAGCTTTGGACGCCATGTCACGCGACTTGGATCCCGGTGATTTTGCCCAGTTTGCAGAAAAACTGGCGCTTTACACACTGGATCAAGGGCGCCCCGTGTCTGCCACTGATGTGGACATTTGCGCCCCACAATCCGTTGAAGCAGGCTTGGACGATGTTTTGCATTCTGTTGCAGAAGCCCGCACCAAAGATCTGATCCCATTGCTGCATCGCATGGCCGCCCAAGGGGTGTCGCCCACGGCATTGTGCATCGGGGCATTGCGCCATTTCCGCAGCTTACACGTGGCCGCCAGTGATCCAGGCGGTGCAGCCCAAGGGGTGGGCCGCTTGCGCCCACCCGTGTACGGCCCGCGCCGGGACCGTCTGGTGCGCCAAGCCCAAGGGTGGGGACGCCACAAGTTGGAAACGGCCCTTAGCATTTTGTTGGAAACAGATCTTAGCTTACGGTCCGCCGGACAGACCGCGCCGCAAATGGCCGTGGTGGAACGCAGCTTCATAAGACTTTCGATGTTAGGAGGACGGTAATGTACAAAGTGGTGGGCACAGGGCGCGACCGATCTTTGCGGGTCACCTGGACGCTGGAAGAATTGGGCCAGCCGTACGAACTGGTTTTCGCCAAGCCGGGATCTGATGAAGCCAAGGCGTTTAATCCAACGGGCAAAGTGCCCGCATTGATTGACCAAGGCAGCACCTTCACTGACAGCGTGGCGATCATGACATATCTGGCCGACCACCACGGCGCGCTGACATTTCAGGCAGGCACCCACGACCGCATGGTTCAAGATGGCCACACCAATTTTGTGTTGGAGGAAATGGACAGCGTCCTTTGGACGGCGGCAAAGCACAAATTCGTAAACCCAGAAGACCAGCGCGTGCCGGAAGTCAAACCGCCTTTGGTATGGGAATTCGATCGGGCCATGCAACGCTTAGAAGACCGTTTGCAGGGACCGTTTTTGATGGGTGAAACCATGACCATCGCGGATATTTTGGCGGTGCACTGCTTGAACTGGGGGTTTGCTGCAAAGTTCAACACCCCCAGCCAAGCGTTGCGGGATTATTCCAAACGTATGCGCGATCGGCCCGCTTACAAACGCGCGTTGCCGCCAGCGTAAGCCACTGCCCCCAAGCCCGCGGCACGCCCCGTGGCAAAACAAGTGGTCAGCAGATACCCCCCCGTTGGGGCATCCCAATCCAGCATTTCGCCTGCGCAAAAAACGCCCGGGTGGGATTTTAACATCAACCTGTCCGTCAGCGCGCCCGGCGCAATGCCACCTGCCGTGGAAATCGCTTCGTCCATGGGGAACGGATCGCCCAGCGCCAGCGGCAGCGCCTTGATGACTTGGGCCAATTCCGATGGGTCGTTTGGCAAATCACGCACGGCTTCGCGCAGCAACGCAATTTTCAGCGGTGATAATCCCAGCGCTTTGCGCAAGTGGTTGGACAGTGATGTTTTGCCACGCGGTTTCGCCAGTTTTTGGGTCACAAAGTCCACATCGCGATCAGGCAGCAAATCAATGTTGAACGCACCACCCTTTTGCAAAGTTGCGGCCAAAGTATAAATCCCGCCGCCTTCGATCCCGCGTTTGGTGATGATCGCCTCACCCCGCGACGCCACATCGCCTGCGGTCAAAGCGCACGCCTTCAGCGGCACACCAAAAAAACGATCCATATGGTTGGACCAGTTCACATGGAACCCACAGTTCGATGCCCGGAACGGCACGACTTGCACACCCTGTTTGAACACGGGGTTTGCCCAGGTTCCGTCAGACCCCAGGCGTGCCCAACTGGCGCCCCCAAGGGCAAGGACCGTAACGTCAGCCTCAATTTGCACGGGTCCATCTGGCGTTTCGAATTGCCCGGGCACGGACAGATCAGGCACCCATGTGTGGCGTGTTTTGAACGTGACCCCCAACGCCGCCAACCGCTGCAGCCAAGCCCGCAACAAAGGCGACGCTTTCATTGCTTTGGGAAAGACCCGGCCCGTTGTGCCGGTGAAAATGGGTTGCCCCAAATCGGTTGCAAAGTCCTGCACCGCGGATGGCCCAAAACCCGCAACGGCGGACGCCACAGGCGTTGTCATTGCAATGGCATCGGCAAAGGTGGTTTCGGGTTCATCTTTGGTCAGGTTAAGACCGGATTTACCCGCCATCAAAAATTTGCGGCCCATCGATGGCATTTTGTCTGCCACAGTGACGTCCAGCCCCGCTTGGGCCATCACGTCAGCCGCCATCAGCCCTGCTGGGCCGCCACCAATGACCAGTGCGCGGGTCATCCTTTGATGGTTTTCACTTCGCCCTTCAGTTCCACAACACGTTGTGGGTACGGAATGGTTATGTTGTTTTCTTTAAGCGCGTTCCAAATCAAGAACAGCACGTCCGAAGTGAACTTGTTAGGACCATCGTCCAACCCGTTGACCCAAATTTCCACAGCGAACTCTATACCACTGTCCCCGAAGGCTCGTAATTCGCAGTCCGGCGGATATGGCAGGTCCAGCACTTTAGGGTGGGTCGCCACCGCCGCTTCGACAATGCCAGGCACCAAATTAATATCGGTGTCATAAGACACAGAAAACGGCGCTTCGTACCGGTTGGCACTGCCACTGTCAGAATAATTGATGACCCGGGTGATGATGAAATCTTCGTTCGGGACAACGATCCATTTCCCATCAAAGGTTTCCAAGATAATCGCGCGGGACAACATCTTCACGATCTTGCCTTGTTCACCGCCATCCAGTTCCACGTAATCCCCGACCGTGGCTTGGCCTTCCAGCAACAAGATCACGCCAGAGATGAAGTTGGACGCAATCTTTTGCAGACCAAACCCAAGCCCCACACCGATGGCACCCCCAAGCACCGTCAGGGCAGACAGGCTGATATCCATCACGTTCATCAAGACCAAGAACGCAATGCCGTAGATGGCAATCTCGGACGTTTTGGCCGCCAACTGTCGGGTGGCCGGTTCCATTTCATCTTGTTGATTGATGTAATCGGAAGACCGCGAATTGGACCAACCGCCCAGCCAGAAAATAATGCCGCCAAAGGCCACTAATTTCAGCAACCACAACAAATCAAACGACAGGTTCCCCAATGGAACAACGGTGCCCGCCAGGAAATCCAGAACCGGCTGCAACATTCCAACAACGTACAGCAAACCAGCGGGGATCAAGAACACACGCCCCAGCGCCCGCAAAATTGGAACGTTAAGGATGTGCAGAACGAAAACCCGAATGGCCAAGAAAACGAACAACCGTTTACCAAGCGCAATCACACCACTGGCGCCAAGCAGGCTGCTGCCAATCACTTCAGCCGCGGCGGTCAGGCCATAGGCCAGCAACGGCGTAATCAACGGGATGAACATCAACAAGAAAGCGCCCGTGGATTGCAACGCAGTGTGCTTGTTGGGTCCAAAGGTCAGGGCTTTGTTCAAGATGGGCGATACCATAGCCGCCACAAGCCGCGCCAAGAAATAGGCCGCCACCACCAAGCCAAACTGAATCCAAGCTTGGGGGCTTAACAACCACGCCATCAATTGATCTATGCCATCCCCGGCATATTTTTGGAAAAGCGCCTGAATTTGTTCCATCGTCGATCCCCTACGATGTTATGTGCGGTATTGTGCGCACTTTGGAAACAAAAGTAAGGCCTGCCGCCCCCATAGTACAGTCGATAGTCGCATGGTTTTTGGGTCTGTGCAGTTTTTCGCCAGAAATTGGTGCGGGGGGTTTTGTTTGACGCGCCTGCGCGATAGCCTGAATTGAAATTTACCACGGAGATTTCCATGAAAACCACTTTTCAAACAGGGGCAGCCATTTGCGCCCTTACCGTTTTCGCCGCGCCAGCATTCGCCCTTACAGCAGAAGAAGTCTGGGCCAAATACGAACAAATGCTAACGGCAAATCCGGACATAAAAGTGCAAGTTGCCAACGAAACCAAAGACGGATCTGTCTTGACGGTTTCGGGTATCACCATGGACTATGAAGAAGCTAGCTTCGGCTTGAAGTACACAATTGACGCGGTACGCTTTGAAGAATTGGGGAACGGGTCAGTTCAGATCGAAACGTCCGAAACCATCCCATTTTTCGTGTCGTTCGAAGATGCGGGCAAACCGATAAACATTGAGTTTGAATATTCCCAAAATGACGCGACGGTCATTGTGAATGGTACCGTCGATCAAATGAACTTCGACACGAAAATTGCAGAAGCCAATCTGAAATTGACGGAAGTGGGCGACGAAAATGGCCCTGTTGACGCAGACTTCAGTTTATCCGTGCGCGATGTGGTCGCCGGAAACTCTGTTGACGCAAACAACAAACAAAACGGAACGTTTTCATCGAAAGCAATGGCAATTGATTTTGCTTTCAAAGACCCCGAGTCCGGCCAAGCCGCAGATGGCACGATGATTGCCAACGATTTGTCCGGCAGCTTTGCGGGCAATTTGGATGCGCTGGCGATGTTGGGGAAACCCGGGGCCATCAACCCAAACATGCGTGTGCAATACGGGTATGACACCCTTTCGGGCCAAATCAATGTTCCTGTAGGTGGCATGGCCATGAATGCGGAATTCTCCAGTGGTGCCTCCAATGTTGAATACAACTTCACCGACACTGTAATCTCCGGCGTTTCGTCGCTGAAATCGTTGGATATGAAATACAATATCCCCATGATGCCTTTCCCAATTGAAGCATCTTTGGCCGAAGCAGGTGGGTCGGTTGTAATCCCAGTAAAGCAACACACACGCGCACCGGTGGAATATGGGTTATATATGCGGGACGTTGTCCTCAGCGATATGATCTGGGCGATGTTTGATGCCGGTGCCGCCCTGCCCCGGGACCCGATCACTTTAGAAATGAAATTTGTCGGCGAAGCTGAATTGAGTTTCGACATTTTCAATCTTGATCCAGAAAAAATGGAAAACATTGAAGACCCTGGCAAGCTGCACACCATGAACTTGGAAACACTTCTGCTGCGGGCTGCGGGGGCGGAATTGACTGGCAGTGGCGCGTTCACGTTTGACAACATGGACCTGGAAACATTTGGTGGGTTCCCCCGCCCCATGGGCACAGCCATGTTCAACTTGGTGGGGGCCAACGCCCTGTTGGATAAGTTGCCTGCCACAGGCTTGGTCAAAGCAGAAGACCTGTTGCCCGTGCGCATGATGATGGGGATGTTCACCCAACCCGGCGATGGCGAAGACAGCCTGAAAACCGAAGTGGAAGTGAACGCAGACGCCCACGTGCTGGTGAATGGCGTGCGGATGCGGTAACCCGCCTGCAACACATTCCAACACGGATTCCGTTTATGACCCAGGACTTGGCAAACCTTACCGATCAAGCATTGGCCGCTGCCAAGTCCGCCGGGGCTGATGGCGCTGATGCGCTGGCGGTTTCTGAAACGTCCCTTTCTATTGCGGTGCGCGAAGGCGCCCTGGACCAAGCGGACCGTTCGGAAGGCGTGCGCTTGGGACTGCGCGTTATGGTTCAGGGACGGCAGGCTTGTATCTCCACCTCTGATATCCGGGCAGAAGCTTTGGCCGAAATGTCTGAACGTGCTGTGGCCATGGCCAAAGTCGCGCCCGAAGACCCTTACATTCGCCAAGCTGAACCTGGTGCGTTTGCCACCAATGTGGATGCAACAGCATTGGATCTTTTTGATCCGTCCGACGAACCAGAAGCCGCCCAGTTGCAAGACCGGGCTTTGGCTGCGGAAACGGCCGCCATGGGTGTGGATGGGGTCAGCCAGATCCAATCCGCAGAAGCCGCCTTTGGGGCATCGCAGTTTCACTTGGCCACCAGCCAAGGGTTTTCCGCCGGATACAGCCGCACATCCCATCACATTGCTTGCGTCGCCGTGGCGGGTGAAGGCACATCCAAGGTGCGCGATCACGATTTTGATGCGCGCATTTATAACTCAGATTTGCGCAGTGCCACCGATATTGGAACGCGCGCAGGCGAACGCACCGTGGCCAGTTTGGCCCCCCGCAAACCGCCCACAGGCACATTCCCCGTTTTGTATGACGAACGGGTGTCGGGCACTTTGATTGGTCACTTGCTGGCCGCCAGCAACGGATCATCCGTGGCCCGTGGGGCCACTTGGTTGCGGGACAAACTGGGGCAATCTGTTTTACCCGCTGGTATGGATTTGGTGGAAGAACCCCACCGCGCCCGCGTTGGCAGTTCACTGCCCTTCGATGGTGAAGGCCTGCCCACCGCAAAACGTTCCATTGTAACCGATGGCGTTTTGCAGGGCTGGACCATGGACATGTCCACTGCCGCACGTTTGGGATTGGAAAGCACCGCATCAGCCCGGCGCGGCACGTCCGCCCCGCCATCACCCGGTGTGGGGAACGTACGGCTGACCCAAGGCACGCAAACCCGTGACGCATTGCTGCGCGACATGGGCACGGGTTTGCTTTTGACATCGCTTATTGGGTCGTCGATCAACGACACATCCGGCGACTATTCGCGGGGCGCGGGTGGCTTCTGGGTGGAAAACGGCGAAATCCAATATGCTGTCAGCGAATGCACCATTGCTGGGAACCTGTTGTCCATGTTGGCCACGATCGTTCCGGCCAATGACGCGCGTCAGCATATGTCGCGCCCGATCCCATCCTTGCTGGTGGAAGGATTGACGATTGCAGGCGCATGACGATCTGACCCTGTTGACGGACGCATGTTATGCCGCAGGCGAAATCGCCCAGCGGTTTTTCAAAAGCGATCCGGAAGTGTGGGATAAGGGCGGTGACGCCGGTCCCGTAACCGAAGCAGATTTGGCCGTGGATGCCATGTTGCGCGACAAGCTGTGCACGGCGCGCCCCGACTATGGTTGGTTGTCTGAAGAAACCGAAGATGATCCAGCACGGCTGACACAAGAAAAGCTGTTCATCGCAGACCCCATCGATGGCACGCGCGCGTTCATTGAAGGAAATTCACACTGGGCGCATTCCATTGCCATCGCATGTGGCGGGCAAGTGACCCATGCGGCGGTGTATTTGCCGGTCAAAGACCTGATGTTTACAGCGTCCCTCGGGGCTGGGGCTTGGCTGAATGGGGATCCCATCAAACCGTCTGATCGGGAACAAACCCAAGGGGCCTGTGTTCTGGCCTCCAAAGCCAATTTCAAAGAAGAATTCTGGCCCGGTGGTTTTCCGGGCATTCGTCGCAGTTTCCGATCATCGCTTGCGTATCGCTTGTGCCTTGTGGCCCAAGGGGCATTTGATGGGATGTTGACCCTGCGGCCCACTTGGGAATGGGACATCGCCGCTGGGGTTTTGATCGTGTCCGAGGCAGGGGGCTGTGTGACCGACCAAAAGGGCAACCCAGCGGCCTTTAACAACCCCCACCCCACGTTGAACGGCATTGTGGCCACGAACCCCCACATTCACAGTTCACTGATCCAAGGCCTGACAGGAACTTGACCCACCGGGTGGATACGCTAAGCGATATAGTACGACGTTTGCCAAAGGAGGTTTCCCCATGACCCAACGCTTGCACCTTGTTTTCGGGGGGGAACTTGTTGATCCCGCCGCCAATGTTTTCCGCGACACCGACGCCTTGGACATCGTGGGAATTTTCCCAGATTACGCCAGCGCCTATGACGCTTGGAAGAACGCGGCACACCGCACAGTGGACAATGCCCACATGCGGTACTTTATCGCCCACCTGCACCGCTTGCGCGATGAAGAAGCGGCCGCAAGTTCAACGGAAGAACTGGGCGTATAAAACGCCCTGAACGACCCTGGCCATGACTGGTATTCCCACCATCTGGGCCCATGTGGCGGACCAGTCCGATTTGGACGGGATGGTGGAGGTCGTGGACAGGCTGCACCTGGAAAGCGTGCCGTGCGATTTGGCCATCACAGGCCCCGAAGATCTGAGCCATCCAGACTTTGACGTGGAAAACCTGCGGGACTTTGACCCAACCGCCCGCAGCATCAAAACGCTTGTGTGGATGGACAATGCCGTGAACACCCGTGTTCTGGGGCAAAGTCATCGGTCAGGTATGCCCGTCATCTTGGCCAATATTTCCACCAATGTGTTGGAAGGCCAGCCTTCTGTTTGGCAAAAACCCTTGGCCCAATCCACGCTGAAAACAGCAAAATTTGCCCTGGTGCAAACCCGCAAGGACAAAGACCACCTGTTGTCTTTGGGGGTGGATCCACGGGTCGTTCAGGTGACCGGGGTTTTGCAAGGATGCGGCTTGCCCCCATCCTATGACGCCAGTGAACGTCAGGAAATTGTGAAAGCCTTGACCGGGTGTCAGATTTTCTTTGCCCGTGGTGTGCCCATGGCGGAATTGGATTTGATCCTGGACGCCTATGACCAGGCCCGGCGCAATGTGCGCAAACTGGTGTTGTTCCTGGACCCCATGGACGAAAAAGATGCCCCCGCCATGGCGGATGCCGCACGCGCGCGCAAATTATCTGTGGCGGAACGGGCCGTCGAAGCGTTGCCCGAAGCATCGACAAATGTGTTTGTCACCGATGGCGCTTTTGAACGCGGCCTTTGGTATTCGCTGGCGGTCACCACATATTTGGGCGGCACGTTCCGGGGCGATACTTGCGCAAACCCATTGGTCAGCGCGGCCGTGGGATCTGCCCTTATTGCCGGGCCCAATGTCCCCAAACACCACGCGGCCATGGCCCGCATGCAAGCGGCCGATGCCGTGACCCTCGTGCCCACTGAGAACGAATTGGGCCAAGAAATTGCCCGGTGCGTACGTCCTGAAACCGCCGCCCAGTATGCCCAAGCGGGCTGGACCATGGTGGCCAATGCCGCAGAAGGGATCAACCGTACCGTTGATCTGATCAAAGACATTTTACAACCGGACGCGCCCTAATGCGGGCCCCGGCATTCTGGTATCAAAAGCGGGGACTGCGGGCCTGGGTATTGTCCCCATTGGGTGGCCTGTATGGTTGGGCAACAGCCAGGCGCGTGCGCAAAGCAAGCAAGGGATTCCAAGCCCGGGTGCCCGTGATCAGCGTTGGAAACATCAATGCGGGCGGAACGGGCAAAACCCCAACTTGCATTGCCCTGGCAGAACGGATCCTGGCACGGGGGGGGCGCCCTGTGTTTGTCACCCGCGGGTACGGTGGGTCCGCCGAAGGCCCACTGTTGGTGGACCCCAACACCCATGATGCAAGCCTGGTGGGGGATGAACCCCTGCTGCTGGCGGCATTTGCCCCCACCATCGTGGCCAAAGATCGTGCCGCTGGGGTGGCCATGGCCCAAGACATGGGATCGGTCATCATCTTGGATGACGCCCACCAAAACCCTTCCGTGCGCAAAGACATATCCATCGTGGTGGTGGATGCTTACAGGGGCTTTGGGAACGGGTTGTGCCTGCCTGCCGGGCCATTGCGCGAACCTGTCCGCGCGGGTTTGGCCAGGGCTGACCTGGTGGTCAGCATCGGGCGACCATCGGCCCAAAACAGTTTTGCGGCCCATTGGCCCCAGGCCACCACCTTGCCCCACCTGCAAGCCGCGCTGTCCCCCTTGCCCACGGGCATGCCCTGGGCCGGTCTGCCGGTTGTGGCGTTTGCGGGCATCGGACACCCGGACAAATTCTTCCAAACCCTGCGGGATATGGGCGCTGATCTGCGCGGGGCCACGGCTTTGGGGGACCATCAGCCGTTCACCCCCGCCCTGTTGCAACGCCTTAAGGCGGAAGCAGCCTCCAAACACGCCCAGCTGGTCACAACGGAAAAAGACGCCGTGCGATTGCCGGCGTCTTTCAGATCGTCCGTTTTGCCCCTTCCCGTGCGCCTGACGTCAGATGACTGGGGCGTGCTGGATGGGGCCTTGGACTTATTGGGCGTCTAGGATGGTTTTGAACGCATCGTAAGACATGTTGGAATGCAGATTCCCGTTGATCATGAACGATGGCGTTGACCGAATATTGTCCCGGGCGGCGTTTTCTTCAAACCAAGTCACCAGGGTTTGCGCTTTCACACCATCGGAAAAACAAGCGTCCAGATCTTCGTTCGTCAAACCCGCAGTCAGGCCGATTTTGCGCAAGTTGGCTGCAATATCTGCTGGGCTGCCTTGGGTCCATTCGGATTGGCCTTGATACAGCAAATCGCTGATTCCAAAGAACTGTGAACCATCGCCGCAACGCGCCACGATGGATCCCCACAAACCGAAACGGTCAAAATACACCTCGCGGTAGACAAACTTTACTTTGCCGGTGTCGATGTAATCGCGCTTGATATCTTTGAACGCGCCTTCATGGAACGAACGGCAATGTGGGCATGTATAGCTTGCGTATTCCACCACGGTGATGGGGGCGTTTTCATCCCCCAAAAACATTTCTTGGACAGTGGATGTGTCCACCTCAACATCGGCGCTTTGGGCGTTGGCCGCCCCCAAAGTGGGCCCAATATCCGTTTGTCCGGCCACCGGCGTGCCGCGCAACCCGTCAAAGGCACCCGATACAAATCCGCCAACCCCCAGGGCTGCTGCAAATACGACGCCCAAAAAGACCTTGTTGTTCATTGTTTCACTTTCTTTCCATGAAGGATGTTGTCACCAAATTCCGCCAGCGCTGCACGCAATCCGGAATCGTTTATGTCTGCCACCGTGGCGTTTGCCTTGGCGGTGTGTTCTGGGTTTCGGGGCGCTGGCGCGGATGATGTTTGCCCAAAGATCGCTTGGCCTTCTTTGAACCCCGTTGGGGCAGTTTGGGTCAACTTGACCCGCGCGATGGCGTTGTATCCGTAACAGGCGTTCACCTTGTCACGCAGCCCAGGCAATTGCATTTCCACCATCTGGGCATGGGCCCCGCGTGTCAGCAAAATCAGCGTCGCACCAAACCCACCCTTGGCATAGCTGACCTTCACCGGTGTGGTAATCGCCGCCAAATCCGGACCCACGATGTCGGGCCAATGGGTCAACAACCGGGTCACCGCAAAGCCACGATCTTCCCCCACCGTGCGCAAACGGTTTTCCAACAGCGCGGACGCACTGCGAAAGCCTTTGTTGCGTTTGGAATCGTATGCCATCAGGTGTCCATTGGTATGTCCGCACTATCTTATCTTTTGACGGCCCTGATGCCACATGAAAAAGACGTGATCGCATGAAAGACCCAAAACTGAACCAAGACTTGCTGGCTTGGTACGACCGCAATGCCCGCGCCATGCCCTGGCGCACCCCGCCCGCGGATCGGGCAGCGGGGGTGCGGCCCGATCCTTACCGGGTTTGGATGTCTGAAGTGATGCTTCAACAAACCACCGTTGCCGCTGTCAAATCATACTTCGAAAAATTCACCCAAACTTGGCCCACCGTGGTGGACTTGGCCAACGCTGAAGACGCCGATGTGATGGCCGCTTGGGCGGGTTTGGGTTATTACGCACGGGCCCGAAATCTGTTGAAATGCGCCCGTGTCGTGGCGTTTGAAATGGGCGGCACGTTCCCCCCCACCCACGACGCGTTGCTGAAATTGCCGGGGGTAGGGCCATATACCGCCGCGGCCATTGCGGCCATCGCGTATGATGAAGCGGCTGTGGTGGTGGACGGCAACGTGGAACGGGTGATGGCCCGGCTGCATGATGTGCACACCCCCCTGCCCACGGCAAAAGCGGAACTGACAACACTGGCTGCGGCCCTGACCCCCGCCAAACGCCCGGGCGATTATGCCCAAGCGGTGATGGACCTGGGCGCCACCATTTGCACCCCCCGCAACCCGGCTTGCGGGATTTGCCCTTGGAACCACGCCTGCGACGCGCGCGCCAGCGGCACCCAAACAGAATTGCCAAAGAAGCTGCCAAAAACCCCCAAACCCACACGCCGCGGCATTGCATATGTCGCGATACGTGGGGATGGGGCGGTCTTGTTGGAACAACGCCCCGACAAAGGGTTGCTGGGCGGCATGATGGGATGGCCCGGCACCGATTGGGCGGTCGATTTGCCTGCGCCCGCGCCCCCTGTGAACGCGGACTGGCAGATGCAAAACGAACAGGTGCGCCATACGTTCACCCATTTCCATTTGGTACTGGACATCGCCGTGGCGCGCGATGTGCACACGCCCCCCACCAGAGGCGCATTCATCGAAAAAACGGCCTTCAAACCCAGCGGCTTACCCACCGTGATGCGCAAGGTTTGGGATATGATCAGCAAATCAGGCTAGAATCGGGACGATACGCCCCAAGCCACACCCTTGGTCTGGCGGGCAAGGGGGGCTATGTTCTGGGTAACCAAAGAAAAGGTGCCCCATGGCAACCACAGAAAATCCCAGCATGTCGATCGCGAATTGGCGCAATGCCCTGCCGTTTTGGCTGTCACTGGCGCTGATCCCCTTGGTGTGGGTCGGGGCGATTTATGGCGGATGGCTGGTTTTGTTGTTGCCCCTGTCCACGTGGTACCTGTTTTCCATCATCGATACCTTTGCCGGACTGAATGAACTGAACGAAGACCCCGGCACAGATGACAGCCAACTGTTTTGGTACAAGGCCATCACCCTGGTGTGGCCACCTTTGCAATTCTTCACGCTGTTCGGAGTTATCGCCTATGCCACGCGGGCTGATCATCTGGGCGGGTGGGAATTGTTTGGCCTGTTCATCGGGGTCGGTGTCATCACCGGCACCATCGGCATCAATTACAGCCATGAACTGATGCACCAGCGCCCCCGGATCGAACGCTGGTTTGCGGACGGGTTGTTGGCCATGGTGCTGTATTCGCACTTCCGATCAGAACATTTGCTGGTGCACCACCGATACGTGGCCACCCCCAAGGACCCGGTAACGGCCCGGTTCAACGAAGGGTTCTGGCGTTTCTTTCCACGGGTTTTGCGGCAATGTTACCTGTCTGCCCTGGGTGCAGAAAAAGCGATGCTGGCCCGCAAGGGCCTGGGCTTCTGGCACCGATCCAATCCGTTCCTGATGTATTGGGGTTTACAGGCGGCGTGCCTGATTTTGGCCTTTGCCCTGGGGGGCATTTTGGGGGTTGTCCTGTTCATCTGGCAGGCGTTTGTCGCCATCAACCAGCTGGAATTGGTGAACTATGTCGAACACTATGGCCTGACGCGCAAACACCTGGGGGACGGCAAATACGAACACGTCAAACCCCACCATTCCTGGAACGCGGCGCACAAGGCATCCAACTGGCTGCTGATCAATTTGCAACGCCATTCAGACCACCATTACAAACCCAACAGGCGCTTCCCGCTGCTGCAAACATACGACGATTCAGAAGCGCCGCAGCTGCCCTTCGGGTACCCGGTCATGACCTTACTGGCCCTGTCCCCCACCCTGTGGAAACGATACATGAACCCCCGCGTCCGCCGCTGGCGGGAAATGTATTACCCGGAAATCAGTGATTGGCTGCCGTATAACAAAGGCACCAATCCGCTGCCCCGTTAAGCCGCCAAGTCATCCGGCAACAAATGCCCGGTCTTCACATAAATCAGGCACCCGTCAGTGGAATACGGTTTATGCTGGGATAAATGCGGGCTGCGGATCCAGGTGCCCGCAGGGTATTCGCCGTGTTCATCGGCAAAGGTGCCTTCCAGAACAAATACCTCTTCACCGCCCCAATGACTGTGGGGGGTGAATTGGGTGCCAGGGGCCCAGCGCACCAAGGCAACGTTTTCTTCGGGCCCGCTGTGTAAGGACAAGACAGACAGCCCCGGCACCAAGCCAGGCCGGAAATCCGCATTCGCAGTGTCGATTGAAAATTGCGCTGTGTCCGCCGCATCAAACTGATGCAACTTCACCAAAATGCGGCAGCCCTGGTCCGTGTGGGGTTTGTGGGATGTGCCGATGGGATTGCGCACGTAACTGCCTGCTGGGAAATCGCCGGTTTCATCGGAAAACACACCCTCCAGCACCAAGAATTCCTCGCCGCCCCCGTGGGTGTGGGCATCAAATTTTGACCCTGGTGCAAATTCCACAATGGTGGTGGCGCGCGCCACTTCATCCCCGATGCGGTCCAACATCATGCGGCGCACACCGTTCGCGGGGCTGTCGACCCATGTGTAATCATCAGGGCGCACAATGGCGCGTTTGGAAAAATCTGCGTTCAGTTCCATGGGATCCCCCGGGGTTATGATGAAAGTGCCCGCTGCACAGCAGCATTGGCAATGGTGTTAAACGTGGCCGTGCCTGCAAATGACCGCGCGACAAGCTGCGCCCCTTGCAAACTGGCCAACAAATCAAGCGCCAGTTGCGGGTCATCTTGACCCAATGCGGCGTTGATCCAGTTCACCAAATCCTTGTGAAAATCATGAACTGTTTGGGTGATATCATCCGCCAAGCTGCCGGGTGCGATGGACAAGGCCACGCACAAACACAGCTTGGATCCGTCTGCCATGGCGTCACGATACAACTCCGCCAGGGCGGCCAACTTGGCGTCAGGCGCGGCATTCTCCTGCGCGGCCAAACTGGCCCAAAACCGTTTGATATATCCGCTTAACACGGACCGCGTCAGGTCAGCCTTGGTGGGAAAGTGATAATGCACAGACGCTTTGCGAATGTCAGCTGCGGCGGCCAAATCCGCAAAGCTGAACCCGTCCGGGCCAGCCGTACGAAGCAAGTGTTCTGCAGTGTTGCTAAGGGTGGTGCGGGTATCCATAACTACCTATTAGTAGATAGATTATTCATACGCAACAAAAAAACCCCGGCACAAAGGCCGGGGCAAAGTTATGTGAACTGCATCAGGCATGCAGAACACGGGCGGTAACTGTAATTTCGTTTAGTTTGGTCGGCGCATTTCTGCGCGGATTTGTTGGCGCAGCGCGTCAATCAAAACCGTCTTGCCATCACGCTTGAAGTGCCAATAAGCCCATCCGTTGCAGCTTGGCGCACCTTCCAGGGCGGCCCCAACTTGGTGGATGGATCCAGCGGAATCGCCGGACACCAGTGTTCCGTCTGCGCGCACCTTGGCGGTTTTTCCGCGTGGGCTGGTCAGAACCTCGCCCGGGCGCAACATGCCGCGTTCCACCACTTGGCCGAAGGGCACGCGCGGTTCTGCCCGCTTGCTTGTGCTGACCTTCAAGGCATCGCTGTCGTAGCGGCGCACGTCATCGATCCGGCGTTGGGCCACCTTGCGGTATGCTTCTTCGCGTTCAATGCCGATCCAATCCCGACCCAACATTTTGGCCACGGCCCCTGTGGTGCCTGTGCCAAAGAACGGGTCCAACACCACATCACCTGGGTTCGTGGACCCCACCAAGACACGGTGCAGCAAGCTTTCAGGTTTTTGTGTTGGGTGGGCTTTTTCGCCTTGGTCGTTTTTCAAACGTTCGTGTCCTGTACAGATGGGCAAAACCCAATCGCTGCGCATCTGGGTGCCTTCGTTCAAGGCCTTCAGCGCTTCATAGTTAAAAGTGTATTTGGCGCCTTCAGATTTTGAGGCCCAGATCATCGTTTCATGGGCATTGGTCAGCCGCTTGCCGCGAAAGTTCGGCATCGGGTTTGACTTGCGCCAGATCACATCGTTCAGGATCCAAAAGCCCGCGTCTTGCAGGGCGGTGCCCACGCGGAAAATGTTGTGGTAACTGCCAATGACCCAGATCGCCCCATGGGGTTTCAGCACCCTGTGGGCCGCCTTCAACCAGTTGCGGGTGAATGTGTCGTAGACCGCAAAACTGTCGAACTGGTCCCAGTGATCGTCCACCGCATCCACCTGGCTGTTGTCCGGCCGATGCAGGTCACCCTTCAGCTGAAGGTTATAGGGCGGGTCGGCGAAAATCAGATCAACGCTGCCTTCTGGCATCGCATTCATCGCATCCACACAATCGCCCGAAATAATACTATTGGTCGGCAACACTGGGTCGCCGTTGGTCTTGGGTATTCCGGTCATTTCTGCCTCTGGTCCGGCGTGTTTGGCCACGCTCAGTTATGAGACAGAAGATGAGTCATTGGTGATTCTGGGTCAAATTTTTTAATCAAAAAAATTCTTAGGATTTTTCTTGATACAAGATGTTGTGCACGGGCTTGAAGCTGCGTCTATGGTGTGGGGTTACGCCCAAATCTGCCAGCGCTTTGCGGTGCTGTTGGGTCGGATATCCCATATTTGTTTCCCATCCGTAGCCGGGAAACTGTTGCGCCAAATCATACATGACTAAATCCCGCCTGATTTTAGCCACGATTGATGCCGCTGAAATCGACAAAGATCGTGCATCGCCTTTGACAATCGGGGTGGCTGGCACGTTCAAATCGCGCGGCACGCGGTTTCCATCCACCAAAACATGATCCACCGGGGCCGAAAGGTTGTGAACAGCCCGCGCCATGGCCAGGTGGGACGCTTGAAGAATGTTGATTTCATCGATTTCTTCGACGGTGGCAAACCCAAAGGCCACGTCTGCCCGCAGCGAAACTTGTTCCGCCACGCTTTCGCGTTGGCGTAGGGTCAGCTTTTTGCTGTCATTCAAACCATCCGGAATATCCGCAGGGTTCAACACCACGGCTGCGGCATATACGGGACCGGCCAAGGGGCCCCGCCCCACTTCATCCACGCCGCAAATGCGGGTGACACCCCGGTCCATCAAAGCTTGTTCAAAGGAAAAATCTGGCATGGGTGCGGCCTACGCCCCAAGCGGCAGGCGCGCAAGTAAAAGGGGGGAACGGTACCCATGTCCTAAAACCCGTTCCCCCCATACCCGACTTAAGGCTGATGCCTTAGCGGGAACTCATCCGGTAGCCGTGGTGGCGCAGGCAGCGGGCTGAAAAGCCCCGGCGCACCTCACCACGGTCGGATTCCAAACGTGTGCGGCATTGGCGCGGCAAACTGTCGATGTGGGCATACCGGCGTTCCAAGCAGCGTTTGCCAAACAGGCCAACGCGGCCATCCCAGGTGTCCACACGCCGGAAACATGCGGCGGGCAAGACATTGCGCGGGGTGTGGATCACGGCAGGGCGGGTTGGTTGAACGGGGCGCACTGGCCGCACAGGGGTTTCCACCCGGGCCCGTTCGCGTTTGCGATCATTGCGGTCTTTGATGGCGTAAATCGCCAAACCGCCCAACAGCAAGGGCACCCAAGCATTGTTGGTGTTGCGTTCTTCTGCCATCGCGGGGCTGACCGCCGACAAAGACAGCAGGGCCGCACAAGTGGTTCCAAGAATAATGTTCCGCATCTGATTTCCTTTCCAGCAAAGGCGTCATGGGAAAAGAATGGGGGCGGCGGCGGCTGTCAGGCAATTTCGGTGAAACGTTATGCGATATCAGCAGATGGGTTATTGAATAACACCCCAGTGTCAGCCACGTTGGCCCCATGAAACATATACTTCTTATAACAGCGCTGTGTTTCGCTGCGGGACATGCCCAAGCGGCGTGCTTTGCGCATTACAAAGCCAAGCAGGACGATCCTTTGCAGCTTCACTATGGTGTTATGCAAATCGAGGATGGGGCCTGCACCCCTGGTGCGGCCATGGACGTTGTGAACGCACGGCTGTTGCCAAACGGGTGGACTTTACTGAATATCGTGAAAACCAGCCCCGACACCCCAACCCCGCAGGAGCAATCGAACGCCGGTGAATACTTCCTCCGCTTCTGATCTGCGCCGCAGCAGTGGCCGCATCATTACATTTGGCCTGGTGGCCATAGTGGTGATCTTGTGTGCGGCTGGGGCTTGGCTTCTGTTAACCCTGCCCGATGGCAACGCCTTTAATGCCCGGGTCGAACGCATTTTTGTTGAAAACGACGCCCTGACCAGTGGCGGTGAAATTCGGCTTTTGGAAATCCTGGCCCAATCAGGCACGGCATTTTCAGATACCTTGGCCAGTTACCGCGTGGCGATATTTGTTTTGCTGGTGTTCGCCACGGCTTTGCTGATTGCCGCATTGGTGTTTTTGGTGATGCTGGTCACCTTGAACCGACGCATGGCCAAGGTGGAAGCATCGGGCCTGCAGATATCTTCACTTTTGATCAGCCGTGAAGAAAAAATCGCGATTCTGAACAACCAAGAATACAAGTTGACCGATGCCGCCGTTGAAACCCTTTCCGTTTTGGCAGAAGCCCGGATGGATGGCGACATTTTATCTGGCGCAGAATTGGAAGGTGTGATTTCCGGCCGGTCCGCCGCGGACTGTGAAGAAGCCGCGGGTGCCGTGCGTATCAAACGGTTGCGTGATGCGCTGGGCAATCAATTGATCAGCCAGCTGTTGGTGAAGAACGTGGCCCGCCAAGGGTATATCCTGGCCATCGACAAAGACGTGATTGAAATGATTTGAACCCGATTCGCGCTGATGTGGCGCGAAAGGGTGGAAAATCCAAATGTTTCGCACGCGAAACAAATCGCTGTAACGCGTTGAACCCGCGTCCAGAATCAGCCGGAATTTCGGAAAATTAAAGGGACGTGCGGGCTTATAACGGTTTTGAAACATTTTTGATGTTGCGAGATCAGGCCCGCGCCTGCCTGGGCTGGCGCTTGTGCTTTATTGCCAAGCCGATACATCCATCGCTTATTCTAAGCTTTCCGACAGGTGCGGACATCAGACGCGCCTGCCGGGGGGCAGGCAGGCGCGGGCCGGTCTGGCGACCGGGACTATCGTAATTTAAGCAGGAATACCCATATACCAACTATGAACAGACGAGACTTCGCCAAATCTATCGCCGCCACGGCGGCCCTTCCTTTGCTGCCGACGGCGGCTGTGCCTGCGGCCCCCGCTATCAAATCCATTGATTTGATGTGGGCCAAAGCCATTGCCAAAGCGCAAAACAACGGCAGCGCATCTTTGATTGCGCAGTCGTTGAAAGTGCCGCCCCATGTGGCCGAAGCCATACAAGACAAATTGCTGTCTCAGAACGTGATCCGCGCCGGTGCGCTGCCCGGTCAAACGGTGGCGGTGAACCCCACCTTTACGGGCGCGCATATGAAAGTGGCAGCCAAGGCCGTGGCCCAAACCGCCAAAAATCAGTCCTTAGAATTGGTGAAAAAAGTCACGTCACCCGATTGCGGGCATGATATTCCGGACGATCCCAAAGACGATTGTTCAGAACATCATCCAGAACATCCACCGCAGCCGTGATATCGGCTTCGTCCAGGTAAAGGGGCGTGATGCCGAACCGCATGATGTTGGGCGCACGGAAATCCCCGATGACCCCCCGTGCGATGACGGCCTGCATCGCGGCATATCCGTTTTCAAAAGCAAAGCTGACTTGGGATCCGCGCACGGATCCGTCGCGCGGGCTTGCCAAGGTTAACATGGGGCACCGCGCTTCGACTTGGGTGATAAACTGTTCGGACAGGTCCAAACATGCCGCCCGCACTTGGGCCATGGTCAAACCATCCCAGACCGCCAGTGCAGATTCCAAAGCCGCCAATTGAATAACGGGCGGTGTGCCCACCCGCATGCGTTCAATGGCAGGGGCTGGTCTGTAATTCAGTTCAAAAGCAAACGGTGCTGCGTGTCCCAACCAGCCAGACAGGGCAGGTTGCAAATCATCTGCCAAGTCGGGACGGACATAAATGAACGCCGGGGCCCCTGGCCCGCCGTTCAGGTATTTATACGTGCAGCCCACAGCGAATTCGCAATTTGTGGCGGCCAGGTCCACTTCCACCGCACCGGCGGAATGGGCCAAGTCCCACACCATAACCGCCCCTGCGGCCTGGGCGGCTTTGGTCAATTCCATCATGTCATGCATGCGGCCTGTGCGGTAATCCACCTGGGTCAACATCACCACGGCAATGTCATCGCCCATGGCATCTGTCACATCTTCCGGGGCCACGGTGCGCAGTTCATACCCCGCATCCTTCAGCCGCACCAAGCCTTCGGCCATGTACAAGTCCGATGGGAAGTTGCCGGTGTCCGATAAAATAACCTTGCGGTCTGGGCGCAGGGACAGGGCCGCATCCAAAGCTTGAAACACCTTGATCGACAGCGTGTCCCCCATGGTGACCGAAGACGCAGGCGCCCCAATCAAGCGCCCCACCATATCCCCCACCCGACGCGGTTGGTCCATCCACTGGCACGTGTTCCAGCCTTTGATCAGCTGCGTGGCCCATTCGTTTTTCAACATGCCAGACACGGCATCGGGAACGGACACTGGCAATGGCCCCAAGGAATTCCCGTCCAGATAAATCATGCCTTCAGGAAGGTGAAACAAGTCTTTGCGGGGCAATGTCATATGGGCACCTTTCAGGCGCGGGCGCGCGCACGGGTTGGGTCAATGAAGGGCACGTCACACACAGTGCCGGACAAGCGCTTCATATGCCCGTCCATTTGCCCCACTTCAAGCGCCGTTCCCACATCGGACACCCCCACAGACAGACGCACCATGGCGATGGCCCGTTCCAACATCGGTGACCTTGTGGCCGATGTCACCACACCCACCGGGCGTTCGCCATCATACACATGCGCCCCTGGGCTGGGCACATCATCACTGTCCATCAACATCCCCTTAAGCACCCGGCGCGGCGTTTGTTTGTTACGTTCCAATGCAGCCCGACCAACAAAATCCGATTTGGCCATGTCCACGGCAAACCCCAGCCCCGCTTCCCATGCATCCACGTCAGCGGCGAATTCCGCGTTGGCGGCGGCCAGACCTGCTTCGATCCGGATGATGTCCAGCGCGTGTCCGCCCATGGGTTCGATCCCAAAGTCCTGACCCGCGTCCATGATGGCATCCCAAATGCCCACCGCATCTTCAGGGGCGCAAAATACCTCGTAGCCCAGTTCACCTGTGTATCCAGCCCGGGCCAACATGAAGGGCGCCCCTTCCCGGTGCCCCACGCGCGCCACGGTGGCCCCGAACCACCGCATATCATCCACACGCGGAACATGGGGCTGGGTAAAGGCAAGTTTGCGCATCACGTCGCGGGACTTGGGACCTTGGATCGCCAAGTTCGGCAAGGCCGACCGCATGTCGTGGATCCGCACATCCATCCCTTGGGCCAGCACGGTCAAGTGGCGCGCGGATTCTTCAGTACCGCAACACCAGCGGAACACATCGGGGGCCAAGCGAAACAAGGTGCCGTCATCAATCACCACGCCGTGGTCATCACACATCAACGTATAGTGCCCGCGCCAAACGGGCAGTTTGGCCACATTGCGGGTTGTGGCCTTTTGCAACAGCTTTTCGGCATCTGGCCCCAAGACATCATATTTGCGCAAGCCTGACAGATCTTGGATCGTCACGGCATTCCGGCACGCCCAATATTCGCCCAAGGTGCCGGCCCCTGGGAACTGGCTGGGCAACCACAAATCCCGCGCGGGCGCGTATTGTGTGGTCAACTTACTGGTGGCTGGGTGAAACGCCGAATTCTGGGACAGGGTCATGGGCGCGTCTTCCTTTTCGCGGTACGCCACGGCCCGCCGAATGGGGGCCTGTTCTTTGTAAATGCGCACATGCACATCGGTGGGGTTCCATCCGTTGATGGGGTCCACGTCATCGGGGCACGCGGTGGTCACGCACACCAAATCATCCATGGCGCGCATGGCCACGTAATCACCTGGGCGGGACCAGGATTCCTCTGATTGAATGCGGTTATCCGCATGGTCGATCCAGGAATTGAAAAAGAAATTGATCGCAGGCCAAGCCGGGCGCGCGGCCACGCCATACGGATCCATGGCATGTGAAATATTGTCAGAACAATTCACATGGCCGGGAAAGCCGCGTTCTTCATACCCGCGTGCAGTACAGGCCAAGGCAAACGTATCGTGGCGACCCACGGTGTCTTGCACCACATTCAGCAAAGGCCGCATGTTTTGGTCAAAGAATTTGTCAAACAACCCAGGTCCGGGGTACGCCCCGCCCACCATGGACCGGGTCACGGTACTGTCGATCATGTGTTCCTGGCCCGCATCCAGGCCTGCTGTGCGGAAGGCCATGAAATCCGAACACTGCTGGCCCGCCACATCAATGATCTGAACGTATTCCCCTTTGTTCACGCGGTATGACTGCGCCGTGGCCCGCGACACCGTAAATTCTTCGCGGATTTCGCCCAAGGGGTCGGGCAACAAAACAGCACTGGTGGCCGCGCGTTGAATGTGAACCCGGAATGCCCCAGTGGCAGACCCAGCCACATGGGCTGTTCGCGGGGCCGGGTTCACGACCCACACATCGCAAGTTTGCGTCGCGGACAAAACCAACACATCATCGGGCGTGGAAATAGCCGCAGCTTGGGGCACCTTGCGCCCGCCATTTGCATCGACCCATGCCGCAAATTCGGCACTGTCAAACGCGGCCAAATCCAAATCAGCCCCTGCGGGCAATCCAAAGCTGGGCAACGCGTCTTGCCCATCGGGGGACACAGCCACCACCACGGGCGTCATGCCACTGTCCAAGGCCGTTAAGGCCAGGGTATCCCCTGCCCCCACAGACAGATGCACCGCCCTGCGGGGATCAACGAATTGAACTTGTGCGGAATGGGGTGCGCGCATGCCATGAAAGGCACGGCCTTGGGCCAAGGTGGTTCCGTTTTGGAACCCTGTCAGCAGCGATGTTTGAACCACAGCCTTCATCTCAATCATACCCGCGCCGTCACATGACGCAGGTCCAGATGGCCTGCGTCATGGAAGGATAGTCAAGGTTTTATTGGACCTGGGCTTGGATAAAGACGGTTAGTCGTCTTGGAACACCACTTGGCGTTGGGTTCCCAATCCTTCGATCCCCAGTTCCATCACATCACCGGGTTTCAGGAATTGCGGGTCTGGTTTCATCCCCATGCCCACACCAGGGGGTGTGCCCGTGCTGATGATATCGCCTGGGTGCAAGGTGAACAGTTGGGACAAATGTTCAATGATTTCCGCCACAGAAAAAATCATGGTGGAGGTATGGCCCGTTTGCATGCGTTTGCCATTCACATCCAAATACATGGTCAGGTTTTGCGGATCGGGCACTTCATCACGGGTCACCAGGAACGGGCCGGTGGGACCGTATGTGTCGCAGGACTTGCCCTTGGTCCATTGCCCTGTCAGCTGCGTTTGAAAGTGGCGTTCTGACACGTCATTTACGATGGTGTATCCGGCCACATAATCCAGCGCGTTTTCTTTGGACACGTATTTGGCTTCTGTGCCGATAACGACGCCCAGTTCCACTTCCCAATCTGTTTTGGTGGACCCGCGCGGCATCACCACATCGTCGTTCGCACCCACGATGGCGGAATTGGCTTTGAAAAACAGGATCGGGTGTTCGGGGATGGCGGCCCCGGTTTCTGCCGCGTGGTCGGAATAGTTTAAGCCGATGCACAAGAACTTGCCGAACCCTGCCACAGGCACGCCCATGCGTGGTTCGTCTTCCACAGCGATCAGGGTGTCCGTGTCAAATTCCCGCAACCGATCCAGGCTTTCATCAGACAGAACATCCGGCGTGATATCTTCAACATATCCTGCCAAGCTGCGCAGAACGCCATTGTCATCGATCAGGCCCGGTTGGGCCATGCCTTGGTCGCCGTATCGTACAAGTTTCATTGCAATTGCTTTCTTGGTTAATGGTTGTCGCGCGGCATGTGTTTGCGCGCGATATCGCGGTAATTGGGGGCGTCACGCAGGGTCATGCCCTCGTCCAG
Organism: Planktomarina sp.; assembly: GCA_020629775.1. Lineage (GTDB taxonomy): Bacteria > Pseudomonadota > Alphaproteobacteria > Rhodobacterales > Rhodobacteraceae > Planktomarina. The sequence goes on from JAHDCP010000017.1 coordinate 24,711, forward strand.
ACGGCCCACCATTTCACGGAAATATTGCTGCCAAGGGGATTGGCTTTCGGGCATCTGATACCCGCCCGCCGCCAGCATATCTGCCGCACGGGTTTTCAATTCTGCATCAGACAACAACATATCGGCCGTGCATTTGTTCAAATCAATCCGCACCATGTCCCCTGTTTGCAGCAGGGACAAACCACCGCCATCCGCCGCTTCGGGCGATGCGTTCAAAATGGACGGTGATCCGGACGTGCCTGATTGCCGCCCATCCCCGATGCACGGCAACGCCTTAACGCCCTGCTTCAACAGATATGACGGCGCGCGCATGTTCACCACTTCCGCCCCGCCGGGATACCCTTTGGGCCCCGCGCCGCGCATGAACAAAATGCAGCTGTCATCAATGTTTTCGGCCGGATCATCGATGCGATGGTGGTAATCTTCCGGCCCGTCAAACACCACAGCCCGCCCTTCAAACGCACCCGGATCATCGGGGTTAGACAAATATCGTTCGCGGAACGCGTCCGAAATCACCGATGTTTTCATAATCGCACTGTCGAACAGATTGCCCTTCAGGTTGATGAAACCCGCCGCATCCATCAGCGGGTTTGCCACAGGCAAGATCACGTCTTGGTTGGTGGATCGCACATCGCCACAGTTGTCGGCCATGGTTTTGCCGTTGGCTGTGATGGCCCCCGGATGCGGCAGAAGCCCTTCTGCCATCAATTCCCCAATCACCGCCGGGACACCGCCCGCGCGTTGATAATCTTCGCCCAGGTATTTGCCCGCCGGTTGCAGGTTCACCAAAAGCGGCACGTCGTGGCCAACGTTTTGCCAATCGTCATTATCCAAAGCCACGCCCAAATGTTTGGCAATCCCGTTCAAGTGAATGGGCGCGTTGGTGGACCCGCCAATGGCGGAATTCACCACCACCGCATTTTCAAACGCTTCGCGGGTCATGATATCCGAGGGGCGCAGATCTTCCCACACCATGTCCACAATCCGGCGGCCCGTTTCGTAAGACATCTGACCCCGTTCGCGATATGGCGCGGGAATGGCGGCGGACCCGGGCAGTTGCATGCCCAGTGCTTCCGCCAGGGAATTCATCGTGGTGGCCGTGCCCATGGTGTTGCAATACCCCACCGAAGGGGCCGATGCCGCGGCGATTTCCATGAAGCCCGCATCGTCAATTTCGCCCTTGGCCACCATTTCCCTGGCTTTCCAGATCACGGTGCCGGACCCGGCCCGTTCATTGTCCCACCAGCCGTTCAGCATGGGGCCGACAGACAGGGCAATGGCAGGAATGTTCACCGTGGCCGCAGCCATCAGCAAGGCAGGGGTGGTCTTGTCACAGCCGATGGTCAGAACAACCCCATCGATGGGATACCCATACAAGCTTTCCACCAAACCCAAGTATGCCAAATTCCGATCCAAAGACGCGGTGGGGCGTTTGCCGGTTTCCTGAATGGGGTGCACAGGCACTTCCAAGGCAATCCCGCCAGCGGCAATGATCCCATCGCGCACGCGCTTGGCCAGTTCAATGTGGTGGCGGTTGCAAGGGGACAGATCGCTGCCCGTCTGAGCGATGGCGATGATCGGTTTGCCGCCCTGCAATTCTTCGCGCGTCAGGCCATAATTCAAGTACCGTTCCAGATACAGCGCGGTCATTTCCGGGTTGTCGGGATTGTTGAACCATTTGCGCGAGCGCAGGTCTTCGGGCTTGATTTTATGGGTCATGGGACAGTCCTGTTGGTGTTGGGGCCAGTGTTAGCGACAGCACGGGCCAAGGTGAAGGGCTATCCCGACCAGCCCCCATCAATCACGTGCGACTGCCCTGTGGTAAACGCACTTTCATCGCTGGCCAGATACACCACCAGCGCGGCAATTTCTTCCGCCTTGGCAACGCGGCCCATGGGTTGGCGGGACACAAAGGCCTCCATCGCGGCGTCATAACTGCCCATGTCTTCGCCCAGCGCTTTGACACGGTCATGCCAACTGGGGCTTTCCACGGTGCCTGGGCAAATGCAGTTACAGCGGATCCCTTTGGTGATGTAATCCACCGCCACGGATTTGGTCATGCCGATCACCGCCGCTTTGGTGGTGCCATAGGCAAATCGGTTCGGCGCGCCAATGATGGATGAACAGGCCGAAGACATGTTGATGATGGACCCTGCGCCCCGTTCCAACATGCCGGGCAACGCCGCTTGCATGGTGCGGAACATGGATTTGACGTTCAGATCAAATGCGAAATCCCAGTCTTCGACGACGCAATCCAAAACAGTGCCGTGATGCACAAAGCCCGCGCAGTTGAACAAAACATCCGGCTGGGCGGCGGCCACCCCTGCATCCACGCTGGCAGTATCGCGCACATCCAAGACAAGTGTGTGCAAGAATTCACTTTTGGGCAAATCAGCCAACAGGGTTTCATTCACATCTGTGGCCCAAACGTGCGCCCCTTCTGCGACCATGGCCAATACACTGGCGCGCCCAATGCCCTGACCCGCAGCCGTGACCAAAACCCGCTTTCCTGATAATCTGCCCACAACGGCCCCCTTTGTTACATGGGATCAGGCTACAGCCCCCCTTGCCCATGGCAATCAAAAAACGATAGCGATAACAAAACAGCCATCACCATCGGGGACACCATGTCACTTTCACTGTTTGATTTGACCGGAAAACGGGCCTTGATCACTGGATCCAGCCAGGGGATCGGGTTTGCCCTGGCCAAAGGCATGGCCGCCGCTGGGGCCCAAGTGGTTCTGAATGGGCGGGATACAAATAAACTGACCGCCGCCGCTGGCGAAATCGAAAATGCGCAGCAATTGCCGTTTGATGTCACGGACCACAATGCCGTGCGCGATGCCGTGGATGGGTTCGAAGCGAACCATGGCCCGATTGATATTTTGGTGAACAATGCAGGCATGCAGCACCGAGCCGAGCTGCAGGATTTCCCCGCCGATGCGTTTGAAAAGTTGCTGCAAACCAATGTCGCCAGTGTGTTCCATGTGGGCCAAGCCGTGGCCCGGCACATGATCGGGCGTGGCGCAGGGCACATCATCAATATTGCCAGCGTTCAAACCGCCTTGGCCCGCCCAACGATCGCGCCGTACACGGCCACCAAGGGCGCGGTTGCGAACTTGACCAAAGGCATGGCCACCGATTGGGCGAAGTATGGGTTGAACTGCAATGCCATCGCCCCAGGGTATTTCCTGACACCGCTGAACAAAGCGTTGTCTGATGACCCAAAATTCAACGGTTGGCTTGAAAACCGTGTGCCCGCCGGGCGGTGGGGCAACGTCGATGAATTGGTGGGGGCCGCGATATACCTGGGATCAGCTGCGTCTTCTTTTGTAAATGGCCACACGCTTTACGTGGATGGCGGCATAACAGTGAGTTTGTGATATGATAGTTGTTGGCGGTGATAACCTGATCGACATGCTGCAGTCTGACCGGACAGCAGATGAAATAACCTTTGCGGGCATGCGCGGCGGATCTGCATATAACACAGCGCGGGCCATTGGCCTGCAGTCCCAAAGCGTGGGGTACATCACCCCCATCTCCACCGACAGTTTGGGGGATTTCCTGGCCGACAAAATCTTGGCCGATGGCGCAGAACTGTTGTCAGACCGTTTGCCCAACCCATCCTCTTTGGCGGTGGTGACCCTGACAAACGGCCAAGCCGGTTACCAGTTTTACCGCCAAGGCACCGCAGAACGCATGGTGGACACCGCCATGCTTGCCGCCAACACACCCGGCACGATCACCGCATTTCACCTAACGTCACTTGGGATCGTGGAAGGGGCCGATGCAGATGCATGGGCGGACCACTATGAAGCCCAGCGCCAAGCCGGCGTTTTGACCACGCTGGACCCCAACGTGCGCCCGTTGCTGATTGATGGGCGCGAACAGTACCTGGCCCGGTTGAACCGCTTGTTCGCCAACACGGGGCTGCTGAAACTCAGCGATGAAGATTTGGAATGGATTTATCCAGACCTGGGGTTCGATGCCGCGTGCCAAGCCGTGCTGGCCGCAACATCCGCCGCTTTGACTGTGGTCACCAAGGGCGGTGATGGTGCCGTGGCGTTCCACAAAGATGGCCCGATCGAAATTCCCGCCGCCCCTGTAGACACACTGGTGGACACCGTGGGCGCGGGCGATACATTTATGGGAACGCTGCTGTCCGAATTGTCCCGAAGGGGCGCATTGAACACAAACGCAGTGGCCGCTTTGTCTTCGGATGAAGTGTTACAAATCATCACGACAGCGGCCTTTGCGGCGGCAATCAACTGCGGACGCAAGGGGTGCCAGCCCCCCACGGATGCAGAACTGAACTAAGGGTCTGACGAAAGGGCGTTTCCATGGGATTACTGCAAAATGGCAAATGGTTGGACCAATGGTACGACACCAAAGCCACAGGCGGCGCCTTCAAACGCCAAGACGCAGGATTTCGCAATTGGATCACCCCTGATGGCAGCCCAGGCCCCAGCGGTGTGGGCGGCTTCAAAGCTGAACCAGGCAGGTACCACCTTTATGTCTCGCTGGCCTGCCCGTGGGCCCACCGCGCCCTGATCTTTCGGGTTCTTAAGAACTTGGAAGATATGATCAGCGTATCGGCGGTGCATTGGTTGATGCTGGAAAATGGATGGACCTTCCAAGATGGCCCTGGTGTCGTGCCGGACCCCCACAAGGGGGCGGAATACATGCACCAAATCTACACGGCCGCCGACCCAAACTATTCAGGTCGGGTCACGGTGCCTGTGTTGTGGGACACCCACCAAAACACCATCGTGTCCAATGAATCGTCCGAAATTATCCGCATGTTCAATTCAGCCTTCGATGGTGTCGGCGCGGCCGAAGGGGATTTCTATCCAGCCCCCCTGCGCACAGAAATAGATGAGGTGAACGCCCGCATCTATGACACGTTGAACAACGGTGTTTACAAATGCGGTTTTGCCACCACGCAGGCGGCCTATGACGCGGCCATTACGCCTTTGTTCGACACGTTGGATTGGTTGGAATCCCGCCTGGAAAACAGCCGTTACCTGGTGGGCAGTGACCAAACCGAAGCGGACTGGCGGCTGTTCACAACATTGGTGCGCTTTGATCCGGTGTACGTGGGGCATTTCAAATGTAACTTGGCGCGCATTGAAGATTATCCAAATCTGTCAGGGTATTTGCGAGACTTGTACCAACATCCGGGCGTTTCAGAAACGGTCAACATGCGCCACATTAAGGCGCACTACTACGAAAGTCACCGTACCATTAACCCCACGGGCATTGTTCCCGAAGGCCCAGAAATGCACTTGGATGCCCCACACCATCGCAGTTCACTGTAACCAAAAAAGGGAAGATCATCCCTGACCTTCCCTTAACGAGCACAAAAGGCTTTCACCTTCTCCGCGCGCGGCCATCGGCTCCTCAGCCTGTACCGCCCAGCGACTTTCAAACAATTTAATTAACATTTTCTTTCTTTGCGCCAAAAATACCTTGGGGTGAAGGCCGCCAGGCCGAGGGGCAACGCCCCTGAATTTCAGCCCCCCCGAAACGCTTTGGCCACCAAATTGAATTTCGCCATCCGGTCATACATCGTGTTGCGCGGGATCGCTAAACGATCGGCAGCCACGGCCACTTTACCGTCAGCCTCGGCCAGTGCTTGTTCCAAAATCGCCTTTTCATGGTCTTCCAAACGGGTGGCCAAGGGCCGATCGTCGGGCCCAGCACGCTGATCCAACTCCACCTTCAATGCGCGATTGTCCAAGACCACACGGCGATGATCCAAGGCGCGGGTAATGGAATCCACCAAGCGGTCAGGCTCAAACGGTTTTTCCAAATAATCATACGCCCCCGCCTTCATGGCCCGCATGGCAGTGGGCACATCTGAATGGCCTGTCAACAAGATCACCGGCAATTCGGGGTCCTTGGAATTCACGAAATCCAATACCTCGAACCCGCTGTGATCAGGCATGCGAATGTCAGACAAAATGACCCCCGCGAAATTGGCCCTGATCGAACGCCGGGCCTGGGTAAACCCGTTGGTGGGAATGGGGGTCAGGTCCGCCAGTTCCACGGTCTGCGCAATGGCTGCGCGCAGGGCAGTGTCGTCTTCAATGATCAGAACTTTGTTCATCTATGCCTCCGAATGGGCCAAGGGCAATGTCATGCAAAACTGCGCCCCGTTTTCTGTATTTTGACATGACAGTTGCCCGCCAAATTGACTGACAATCCCGAATGACAACGCCAATCCCATCCCCAATCCTTGGGAAGACCCCAAATCTTTGGTGGAATAAAACGGTTCAAAAACTTGGCTGGGATCTTCGATGCCGGTGCCGCTGTCTTGGACCGTCAATATCGCGCGGGTTGCGTCCACGGTCAGGGCGATTTCCAAACGCTTTTCCGGCACCGTTTCCATGGCGTCCAATGCATTGGTGACCAGGTTCAAAACCACTTGTTCCAGGCGCACCTGCCCGCCCAAAACCATGACAGGGCCATTGGGCAAATCCATGGTGACATCCGCCCCACGTGCGGCAATATCTGGCGCTGCCATGGCCAGGGTGTTTTCCACCACCGGGCGCAAATCCAATACATCGCGCTGGGTGGCATCGCGTCGGGCAAAGGCGCGAAGGTTCCCGATGATCCGGGTGATACGCCGCACTTGATCGGCGATAAGGGACAGATTGCCATCCGCATCCTTGGGGCGATCTTTCGATAAAAACGTGCGGCCGTTTTCTGCAAATGTTTGGATGGCCGCCAAAGGTTGGTTCAACTCATGGCTGATCCCCGCTGACAACCGCCCTAACGCCGCCAGATTGGAGGCTTCCATCAACTTGGTTTGGGTTTGTTGCAGCGCTTGGGTCCGTTCCTGAACCCGTGCTTCCAGATTGGCGGAATATTCGGATTCCATGGCCAGCCGCCGCCGTTGCTGCATCAAAATCGCGCCGGCCAATCCCAGGGCCAAAACCAAGGCAGCGGTCAAACTTGCCCGCACCAAAGCCGTGTTTCGGGCCGGGGCAGTGTCCATGATGATCATCCCAGTCAATTCCAGCAAAGGCACGTCTGTGCGCACCACTTGGGCGTTTTTGGCAGTGGTCCCTTGCGCAAAAAACCAAGTGGGTTGGCCGCCGACATCCGCTTCACGGGTCAAAGGAAAGCCCCCTTCCCCAGGGGTTTTGGTCAATGACAACAACAAAAGATCAGATCTGTTGGCAGAAATGGACAGATCATCACGGTTAAACAAAATCACCGGTTCTGGGGTGATGGGCCATTCAAATTCCAATGACCCAAATCCGGCGGACACCACCACAACCCCGCCCCCGCTGAACGTGCGGCTGAACCGCACCAAGCGTTCGCCCTGTTCAACGTCAACTTCATATCCCAAACGCCCATTGGCCGCGGCGTGGATCAACGCAGCATCGTGAAGATACCCCACGCGGGCTTCATTGCTGGACGCCACAACGCGCCCGTTTTCGTCCGTCAGATCAATCTGCCACGCACCATAGGTCAGGCTGAAATTGCTCAACTTTTCGGCCACGGTATCGTCGCCGACGCGGGGGTCTTGGGCCAATACGTTGGTCAGGGTGCGATACACATCCAACTGGCCGCGCAAGCGGCTGGTGGTTTCCGCCAACCGCACAGCCCCCGCAGCGCGGTCTTTGGACAATTCAGTGCGAAGGGTGTTTTGATAGGCCACAAACGTGGCCAAAACACCCAAAAGGGCGAACAATCCGAAACCGATGATTACACTGCGGCGCACGATTTACCTTTCGTCCCCAAGCCCGGATTTGTCCGAGATTTCGGAATTTTCGTCAACTGCGCAATTTTCAGACAGTTAAACCCTTCAAATGCGTAAGTTTTTTTCAATTTCAATAAAGTTCTTGCCTGATTGTAACCGAATCCCAGATGGTGGGTCATCCGGTGCAAAACGTACCGATCCATGGGAGGATACAATGAAAAATCTGATGAAAGCCGTCTGCGTTGCGGCCATCGCCACTGTTCCATCATTTGCCGCTGCGGCCTGTGATGACGGTGAAATCGTCGTAAAGTTCAGCCACGTCACCAACACAGACAAGCACCCCAAAGGGATTGCTGCGACGTTGCTGGAACAACGCGTTAACGACGAAATGAACGGCGTGATGTGCATGGAAGTGTTCCCAAACAGCACCCTGTACAATGACAACAAAGTTCTGGAAGCCATGCTGCAGGGCGACGTTCAATTGGCAGCCCCTTCGCTGTCCAAGTTTGAAAAGTTCACCAAGCAATTCCGCATCTTTGACTTGCCGTTCATGTTCAACGACATCAACGCAGTGGAAGCGTTCCAAGCTTCTGAGGCTGGCCAAGGCATGCTCGACAGCATGCAAAAGCGCGGCCTGCAGGGGTTGTCGTATTGGCACAATGGCATGAAGCAAATGTCGGCCAACGTGCCTTTGATCAAACCATCAGATGCAAATGGCCTGAAATTCCGGGTTCAGTCATCTGACGTGTTGGTGGCACAGATGGAAGCCATCGGTGGATCGCCACAGAAAATGGCGTTTTCCGAAGTTTACGGCGCACTGCAGCAGGGTGTTGTGGACGGCCAGGAAAACACATGGTCCAACATCTTCGGCAAGAAGTTCTTCGAAGTCCAAGACGGCGTGACACAGACAGACCACGGCATCATCGATTACCTGTTGGTGACATCTGTTGATTGGCTGGAAGGTCTGCCTGCAGACGCCCGTGACCAGTTCTTGACCATCGTTGCCGAAGTCACTGAGACACGGAACAAAGAATCCACCGCGGTGAATGACGGCGCGAAACAAGCCATCCTGGATGCAGGTGGTGTGGTGCGCACGCTAACAGCCGAACAACGTGCTGAATGGGTGAACGTGATGAAACCTGTTTGGGCCCAGTTCGAAGGCGACGTTGGCGCAGAAAACATCGCTGCTGCGCAAAAAATCAACATGATGTCCAACTAAGCATCATGTCTCCCGGGGGGTGGCGGCACGTTCGCCACCCTTCCCTTAGTTTCCAAAAATTTCCGCGCTTTTCGCCAGCCCCGTGCGGGGTTGCCGTAAACCGCTGACTGACAGGAGGCCCGCCATGGCCCAATCCACCCCCCCCACCGGGACGGACCGGATCGAAGAAACCCTGATCGCCGCCATCCTGGGGATCATGACGTTAATGACCTTCGCCAATGTTGTGGCGCGGTATGTGTTCAATTCCAACATTTTTTATGCCCTGGAACTGACAGTCTTTTTGTTCGCCTGGCTGGTGTTGCTGGGGGCGTCATACGCAGTGAAAAAGACCCTGCACTTGGGAGTTGATGCCATTGTGAATACAGCGCCTGCCCCCGTGCGGCGCATTATGGGATTGTTCGTGGTGGCCATTTGTTTGGCATACGCGCTGCTTTTGTTGAAAGGGTCCTGGGATTACTGGGCCCCGTTCGCCAACCTGCCCCCGACCGAAGGGCGCTGGTTTCCAACAGGGTTTGTAGAAAAATACCGGGGCCAAGGGTGGTATGAAACCCAAGACATTCCCGTGCCGTTTTTCATGACCTGGCTGGAAGGCGTTTTTAACGACGGCGATGCTTACGAGAAAATGCCCAAAGTTGTGCCCTATCTGGTGATGCCGCTGTCCATGGCGTTGCTGGTGTTTCGCTTTGCCCAAGTGGCCGTGAAAGTATGGCGCGGCGAACAAGACTTACTGATCGTCAGCCACGAGGCTGAAGACGACGTGGCCGAAGCCGCCGCCAAATTGAAGGATTTGAACTAATGGAAATCGCACTTCTTTTCGGCATGGTGATTGGCCTAATGTTGGTGGGCGTGCCCATCGCAGTCTCGCTTGGCTTTTCGTCCATCGTTTTCCTGCTGGCGTTTTCTGACAGTTCGCTGGCGTCAGTGGCCCAAACCTTGTTCGAAGCCTTTGAAGGCCATTCCACTTTGTTGGCGATCCCGTTCTTTGTTTTGGCATCCAGCTTCATGTCCACTGGCGGTGTGGCCCAGCGGATCATCCGGTTTTCCATCGCGTTGGTGGGTCACTTCCGGGGTGGTTTGGCCATCGCGGGCGTCTTGGCCTGCATGATCTTTGCGGCATTGTCCGGATCATCCCCTGCCACTGTTGTGGCCATCGGGACCATCGTGATCGCGGCCATGCGCCAAGTGGGGTACACCAAGGAATTCGCCGCGGGCGTTATCGCCAATGCGGGCACCCTTGGCATCCTGATCCCACCGTCCATCGTTATGGTGGTGTACGCCGCCGCGGTGGAGGTTTCCGTGGGCCGCATGTTCTTGGCTGGGGTCATTCCTGGGCTGTTGGCAGGGACAATGTTGATGATCGGGATTTATATCATGGCCCGCATCAAAGACATGCCCGCCGGGGAATTCGCCGGGATGGGTGAAATTTTGGCCAGCTTCAAAGATGCCATTTGGGGGCTGCTGCTGATCGTTATCATTATGGTGGGGATTTACGGTGTGCCTGGTGTCACCGGCGCGATTTTCACCCCGACAGAAGCTGCCGCTGTGGCGTCCATTTACGCATTCTTTGTGGCATGCTTTGTGTACCGGGACATGGGGCCTTTGGCGG
>JAHDCP010000018.1:0-2931 GCA_020629775.1 Planktomarina sp.
AATCCACTGCTCTACCCCTGAGCTACCCGGGCACGGATGAGGTTTCCCTCGGGTGGGATTGCATTAGGCGATGGCGATTGGGGTGTCTAGTGGGTGTTTGAAAATAATCGCATTTGGGGGCATCGAACGGCAAATTAATCATTGGTTAGACCTGTGGCTTTAGACCCAAATCTCACAATTTAGGACAACCGCCCCGGCAGTGCCCTGCGCCCTGCCCCGTCGTGTTGCACCCTGCGGGCCACTTTAGTGCTGCGTGGGGTCTTCGTCCTGCGCCAGCGGCGCGTCTTCGTCCCCTGCCAGCGTGTAGGTGCCGTCAAACCACTTGCCCAAATCAATGTCTGCGCACCGCTTGCAACAGAAGGGTCGATACTTTTGATCGGCTGGCTTTTGGCAAATTGGACAGGCCATTTTGGGATCAACACCTCCACAAATACCAAAAAACCTTAGCGGGGATTCACCTTAAGGAAAAGTCGACAAGGCGCCTGAATTTACCACCCAAGATTGGGGCGCTGCCCCCGTTTGATTTTGTAAATCAAACGTCCCCGGGATATTTTTCCAACAATGATGGAAAGGGCAAATTACAGGGCTGAAGCCACCGGCACGCGTTCGCGTTTGCGTTTTAATTCGGCGTGGCCCAGGGGCGTCCAGCCAACGAATTCCGTGGCAACGGGGCAGCCCCGGCAGGCTTTGCGTAACGCCACTTCCAGCGGTTTACGGTCACGTTTGGTCATGGGGGCGAAGTCCACGACAATTTGCCCGCCCAGGCCCCGCAGGCGCAGCTGGCGGGTCAAATCGGCAGCTGCGGCCATGTTGGCCTTAAAGGCGGCGGCAGGACTTGTGTCAGCGCCAGTGTTCACGTCCACCGCCACCAACGCACGGGTGGCTTGCACAGCCATGGATCCAGGGTTCAACGACGCATCAATCGCTTGGGCCGCTTCCACTAAATCCAACGCCCCTGTGTTTTCCAAATCATCTGCCCCCAGCAGAACATCTGTCACATCAGACCATTCCCGCCAGGCCACTTGGTGCGGGGCATCCCCATCCAGAAGAACCTCTGGGCCCTGCCCTTCATCATTCAAAACGGCATCTGCGCGTTCGCACATGGCGGCGATGTCATCCACGATATCTTCGACATCAGCGCCATCGCAGGCGCTGCGCAGGATCAACCCGTGGTCAGATCCTTCCATGGCTTCGCGGGCCAAAACCCCCAGTTCATCGCGCAGATCTTCGTCGCGGATTTGGCGCGAGACATTCAGGCCCGCAGCCCCCGGTGTTACGATGGCATAACGGCTTTTGAACAAAAGACGGGTGGTGACGGGCAGTGCTTTGCCATCGTCCGCGCGGCCCGACACTTGGCACAAGATTGTTTGGCCCTGCGCCAATCCCGACGCTTTGCGCAAAAACGCGGATCCCCCCGGCACGCGCAGCATTACGCCACCGATGCCTTTCATGGGCCGGTCCACAACGCCGCGCATTACGGTGCCAATGGCAGGCGTATCCAAGTCTTCCACCAACACGTCCTGCAAACGCCCGTTTTCCAAGCGCACGGCCATTTGGGTTTGGCCGATATGGCCCAATACGACTTGAGCACCCTTCATGGTGTCCCCCACACCTTGATCCCAGCGGTCTGCAACAAATTGGCGGTTTCTGCCAAAGGCAGCCCCATAATTGCGGGGTAACTGCCCGATATCCATGGAATGAACGCACCTGCGGGGCCTTGGATGCCGTAACCGCCTGCTTTGCCCCGCCAGTCATCAGTGGCCAAATAGGCATCGCGTTCCAGTGGCGAAAGACGTTTCATTTTGACCTGGGACACCACATCGCGCACCCAAGTGCGATCTGCGGTTTTGACAGCCACAGCCGTGATTACGGAATGCCTGCGCCCCGACAACAAGTCCAAGAATTTGCGGGCCTCATCCATATCTGCGGGTTTGCCCAGGATCCGGCGGCCCAGCGCAACAGTGGTGTCTGCACAAATTGCCACGTCATTGGCCCCCACATCCATCACAGCGGCCTTACCGCGCGTGATACGGCTGCAATAGGCGCGCGGCAGTTCCCCCTTGATCGGGGTTTCGTCGATGTCTGGACTGCGGATTTCATCGGGTGTCAGGCCCAGCACCGCCAGCAACTCAAGCCGGCGGGGGCTGCCCGAACCCAGGATCAGGCGCTTACTTGAAGCGGTAATTGATCCGACCTTTCGACAGGTCATAGGGTGTCATTGCGACTTGAACTTTGTCACCGGTCAAAACGCGGATGCGGTTCTTGCGCATTTTACCTGCCATTGTGGCGACGATTTCATGGCCGTTTTCCAGCTCGACCCGAAATGTCGCATTTGGCAGGAGTTCCTTGACGACACCGGGAAATTCGAGTGGTTCTTCCTTGGCCATGGTCTCTCCTAAAAAAGCATATCGCCCAAGCGGCGACGCGCCCTAAATGCGTTGCAAAGGCGCAAGTTTCAAGGTGCTTTTCATTTTTGGGGTGGGTTGGGCGTCCTCTGCCCCCTTTGAATGGCTGTGAAATCCCTTTGACTGCCCCTTACGGATCCAGAATTGGCGTCAAATGTTGGCCACATTGTCAGTCGATTTGGTCAAAATGGCCGCAATTTTCCTAAAATGCGCGAAAGAAAGCACAGAATCGCCTTCTTAAGCGTCCAAATGCGCCGATATGCCGTCTGTCGAAGGGGTGGTTTGCACACCGCGCCAAAAGGAAACGAAGGACAGTCCCAATGGAATATTTCCCATTTATTCTGGCAGCCGTATTGATGATGTTTGATTTCACAAGCAATGACAGTGTTGAGCCGGAGCAATCCGACGATCAACCAGCCGAAACAGAAACCGGCACGGACAGTACCGAACCAACAACTGATTTGTTGGATTCCAATGACGATCAAAACGGTGACGAGACTGATGAAGCAAACGCTTCAACGGACGA
>JAHDCP010000018.1:3031-24575 GCA_020629775.1 Planktomarina sp.
TGCCGACGATGCCGACGATGCCGACGATGCCGACGATGCCGACGATGCCGACGATGCCGACGATAATTCGGATACCACCGACGACACAACAGCAACCCCGCCCCCCAACGATGATTTTGACACCATTCAATCAAGTTCAGCGGATGACACCACGCAATCGGATGCAAATGCATCTGACACTGACACTGACACTGACACTGACACTGGCGACACATCAGACGATACGATTTCGTCCAGCGATGACTCACTGGATTTGTCCGATGACGCAGACGCAGACGCAGACGCAGACCAAAATGATGAAACGGATACGATCGAGACAAGAACGATTGCCGCCTCTTTGGGCGATGACAGCATCGATATGAACGTGTTTGACCGGGTCACTGACCTAAGCCTGGGCAGTGACACGCTGAACTTGCACGTATCGGCTGACGATCTTGCAATTGAAACTGATCAAGAAGGCAGTGTTGTGGGCTTTGACGCCGAAGAAGACGTTTTGATTTTGACCCTGGATGCGGATGATTTTAACGAAGATGCTGAAATCGATGTCATTCAACTGGATGATCGTCATTTCATGATCCAAGTGGACGGCACAGACGTGCCAACGCGCATTCATACGGAAGCTGGGCTAACGCCAGAAGATATCAGCGTGGTGTTCGAATAACCCTTAAGCGCTGTGTGACGGTCCAAATTCTTGGATCAAACGATCTGCAATTTGATCCCTGGCTTCGCCATACGCCGCCAGCTTTTCTTCCCTGCGGCTGCCCACAGCCGTGGGGTCCATGATGGGCCAGTATTCAACCTTTAACGAATAATATTTGGTCAAGTCCAAAACCCGCTTTTGACTGGCCGGTGACAGGGCCACCACCATGTCAAAGCTGGCAATTTCTTCCCCGGACTCTTCCATTTCATCAAAACTGCGGCTGCGATGGCGTGAAAGTTCGATCCCCAAATCTTTGCACACCGCAATGGAAAAGCCATCGATGTCCAAGTCCGACACAACACCCGCCGATTGAACGTAAGTTTGCGTGCCGTAAAACTTTTTCATGATCCCTTCGGCCATGGGGGACCGCACCGCATTGTGATCGCAACAAAATAGGATCGATTGGGGCAGCGCTTCGGTCACATCACCCTCCGAAATGCAAAACGCAAATAAGGGTGAACAGCCGCCGGGCGGTGTCTTTGTCCACCACCGCTTTGCCTTCCAGGCGTTCTTGCAACACCCGCGCGCCTTCGTTGTGAATGCCGCGCCGGGCCATGTCGATGGCCTCGATCTGACTGGGGGGCATGGTTTTTGCGGCCTCAAAGTAACTGGCGCAGATTTGAAAATAGTCTTTAACCACCTGCTTGAAGGGGCCCAAAGACAAATGAAATTCCGCCGCTTTGTCCTTGGCTTCAGTGTTTAGATCAAACACCAAACGCCCTTCGCGAATGGCCAAAAACAATTCAAACGGCCCGCCTGGGCGCACCACGTCGTCCTTGGCGGACAATTCAAAAGAGTTGTCTTCCAACAAATCAAACATCGCCACCGACCGCTCCTGCTCAATCTCAGGGGTCGGCTTCGGCAGATTTCGATCATCAAGTTCGATGTGGATCAAGCGGGTCATAAGACTTGATACCTGGTCTCCCAAAGATGGGAAACCCCGCAATGTGCGAACGGCCCCGCCCACTTCGAACGCCCCCGCCCATCATTGTTGCCTAAATATCCGCGCCGCAGGCCCCGCGCCCGCCAGGGCGCGGCCCCCTTTGGTTCAAGGGCGCAGCCCGCAGAAGGGAGGTGGGACGGGCCCGCCCTTTAATCGTTCAACCGATCCAACCTGGCGCGCACGCTTAACCCATGGGCTTGCAAACTTTCCGCTTTGGCCAGGGTTTCCGCAGCGGGGCCGATGGCTTTCAACGCCGCTGGCGTCATTTGGGCCAGCGTCGTGCGCTTCATGAAATCCAGCACAGACAGGCCAGAACTGAACCGCGCGGACCGGGCCGTGGGCAGCACGTGGTTGGGCCCGCCGATGTAATCGCCGATGGCCTCTGGTGTCCAAGCGCCTAAGAAAATCGCCCCTGCATGGGTAATCTGGTCCGACAGCGCCACCGGATCGGCGGTGCAGATTTCCAAGTGTTCAGGGGCAATACGGTCTGTTAGTCCAACCGCTTCTTCCATGTCCTGCACTGTAATGACTGCGCCGTAATCTTCCCAAGATGGCCCCGCGATATCGCGGCGATCCAGGGTTTTCAGCTGTGCGGCAACTTCATCTGCCACGGCCTGACCAAAGGCGGCATCATCCGTGATCAAAATGCTTTGGGCGCTTTGATCATGTTCGGCCTGGCTTAACAAATCTGTCGCCAGCCAGGCGGGGTCATTGTCTGCGTCTGCGATCACCAAAATCTCGGACGGACCAGCGATCATATCGATGCCCACTTTGCCGAAAACCCGCCGCTTGGCGGCAGCCACAAAGGCGTTTCCAGGGCCAGTGATCTTGTCCACCGGTGCGATGGTGTCGGTGCCATACGCCAGGGCGGCCACAGCTTGCGCGCCGCCGATGCGGTACACTTCATCCACCCCAGCGATCCGCGCAGCCAGCAACACCAGTGGGTTCGCAATGCCGTCCGGTGTGGGCACTGTGATGGCCAAGCGCCCCACCCCGGCCACTTTGGCAGGAATGGCGTTCATCAGCACCGATGATGGGTAAGACGCCAGCCCGCCAGGCACGTACAGCCCTGCGGCAGACACTGCCGTCCAACGCCACCCCAAAGTGGCCCCTGTGTCATCGGTCCACTGGGCATCTTCAGGCAATTGGCGTTCGTGATATGCCCGGATCCGGGCGGCGGCCAATTCCAGAGCGTCGCGTTCTGCGTCACTGACTTGGCCGCACAGATCGTCGATCTCGTCTTGTGAAAAAGCCAGGGTGTCTGGGGTCAAATCCAAGCGATCAAACTTGGTGGTCAAATCAATGACTGCCGCATCGCCGCGGGCACGCACATCGGCAATGATGTCTGCCACTGCGGCATCCACATCGGGGCTGTCTTCGCGTTTGGCAGACAACAGCGTTTGAAATTGCCCTTCAAAATCAGGGTCTTGGGTGGACAAAAATACGGGCATGGCGTCAATCGTGGCTGGGGGTTTTACCTGATACAGCAACATAGGGCCGCGTCACATCTTGCAACCCCACATCCAACGCTTCCACGTCCAACGCCAATGCGCCGTCGCCTGCGAACGTCAGGGTCAGGGTGCCCATGCCGTCTGTGCTGGGGGCAAAATCCACCGCCAGAAGCGACAGCACCATGTCTTTGTCTGCCGGGTTCACCCCTTGGGTCCGCACCGCCATGACGTCATCAATGAACAAGATGGCTTGAACCCGTTCCACGGACCGTTTGCGCGCTTGCGCACCGTCTTTGTCTTCCCAGCGAAAGCGGTTCACCAACAACGCAAAGCGGCGGCGGTCGCGGTCAAAGCGCATTTGGGCGGCGGGCACCACGGCGTCTTGCACCAAGGCAGACACAACGGCCAAATCATCGGCGTCTTGCGCCTTCAACTTCAGCGGCTTGTCTGCCCCATCTTCAAACCGTGCGTCGGCCATTACTCTGAGATCCGTTGGATGTTCGCGCCGATGGCAGACAGCTTTTCTTCGATGCGTTCATAACCGCGATCCAAGTGGTACACCCGGTTTACTTGGGTTTCCCCTTCAGCGGCCAAACCAGCCATGATCAACGACACCGATGCCCGCAAATCTGTGGCCATAACAGGCGCGCCGCGCAGGCCCGCAACACCTGTTACTTTGGCAGTGCCACCGTCCACATCGATCTGGGCCCCCATGCGGATCAATTCCGGGGCATGCATGAAGCGGTTTTCAAAGATGGTTTCTTCCAGAACGGATGTGCCGTCCGCTGTGCACAACGCCGCCATCAGTTGCGCTTGCAAATCTGTCGGGAAGCCGGGGAAAGGTTCTGTTGTTACATCAATGGCTTTGACACGGTCCACCACGCGTTTCACCCGCAGGCCCGCGTCGGTTTCCGTGATTTCCATGCCCATCAGTTCCATTTTCTGGCACAGGCTTTCCACAAGGCTGCGTTTGCCGCCGATGACTTCAATTTCGCCGCCCGTGATGGCCGGGGCCAACATGAACGTGCCCATTTCAATCCGGTCTGGGATGACGGCATGGGTTGCCCCGTGCAGCCGATCCACCCCTTCGATGGTGATGGTGGATGTCCCGGCCCCACTGATGTTGGCCCCCATGGCGATCAAACAATCGCACAAGCCAACAGTATCAGGTTCGCGCGCCGCGTTTTTGATCACGGTCGTGCCTTTGGCCAAAACTGCCGCCGTGATGGCGTTTTCTGTACCGCCAACGGTGACAAACGGGAATTCGATGACCGCGCCCTTCAACCCGTTCGGGGCGGATGCGTGCACATATCCGTCTTTCAGATCCAATGTGGCGCCCAGTTTTTCCAAGGCGGTCAGGTGCAAATCAACCTTGCGCGCACCAATGGCACAGCCACCAGGCAAAGACACAATGGCATGGCCGGTGCGGCCCACCAGTGGACCCAATACGTTGAACGACGCGCGCAATTTGCGCACCATGTCATAATCCGCTTTGTGATTGGTGATATCGCGGCCAGACAAGGCCATCA
This sequence comes from Planktomarina sp., assembly GCA_020629775.1. Lineage (GTDB taxonomy): Bacteria > Pseudomonadota > Alphaproteobacteria > Rhodobacterales > Rhodobacteraceae > Planktomarina. The sequence goes on from JAHDCP010000018.1 coordinate 7,655, forward strand.
CATTGCCTTCGGACAACAAGGACACTTCTACCCCCAAAGACACCAACAAATCTGTCAGCGTGCCAATGTCCGACAAACGCGGAACATTGGTCAAGGTCAGGGGCTCATCCGACAAGATTGCAGCACACATCAATTTCAAACAGGTGTTCTTTGCCCCAGCCACGGGGATTTGACCGCTCAATGGGCCGTTGCCCTTTACCAGAATGCTGTCCATGTCTACTCGCCCTTTGTTTTTGTCGTGCCTGCTGCACGGGCGCGCGTTTGCGCCTTACGCTTTGCCATATTGGCCTTCAACGCCGCCTTCAACCGATCTTCACGCGCCGCATCTTCGCGGGCTTTTTGGGTCGATTTGGAATCTGCAGGTTTTGTCATGGGCGTGCTTTACTTCAAGGCGCAGGCGGGGTCCAGTTTTGGCTTGCAAGCGGGTCGCGGCTTGTCTAAAGCCCGGGCCAATGCTGTGGTAGCTCAGTGGTAGAGCACACCCTTGGTAAGGGTGAGGTCGGGAGTTCAATCCTCCCTCACAGCACCACCCCCGCTTTTAAATTCAGCTTAAGCCACGCGTGGTTGGTATTTTTGCGCGTAGACACCGAAGTCTTTGGATCGGTTGATCAGGTGATCCAAGCTTCCCTTAGTGATTTCAAACAAGAACGGCACGTCCACCACTTCGGGGCAGTTTGCTTGCAGTATCTGAAACACTGGGCGCATCGTTTTGCGTTCTTCCAGGCCCAAAATAAGAATGAAATCGATTAAGCGACGGTTGTTGAACAAAGACACATATAAGTTGCGCCAAAGTCCTGGGAACCGGGCCCCATTGTTTGCCGGATTGTAAAGTTCAATCAAATCCAAATCCGGCAGACGGTCTTCCATGTAATCGGTGGCACTTTCATACCAACCTGCAAAAATGCGCTGATATTGATAAAATACGTTGCGCCGCCATTCTGCGCGTTCCACTGGCAACAATTCCTTGATACGCCACCAATCGTGCCAATCATCTTTTGGTTTGATGGTTTGGACGGCCCTTAACAAATCAATCTGTTGACCACGCAAAATCACTTGGTGGGCTGGCATCAAGTTCACCACGCCGTTGGCATATTCAGCTGGGCATTTGATGCATCCGCCGGACGCAATAAAGAACTTTTCTTCAACGTTTGGTTCAGGGCGGGTGTCCTTGCGCCGATATACATCCAGCGGTTTGCCCATGGACTGGGTCACCCAACGGGCCAATTCCGCATCCAACCGATTGGCATAATTGTTGATGTGGGAAAAATACTTTGCCCCAGATCGCTTGTGAAAAAAGGACCCGACAATCCTGCTGTCCACCCCACCCGAAAGCGCAATATTCAAAGCATTGTCCGGCATCGCATCTGCGATTTTTTGCGCCTCAATACGCAACGTGTTTACGGCCGCTTTCGGGGAACCCAGGATTTCAGAAGCACTGTTGGGCCAAATGCGTTCTTGCTGGTTTGTGTCCCAATTCAACCGGGCAGAAGGGTTCAGCCGTTGTGCCACAGCATCGTGCGTTTGGCCCAATATCGGGGTTTGTTCAAACAAGGGTTGGGGCAAATTCGTCATTACAGGATTGGGAACGAAAGTGCGCCTTAAGGCCAAAAACAATGTGCTTGCCACCGTGGATGTCACAGGATCATGGACAGCCCCGATGGTGCCAGTTGGATCGGTATAAATGAAACGATGTTCGCCGAATTTGGCCAAAATCACGAAATTGCCGGAAATATCCGCGATCCAATTTTCCACAACTTTCTGAAGGTCGAAGGTGGTGCCGCTTGGTCGAATTTCAAAATCATCCAGGATCTGGCCAAAACGCGTAAAGCCCTTGCCCACAAAGACCGCCACCACCACATCGTTGATCACCAATCGTGCAAAATCCAGATGATCCCCAAAACCGATATGCACGCCCAAAGCCCGCCGACGATTCAGAGGCAAATCGCACGGAAAGCGCGACATTATGAACTGATTGGCCAGCAGACTGCGAACATCATACCCACGCGCAGCACAAAGGGCGTTCACCAATGGCACACCATCGGCGCTTGTGAACCGATCTAACAAAATTTCCTGAAGTCCAAAGGGCGCGTCGTCTTTGCCCGTCGACTGATTAACCATTTCACTTGCCGCTCTTGCATGGGACGTTTGCCGTCCTCGTGGGTGGAATACTACCACTTTTGATTGAATCCTGCAATTATCCATTTCGGCAAATCTGCTGCCATTGCCACGGTGATGCATCACACCAAAGGCGCTGACGGGTGCGCGGCACCCCTTTTCGTTGACATCCGCACCTGATCACGGCACGGGACGTCCATGGAAAAACCTATCTTGATCACTGGCGCGTCGCGTGGGTTGGGGGCTGCCATGGCGGAAACCCTGTGCACCACGCGCCCCATTATGGCTGTCGCCCGCACTGTGGGCGGTTTGGAAGATTTGGATGACCGGATCAAAGCCAAAGGCGGCAGTGCCACTTTGGCCCCGATTGATATCACCGATCCGGACGCTGTGACCCATCTGTGCAATTCCATTGCGGGCCGTTGGGGCGGAGTGTCAGGCTGGGTCCATGCAGCGGTGCACGCGGCACCTTTGTCGCCCGCCACCATGACCGGGGCAAAAGATTTTGCCAAATCTACGGCTGTGAATGTAACGGCCACCGTTGATCTGATGGGCAAAGTCGCCCCCCTGCTGGCTGCAGATTCCTGGGCCATGTTCTTTGACGATCCCCGCGCCGGGCAGAAATTTTTTGGCGCATATGGGGCCACCAAGGCCGCGCAAATTGCATTGGCCAAAAGTTGGGCCTCCGAGGCCACCACCACCAGTCCGGCCATTCACATTGTGGCACCAGCCCCCATGCCCACGGCCATTCGCGCCCGGTTCTTTCCTGGCGAAGATCGCACGCCATTGACCCCCACCCTGGTGGAAGCCGCCCGTTTGGCGACCGAAACTGGTTTGATTTAAGGCAAATCGATGCGCATCCTTATCACCAACGACGACGGAATTTTGGCCCCTGGCTTGGCGGTCTTGGAAGATTTGGCCCATGAACTGGCAGGCCCAGACGGCGAAGTTTGGGTGGTAGCGCCGCAAACTGAACAATCCGGCGTTGGGCATTGCATCAGTTACACCAAGCCCGTGTTGATGCACACCTATGGCCCGCAGCGCTTTGCCGTGGAAGGCAGCCCGGCAGATTGCGTGTTGGTGGGGATCAACCACATCATGGGCACCCCCCCGGATTTGGTTTTGTCTGGTGTGAATAAAGGCAACAATGCCGCCGAAAACACCCTGTATTCGGGGACGATCGGCGCGGTGATAGAAGCGTCTTTGGCAAACATTCCGGCCATCGCCCTGTCCCAATTCTTTGGCCCCCATAACGCCAGCTTGGACGATCAATTTGAATCGTCCAGGGCCAGTGGGGTGGCAGCCGTTCGTGCATGCTTGAAAGCAGGCTTCCCCAAAGATCATGATTATAAGCTGTTTTACAACATCAACTTCCCGCCCGTGGCCGGCGCAGATGTAAAAGGCATCAAAGCCGTGTCCCAAGGGTACCGCCGCGATGGGGCCTTTACCGTTACCCCCACAGATGCCCCCAATGGCCGGCGGTTCTTGTTCGTCCATGGTCATCCGCAGCAAACCCCCACCGCCCCTGGCACCGATGCGCACGCGAATTTGGGCGGATACACCGCCGTGACCCCCATGCGCTGTGACCTGACTGCACGGGATGACATGGCCCGCTTGGCGGATGCTTTAAACAATGACGCCTGAAGAACGCAAAATGTCCCTGGTCTTTGCCTTGCGCAGCCAGGGCATCCGCGATCAAGCGGTGTTGAAGGTCATGGAAAACGTCGACCGCGGCATCTTTGTGAATGGCACCTTCGCAGAACGTGCCTACGAAGATACCCCGCTGCCCATCGACTGCGGTCAAACCATTTCGCAGCCCTTTATCGTGGCCCTAATGACCGAAGCCTTGGAAATCGGCCCCCGCGACAAGGTTTTGGAAATTGGCACTGGATCGGGATATCAGGCTGCCATTTTGGCCGGGTTGGCCCGCCGTGTGTATACCATGGATCGCCACCGCAGCCTGGTGCGCAGCGCGCGCGAACGGTTTGACGCCCTGGGATTAACCAATATTACACCCCACGCCGCAGACGGGTCATTCGGTTGGCCTGAACAGGCCCCGTTTGACCGGATTATCTTAACAGCCGCCGCAGAAGACCCACCTGGTCCCCTTTTGGCGCAGCTGAAACCCGGGGGCATCATGGTGCTGCCCGTGGGGCAATCGGACAGCATGCAAACGCTGATTCAAGTTAAAAAGACCGAAAATGGCCTGGATTACCGCGAAATTCGCGATGTAAGATTTGTTCCATTATTGGAAGGAATGGTGTAAACACCCCCTCAGTAAGTGCCCGAAACGAGGCGCATGAGGAGAGTAGGTATGGTTCAGGCAACTTGGCGCGCAGCGCCTTTGGCCGTCGTGGTGGCCTTGTCAGGCTGCGGCGCAGGCTTCGATTTAGATCTCAGAAACAGCATCGGCAAAGGCACCCTGGACACGTCCTCTGGCGCGCGGGCGGCAGTGGGCAAACGTCCGGTCCCCGATGAACGCGGCATTCTGAAATACCCCAACTACGAAGTGGCCGTGGCCCGGCGCGGCGACACCGTGGGCAGCGTTGCGGAACGGGTCGGAGTAAACCCCGCCGAATTGGCCCGATATAACGGATTGAACACCAACACAGATCTGCGCGAAGGCGAAATCCTGGCGATGCCCAGCGGCGTAAAATCTGCACCTGTTGAAACATCCAGTGGCACCACGCAAGTGACCCCCACCATCGTGGACATCACTGAATTGGAACCTGCCAAAACAACGGCCAGCACCACCAATACATCTGAACCCGGGCAACACCGCGTTGTGTCTGGCGAAACAGCAAGCATCATCGCCCGCCGCTATGACATCCCTGTGGATGTGTTGGCAGAATGGAATGGGCTGGACAGAAAGCGCACCATTCGCACCGGACAAATTCTGCTGATCCCGCAAAAACGCGATATTCAAAATGCAGCCGCGGTGACGGGCCCCGGCGAAGGCACCACAACCCCAGTTCCGCCGTCTTCTACACGGCCGGAACCGCGCGAAAACCCAGGCCCTGAACCCACAGCCCCTGCGGCCACGGCCCCTGTGGCAGATCTGAAACCTGCCACATCCGTGTCCAGCAGCAAAACCAAATTCGTTATGCCTGTCCAAGGATCCATCATCCGGGACTATAAGAAAGGCAGCAATGAAGGGATCGATATTTCGGCCCCCGCCGGCACCAGCGTTAAGGCGGCAGATGCAGGCGTTGTTGCGGCCATCACCAAAGACACCAATGGTGTGCCAATCGTGGTGATCAAACACGCAGGCAACATCCTGACGGTTTATACCAACGTCGATAACCTCAGCGTCAAAAAAGGGGACACGGTCAAACGCGGCCAAGTCATCGCCAAAGTGCGCGCGGGCAATCCCAGCTTTGTCCACTTCGAGGTTCGCAAAGGCCTCAACTCTGTGGATCCAAACGAATACGTTTAATCCCTTGGGCGCGGGCTAAAAAACCGCGCCCCCCATTTCTTTTGTTCAAAAATACTCCGGAGGTTTGGAGGCAGCGCCTCCAAGGCCCATGCGGCCCCAGCATAAAACATCATGCGCGGGCGCCAGCCCGCCCCACAAAAAAAGCCCCGCTCAACAGCAGGGCTTTTTATTCAGATCGAAAGATCGCTTAAGCGGCAGCTTGGGCCTTGGCGATCTCTTTCTTAATTTTCAGCGCAGCATCAGACAGTTCTTCGTCTTTTGCTTTTGCCATAAACGCGTCCAAACCACCGCGGTGGTCGATTGTGCGCAGCGCGGAAGTGGAGATGCGCAATTTGAAAGCGCGGCCCAACACTTCAGAGTGCAGCGTTTGATCATTCAAGTTTGGCAAAAACCGACGCTTTGTGCGGTTTTTAGCGTGGCTGACATTGTTGCCAGACATTGGGCCCTTGCCCGTCAGTTCACAGCGGCGCGACATTGCAGCTTCCTCATTCTTATAAAACGTAAAGGACCCACCAAGTGAGTCCGAAATTCTTGGCCTCGTTTAGTAGAGCTTCGCGCCGGGGTCAAGCGGGCCTTGGCCTTGGTTTGCCGCCTAATCCTCGTTATGGGCAAAAGCTTGCAAAACAGCGTCTGCCGCGGCCGATGGGGCCAGTGCCCCATTGCGCACATCCGCTTCCAACTGCGCGTAAACGGCACCGGCCTTCGTGTGATTTTGCAAGGCAGCCAGCAGCCCGCTATGCACTTCATCGCGCATCCAGCCCAGTGCTTGATCTGACCTCATGGCATCCCAAACCCCTGTTTCGCGACGCCATTTCACCAAGGTTTGGATATCTGCCCAAACGGCATCCAGCCCGCTTTCGGCCAGCGCGGACACCATCATTGCCTTGGGAAACCCTTCAGGATCGCGGGGGCGTTTGCGTAACATGCGCAATGCGCCCGCATAATCAGCGCAGGTGCGCGTCGCCACGGGCTTTAAATCCCCGTCGGCCTTATTGACCAAAATCATATCGGCCATTTCCATGATGCCGCGTTTCACGCCCTGCAATTCATCCCCGCCTGCCGGGGCCATCAGCAATAAGAACAAATCTGTCATGCCAGCCACCATGGTTTCCGACTGGCCCACCCCCACGGTTTCGATCAACACCACGTCAAAGCCAGCCGCTTCGCACAGCATGGTGGCTTCGCGCGTACGTCGCCCCACACCTCCCAAATGCGATTGGCTGGGGGACGGTCTGATATAAGCATTCGGGTGACGTGACAGCCGGTCCATGCGGGTTTTGTCCCCTAAAATGGACCCGCCCGTCCGCGCAGAGGACGGATCAACCGCCAATACGGCCAGCTTCAAACCCTGTTCCGCCAGAAACATCCCAAACGATTCGATGAACGTGGATTTTCCGACACCCGGCGTTCCAGACAGCCCGATGCGCAACGCTTGGCGTCCTTTGGGCAAGTGCCCCAACAAGGCTTGGGCATCGGTGCGGTGGCTGGGTTTTTGGCTTTCTATCAGCGTAATGGCGCGCGCCAAAGCCCGCCTTTTGCCATCGGCCACATCCGCCGCCAAGCGTTCCATTCCTGTGGTTTGCGCCATATTCGTCAACCGTCCTCACGTTTTCTTGCGCTTTGAAGGGAAATGTAGGGGTGAAATATTTCACCATTGTTTCACTTACCAAGCCTGCTGTTGACGGTGTAGCTTGAGTTTGGCTTGTTGACCACGCCCGTCCGTTTTCGCCGCAAACAGTTTGCGGATCAAAGTAAAGGAACCAGTTACGTGTTCAAATCAGTTATCGTCGGCTTGACCCTCATGGCAGGGTTCGCCGTGGCAGACAGTGCCTTGGCCCTTGGGGGCGATGGCAAATCGGCGGCCAGTTTCAATGTATCCATCGCAGGCGTCCGCGCCGGGAAGATGGATATTTCCAGCAATGTCAGCGGATCATCGTATTCCGCAGATATCAACATGCGCGCCACCGGTTTGGTGGCAGCCGTTGCCACCTATAAATTCAAAGCATCCGCAAAGGGCACCATGTCCGGCGCAGACAGCTATCGCCCATCACGGTATAAGGAAAATTCAGACACCGGCAGCCGCAAGAACAACGTGATCATCACGTATTCTGGCGGGGTCCCCAAACCCAATAAAACGGCGGCAGCTCCGTCGCTGCCCGGCAGCGGACAAAAAGGCACCGTTGATCCTTTGACCGCCGCCTTTGCATTGTTTCGGGATCGGTCCAAATCGAATTTGTGCAAAACGAATTTGACCATTTACGATGGCAAACGCCGCACCAGCATCCGTATGCGCCCTGGCAAGATTTCTGGGACCAGCGCCACATGTACTGGCACATTCAAACGGCTTGGCGGATTTTCCAAAAAGAAGATGGCTGAAGGCACAAGTTTTCCCATTTCCGTTACGTACAGCGTGAAAAGCGGGGTTTATAAAGTGAAATCCCTGACCATTAAATCGGTGCGGGGCCGCGCGACCTTTACGCGCCGTTAAACACATTCGATAAGGGCGGGGTGAAAAACCCTGCCCTTCTTTCCACAGGCCCAGCCCTGCCCATTGATGACGCGCTGCCGGATCTTTTGGCGGCGCTTCGCGCATCTGGCCGCGCTGTTTTACAAGCCCCGCCAGGGGCCGGTAAAACCACTCGGGTTCCGTTGGCATTGTTGGATGCAGTCCCTGGGAAAATCCTGATTTTGGAGCCGCGCCGGTTGGCCGCACGCAATGCGGCGGCCCAGATGGCCCGCACATTGGGGGAACCCGTGGGGGCCACGGTGGGATACCGTATGCGCGGCGACAGCCAGACCGGCCCCAATACCCGGATCGAGGTGTTGACCGAAGGCGTGTTCACGCGACTTTTGCAAAATGATCCGGATTTGCCGGGTGTAAGCGCAGTAATCTTTGACGAATTCCACGAACGGTCCCTGACGGCTGATTTGGGACTGGCTCTAACCTGGGAAGTGCGCGGTGCATTGCGCGATGATCTGTGGGTATTGGTGATGTCCGCCACGTTGGACGCAGAACCGGTGGCCAGATTGCTGGACGACGCGCCCATTATCACGTCCCAGGGGCGCAGCTTTCCGGTGGATTTACGCCATTTGCCCAAACCCCGTGGCAAAGCCAAAACACGCTTTGCCTTTGAAGAAGCGATGGCGGGTTTGATCGAACAAGCCGTGGCCGACGAAAAGAGCGGTATTTTGGCCTTCCTGCCCGGCGAGGCTGAGATCAACCGAACAGCAGACAGGTTGCGGTCCGTGTTGCCCAAGGATTGCATAATCCGCCCCCTTCTGGCGGCCCTGCCCTTCAAAGAACAGCAAAAGGCCGTCAGCCCCGAAGACGATCCCAGCAAACGCAAAATCGTTCTGGCCACTGCCATCGCGGAAACATCGCTGACCATCCAAGACATCCGCGTTGTGGTGGACGGTGGCAAAGCGCGCCGCGCCCGGTTTGATCCTGCACGCGGATTGTCGGCTTTGGTGACGGAACCCGTCAGCCGGGCCGAAGCCACGCAACGCGCAGGCCGTGCGGGCCGTGTGGCCCCCGGTGTGTGTTACAAACTGTGGTCCAAAGCCGAAGAAGGTGCCCTGCCCGCCTTTGCCCCGCCAGAAATCACTGTGGCAGATTTGGCTGGCCTGGCCCTGGATTTGGCGGATTGGGGCACGGGCCCCGAAGATTTGGCGCTTTTGACCCAGCCCGCCATGGGACCTTGGACCACGGCACAAAATCTGTTGAAGGATTTGGGTGCCGTGACGGACGGGCGCATCACCAAACACGGGAAGCGATTGGCCAAAATCCCGGCCCACCCGCGCCTGGCGCAAATGCTGGTGCGTGGCGGTGCGGCGGCAGTGCCTTTGGCTGCACTGTTAAACAGCGGTGTCAGACTGCCCCGCGACATGGTGGATTTATCCAGCCTTATTCAAAAGAACGGATTGGCCCGTTTGGGAAAACATGCGGTAGGTACCGTGCGCCAAGAAGAAAAGCGTTTGGCCCGTTTTGCCAAAGGCGGCCCCGATCATACTGCAGCCCAAGCCCTGGCCATGGGATATCCTGACCGAATTGCCATGGTGCGCCCGGGCGATGGCACCAATTACCTGATGTCGGGGGGATCAGGTGCCGTGATGGAACCGGGGTCGGTTTTGGCGGGCCAACGCTTTGTGGTGGTGGCCGAACTGGGCAAAGGCCGGGGCACAGACCCTGTGATCCGCCATGCCCTGCCCATATCCCACGGCGATTTACGGGCCATATTCGAAAACAACGTGACCCAAACCAAAGAGTGCCATTGGTCCAAACGCCACCAAAAAGTTGTGGCGGAAGAAGGCACATATCTGTTTGCTTTGCCTTTGGCGAAACAACGCTGGAAAGACGCCCCTGACTTGGCCATGACCAATGCCATGTTGGACGGGGTGCGAAGCATCGGTTTATCTTTGTCGCCTGCCGCCAAGCGGTTGCAAGCCCGCGTGGAACTGGCCCGAACAGCGGCCCCAGACTTACCGGATTTCAGCAACGACGCATTGATGGACACAGTGGAAGAATGGCTGCTGCCATATTTGACGGGCATCACCACAGCCGCACAGTGGAAATCCTTTGATCCTTTGCCAGCGCTGCAAGCGTATTTGGGGTGGGATGGAAAACAACGGTTGGATGCAATTCTGCCGCCCAAGTTCACCACCCCCTTGGGGCGTGACATTGCCATTGATTATTCTGGGGAAACGCCAGCCATTTTCGTGCGATTGCAAGAAATGTTCGGGCAAACAACGCATCCCATGGCGGTGGGCAAACCGCTGCAGATTGTATTGTTGTCCCCGGCCCATAAGACCATCCAGGTGACCATGGATTTGCCAGGGTTTTGGACCGGATCATACGCAGACGTGCGCAAAGACATGCGGTCACAATACCCCAAACACCCTTGGCCGGATGATCCCACCCAAGCTGATCCGACGTTGCGGGCAAAACCGCGCAAGCGATAGCTGTTACCGCCACGGTCCGTGGTGCGCGCCATCTTCATCGGTGCGCAAGAACGAATGTGCCCCAAAGAAATCCCTTTGGGCTTGGGTCACATCCGTGAACCCGCGCGCTTTGCGAATGGTGTCAAACCATGACAGGGCTGATGACAAGGCGGGCACTGGAACACCTGCCAAAGCTGCGGCAGAAACCACGCGGCGCAATCCGCCGGCGTTGTCCTTCAAAATTTGGCGGAAATGATCTGACAAGATCAAACGGCCCATGGGCATTTCTGTGCGGAACGCAGCCGCGATGTCATCCAACATGGTGGACCGAATGATGCACCCAGCCCGCCAAATCTCCGCGATCCGGGCATAATCAAGGGTCCAACCAAATTCGTCGGACGCCGCCAAAAGAATGCGAAACCCTTGGGCGTATGCCAAAACGCGACCCGTGACCAAAGCCGATTCCAGGTCTTGTTCACTGACCTGCACCACCGGGTCTTCCCCCGCGGGCGACAACAAGGGCTGGGCCACTTCGCGCGTGGCCTTTTCGGAACTCAGCACCCGTGCCCCCACAGCCGCTTCAATGATGCTGGCAGATTGGCCCATGCGAATGGCTTCGATCACTGTCCAACGGCCCGTGCCCTTTTGGCCAGCCTTGTCCACAATCATGTCCACCATCGCCGCACCAGTTTTCGGGTCTTTGGCGGCCAGCACTTCTGCCGTGACACCGATCATGTAGCTGTCCAATGGCCCATCGTTCCAACGCTTGAAAACGGGCGCAATGTCAGATGCGGGCAACCCGTGCATATCACGCATCACGCCGTAGGCTTCTGCGATCATCTGCATGTCGGCGTATTCGATACCATTGTGCACAGTTTTCACGAAATGCCCCGCGCCGTCTGGGCCCAAGTGCGCGACACAAGCGTCGCCTTCAAACTTTGCCGCAATGGCTTGCAACACGGGTTCGATCGCGGTGTACGTGGCCGCAGTGCCCCCCGCCATCATGGACGGTCCGTGGCGCGCACCTTCTGATCCGCCAGACACCCCCACACCCAGGTACGCCAGGCCAGCAGCTTCCACACGTTTGGTCCGCGCAATGGTTTCGCGAAAATCGGAATTGCCCCCATCAATGATGGTATCGCCCGGCGACAACAGCGGGATCAGCGTATCAATGGTCATTTCCACAGGCTTGCCCGCAGGTACCAAAAGGATAATCGCACGCGGGGTGGGCATTTTGGCCACCAAGTCCGCAATATCATCCGCTTTGTGCAGTTTCGGGGCCAATTCACCCGCTTCGGCGATCAGTGTATCCACCGTGGACAGATCCAGGTTCCACAGCGTGATATCAAACCCGTTTTCCGCAATGTTCAACGCAAGGGCGGATCCCATGGTTCCAACCCCGATCAACCCCATTGATGCCTGTGCCATGATGTGCCCTTTCACTTCCCGTTCAGGGCACATTACCCCCTACAGCCCCAGGCACCACCGCATAATCGCTTTTTGCGCATGAAGCCGGTTTTCCGCTTCATCAAAGATCACGGAACCCGGTCCATCCATGACGGCAGATGTGGCTTCTTCTTCGCGGTGCGCAGGCAAGCAGTGCATGAACAACGCATCAGGTTTGGCATTGGCCATCAGTGCTTCGGTCACCTGGTAAGGGCGCAATTGGTTGTGGCGACGTTCCCGGGCGGATTGGCTGTCGTGCATGGAAATCCATGTGTCTGTCACCACCAAGTCCGCGTCTTGCACTGCATTGGCCGCGTCGCGATCAATTGTCACGTTCACACCTTTGGCGCGGGCTTCGTCAATGAAAACCTGTTCAGGGTCCAGCGTGGGCGGGCCGGTGAACACCATGTCGAACCCGAACTGACCTGCCGCATGTAGGAAGCTGGCGCACACATTGTTGCCGTCGCCGCACCACACCACTTTCTTGCCCTTGATGGGTCCGCGGTGTTCTTCATAGGTCATCACATCCGCCATAATTTGGCAGGGATGGCTGCGGTTGGTCAAACCGTTGATCACCGGCACATCGGCGAATTCCGCCAATTCATGCAACACGCCTTCTTCAAAGGTGCGGATCATGATCATATCCACGTATCGCGACAAAACCCGGGCTGTGTCAGCAATGGTTTCACCATGGCCCAACTGCATTTCGCTGCCCGACAGAACCATGGTTTCCCCGCCCATTTGGCGCACGCCCACGTCAAAACTGACCCGGGTCCGGGTAGAAGGCTTTTCAAAGATCAAGGCCACCATATGGCCAGCAAGCACTTGTTCGTCGTCTGCCACGCCCCGCTTTTGGCCAATGCGCCCAGATTTTATGCGGTTTGCTTCGTCCAGGATGGTTCGCAAATCGGCGGGGTCTGTGCTGTTGATGTCCAAGAAATGTTTCATGATGCCAAGCCCTTTGACACTGCCGTGGCCGCTTGATCCAATCGGTCCAGGGCTTGTGATATCTCATCGTCTTTAATGTTTAAGGGCGGCAAGATCCGCACCACATTGTCCGCCGCCGGAACGGTCAAAACCGCGCTGTCATACCCTGCAGAAACCACATCCCCGTTGGGCGCTTTGCATTTCAGACCCAGCATTAAGCCAGACCCTGTCACGCCTTCAAACACATCTGGGTGTGCAGCGACCAATCCTTCCAGTCCTTGGCGAAACGCCCCAGCCCGGCGGCTGACATCGGCCAAAAATTCAGCGTCAGCCACGATCTCCATCACAGCACTGCCCACGGCACAGGCCAAGGGATTGCCGCCATATGTGGACCCATGGGTGCCCGCCACCATGCCGCTGGCAGCATCTTCTGTGGCCAGCACGGCCCCCAACGGAAAGCCCCCGCCAATGCCTTTGGCCACCATCATGATATCGGGTTCAATCCCGGCCCATTCGTGGGCAAACAGTTTGCCCGTCCGGCCAACGCCGCATTGTACTTCGTCCAAAATCAACAAAATGCCGTGTTCATCGCACAAATCGCGCAGCCCTTTCAGGCACTGATCAGGCACGGGGCGAATGCCCCCTTCGCCTTGGATCGGCTCAATGATAATGGCGGCAGTGGTATCAGTGATCGCAGCCGTCAGCGCGTCATGATCCCCAAAGGGCAAATGGGTAAAGCCAGGCAACAGCGGGCCAAACCCTTTGGTCAGCTTTTCGCCGCCCGCTGCCGCAATTCCCGCAGATGAACGCCCATGGAACGATCCTTCAATCGCAAGGATATCCACCCGGTCGGTTTGTCCATTGTCATAGAAATATTTACGGGCCATTTTGACGGCCAACTCGCACGCCTCTGTCCCGGAATTGCAAAAGAACACCGTGTCAGCAAAAGTGGCGTCCACCAATTTGTCTGCCAGTTCTTGTTGGCGTGGAATGCCATACAGATTGGAGGTGTGCCACACTGCCTGGGCCTGATCTGTCAGGGCGCTGACCAGCGCAGGATGGGCATGGCCCAACACGTTCACGGCAATGCCCGCCCCCAAATCAAGGAAACGTCGGCCATCGTCCGTTTCCAACCAAGTGCCAGCGCCCTTCACGAAATTCATCGGTGCGCGATTATAGGTGGGAAGGATCGACGGGATCATAGCAGTGTCCTTTTCGGGCGTCGTATATTGAAGGGATAGGGGTACAGTGGAAATTGCCTTTGGCAAACAGCGAAAGAAGGATCAGATGGCTGAACCTTGAAAAAGTGCCTTATCGGCGTCGAAGCTGTGTCTTGCTGTACATGAATCCGCCCTAACAGCGGATTTCACGATTGAAAACCCCTTATGGGCGCAAGCGGTATCCCTTGCGGATGCAATACCACACAACCGCCGCCGCCAAGACCGCTGCCCCCCAAACCACCGCCAAGGCCACCGCAGGGTTGCTGTCAGACACCCCCAGAACGCCGAAGCGCCCGCCATCGATGATGTAAAACATTGGGTTCACACGGACAAATGGTTGCAACACATCGGGCAAAGCTGTGACCGAATAAAATGTGCCGGACAAAAACGCCAAGGGGGTTACCAAAAAGTTGGTGATGGCAGACATTTGGTCAAACTTTTGGGCATAAATTCCCGCCAACATGCCCAGCGCGCCCATAAACATGCCGCCCCCCAGCACAAAGCCAAAGGTCCAAATCGGGTGCGCAATGCCAGTGCCCAACAAAATCACCATGCCGATCATCAGTACAGTACCAATGCAAAAAGCACGCCCCACGCCGCCCCCTAAAAATCCGAAAGTCATTTCTAAAGGGGAAAGCGGCGGCATCAGCGTATCAACGATACTGCCGGTGACCTTGGACGAAATCAGCGATGACGATGTATTGGCAAACGCATTTTGAATAACAGTCATCATCATCAGGCCAGGGGCCAAAAATTCCAGGAACGGACGTCCCATAACAGGGGCACGATCGGGGCCCACAGCCACAGAAAACACCAACAAAAACAATCCAGCTGTCACCAAAGGTGCTGTGATGGTTTGCTGCCAAATGTTCAAATAGCGCATATTTTCGCGCTTCATCAGGGTCCAAAGCCCCAACCAATTGACCGCCCCGAAGCGCCGTGTGCCGAATTCACCTGGTGTGGCCATTGTTTTCCCCCGTCAAACGCTTGTGTGTCGCCGCCGCCCCCCTTATGTTAGATGCCTGTGACCGGTGTCCACCGGGAAACGCAAAACGGCCCGACGGGGCCAACTATCTTGGGATACGACATGTCTTGGACCGATGAACGCGTTGAAGTTTTGAAAAAGATGTGGGGCGAAGGCCAATCGGCCAGTGTCATCGCAAAAGAACTGGGCGGCGTGACCCGCAATGCCGTGATCGGCAAGGTGCACCGCTTGGGGCTGTCCAACCGTGCCGGAAGCACCTCGAAAACGGCGGCACCAAAAGACAAGCCCAAGTCCGAGGCCAAGCCCAAGGCAGCCCCTACCATGGCCGCAGCACCGCCCCCCAAAGCGGCAGCGCCTGTTGTGGAACCCCAGCGCAGCCCGGCCATCCGCAAGATTATTCCGGCAGGGCAACCCCTGCCCCCGCAGCCGTCGGCCAATGAAATCAGCCCTGAGGCTTTGGCAAAAGTGTCCGAAGTGGAAAAAACGGCCAAGCGGTTGTCATTGATGGAACTGACCGAACGCACTTGCAAATGGCCTGTTGGCGATCCGGCCACAGATGATTTTTGGTTCTGTGGTTTGGGTGTGCAAGCGGGCAAACCGTACTGCGAAGCCCATGTTGGCGTGGCCTTCCAACCCATGTCCAGTCGCCGCGATCGTCGCCGGTAATTCAAAGGCATATCCAAAATTCAGGGCGCTTCGGCGCCCTTTTTTGTGGCTTGCCGTAAGATGCGCCAGGGATTTAGGGTGCCCCAACGCAAATCAAAGGGGCATACCATGTCAGACCCATTCATACTTCGCGAAGACAAGGGCGGAATCTGCCGCCTGACATTGAACCGCCCTAAATCGTTGAATGCCCTGTCCGAAGGGATGATGGCCGCATTGACCGCAGAATTCGCAAAGCTGGCCACAGACAGATCCATCAAAGCAGTGATTTTGGCCGGATCCGGCAAGGCGTTCTGCGCGGGGCACGACTTGAAGGAAATGACAGCAGCCCGCGCAGGTCCCGATGGCGGCAAAGCGTATTTCTTGGAACTGTTCAAAACATGTACTGCCATGATGCTGTCGATCCGTGATCTGCCCCAACCGGTGATTGCCCAAGCCCATGGCATCGCCACCGCAGCTGGCTGCCAATTGGTGGCCACATGTGACATGGCCGTGGCGGCCGAAGACACGATCTTTGGGGTGAACGGGGTGAACATTGGCCTGTTTTGTTCCACTCCTATGGTGGCCTTGTCCCGCAACATTCCCCGCAAACGCGCGTTCGAGATGTTGACCACGGGCGAATTCATGCACGCTGATGAGGCGATTGCGATGGGTTTGATTAACCGCTCTGCCCCGCTGGCAGATTTGGACGATGCCACCCATGCATTGGCCGAAACAGTGGCGGGAAAATTATCTGCTGCCGTGAAAATTGGCAAACGCGCCTTTTATGAACAGCTCGAAATGCCACTGGATGCAGCTTACGCGCATACTGGTGCTGTCATGGCCGAAAACATGATGTTGCCGGACACCGAAGAAGGCATCGCGGCTTTCTTGGAAAAACGCAAACCCAACTGGAACGCATAACGCCCGGACCATCGGCCCGGGCGCTGCTAAGACCTTGAAGGTGGCGATGAATTAAATCGCCAGCTTCGCTTCGTGTGATTTCAAGATCATCCGTGCAGATTGGAATGCATCGCGACCAGATTGTGTGCGCAGTTCAGGGAACAGCTTGAACAATTCTTCGCGTTGGTCTGCATCAACACCGTTCAGTGCCATATCGCCCGGCTGGAAGCTTTCTGTCCATGCGCCGTTGGACAAGACAACTTCGTGACGGTCACACATGAAGTGAACGTAGTCTGTGCCTGCAATGTC
>JAHDCP010000018.1:24675-35018 GCA_020629775.1 Planktomarina sp.
GAAATGGGCTGCATGCCGTTGTCGCGGGTCAGAACCATATCGCCGATTTCCAAGTCCTCCACTTTGCGTTCACCGCGATCTGTGGCGATCATGGTTCCAGCCGTAAAGCAGACGATTTCTTCGATCTCGTTAAACTTGATCTGACCTTCGACATTGCCGTTAGCATCCAGAACGTTCACCACGCCGCTGGTGGAGTTGCCGTCGGCATCCACGGTATCGTCGATGGTGTACCCATTGGTCAGGTGCGACAGATCCAAAACATCGTTGTCGTTGGCATCGTTTGGCGCCTTGGACCCCGTGCCGCCGTCGACACAATCCCCAATGTTGGCGTTCAAGAACAAGTCGGCATCATCGCCACCGTACATGTCATCGTTGCCAGCGCCGCCGTCGATTGTGTCGTTGCCTTGGTCGCCGGCCAGTTTGTCGTCACCGGACCCACCGAAGATAGAGTCGTCGTCCATCCCAGCTTCAACACTGTCGCTGCCTTGACCGCCATAAACTGTGTCTTGATCATCGCCTGTGGCGATTTGATCGTCGCCAGACCCACCGTAAACCAAGTCGCGGTCATTGTTTGGATCTGGATCTGTGCTGTCACACAGTTCAGTCTTGTCGTCGCATTCGCCACCGCTGTCGATGGTGTCATTGCCCTGGTTGCCTTCGATGGTGTCGTTGCCCCAGCCGCCAGTGATTTTATCATTGTAGCTGGTGACGTTACCGCCCAAATCATAATCGCCGTCGTCCACGTTGCCAAAGTTGAATTTGCCTGTGCCGCTTGGGGCAAACAGGGTGAATTCAACAGAAGACGTTGGGTCGAACTTTACAGCAATCGCACTTGCCGGGTCACCGTATTGGCTGTCAGCATGGGCCGCGTTTGACCCAGCTTTCAAACCGCCACCAGTGTTATCAAATTCATAACCAACATTGGTGGTCGAATTTGTATCAGCAACATCAACACCCGAATAAATGCGCAGAACTTCAGAAGACCCCTGCAAATTCGGCTGATCCAGATCGCTGAACACCACAACTGGGTTCAGGGTGACCGGCAGGTTGGTCAATGGATCAAAGAATTCCATGGTGAAATTCGCAGATCCACCGTTGCTGGTCAGTGACGTCAAAACGATTTCACCGTTGGTGTCATCGGCCAATGAAACGCCCGTGCCGGAAGTGGCCGACACAAAACTGATCCGTGCAGAAACGCTGACACCGTTCACAGTTGCCGCGTTGGCATACACAGCACTTGTGGTGGTGGATGCCGACGCATCGTAGTTGGCGTAATCGATCAGAACTGGATCACAATCATCCGCCCCTGCTGGTTCAACGGTTGCGCCATTGCCCAAGTCACCGATCAGAACGTCATCGCCAAAGCCGCCGTCCAGGCAATCGTCGCCGGATGCACCCACCAAGGTGTCATCGCCGCCTTCGCCCAAGATAACGTCATCGCCTTCATCGCCCACCAAGCTGTCGTCGCCGCCAGCGGCGTCTTCGTTGATTTTGATGGTGATGGATTCGACGGGGGGTTCGTTGAACCCTGTGCCCGTGCGGATCACGTCGATTTCATATTCGCCGTTTTGGTCAGCGTCTTGTGGATCGCTGGCTTCAGGAATGAACCCATCGGCGTATGTGATTTTGCCGGTGTTTTCGTCGATTTGGAAGAAGGCTGCGTCTGCACCGCCCAAGGAATAAGACACCATACCGGTGGCTTCCATGTCGACTTCGGTTTCAGACCGGATCAGTGTTTCACCATTCACAACCGTTTGAACGCCGACCGTGGACAATTCGGTGATGCCTTGGCTGGCCAAAGACACAGTTTCCCCTGCCTCCAAATCGCCGTCGCCATCATCGATCCAGATTGCCAGATCATCCAATTCGCCGCCGTTCAGAACATCGTCACCGCTGCCGGTGTCGCGCAATGCCAGCTTTTCGTAACCGTTGGCGTATGTGCCACCCTCGTCACCGAACAGTGCCCGACCTGTTGCCAAGCCGCCGTCCAGGGCCACTTGGGCCATGTCGATCAGCAAGCCATCTGTGTTGGCCACCATCCATTCGATGCACTCTTCCGAGTTATCCGCGCTGCCGTCGATGTTGAAATCAACGGTCGTCGCGTTGGCGTCAAATGCGTGGCCATATGCCGTGCTCTGACCCGTGACATCAATCGCGCCGTTCCAGTTCAAATCGAACGCAATGGGCGAGTAAATGTTGAAGTGCTGGTCTTCGATCATCACCTCTTTGCTGGTGCCATTAACGGACTGACCACCGATGGAAACGATCTGCATGTCAAAGGCTTCGTCACCTTCTTCATACGTGTAATATTCACTGTTGGGATACCCGCGGATCATCGTCTCCACGTTGGTTTCAACAGTGAACGCTTCGGACACCGAAGACCCAGCCGGCACGGTAACAGTTACAACGTTGCCGGTGACCAGATCACCATTGCTGTCCAAAATCTCGAAGTCGTTGGTCAACTGGTTGGTGCCGACATAGGCATCGTTCCATGTCTGACCTGTGCCCGGCCACGTTGGGTTGGTGAAAATCGATGTTTGCCAACCCGCCGTATAGGTGGAGTTTGCCGTCGCAAGATGCGCAGCATCGCCGAACCAGAATTGCATTTCATCGGTGGCACCCTGACCAAGGCTAGGGTCCGACTGCAAATAGCCAGTATAGTTGTATTCGTTGAACGGTCCTGTGGCTTGATCAGCTGTACCACCGGTGATTTGGATTTGAATTTCGGTGTCTTGCGTCACCGGCGCATCCAATTCGATGGTAAAGGTGCTGTCTTCCCCTTCTTTCAAATCACAGGTCCCAATGAATGTACCGTTGGTGTCCGTGATGATGACTTTGCCTGCGAACCAAACGTCTTCAGTCACCATGGTTTTGGTGGTGCCGATGTCCAGGCAGAAGCAGGGCAAATCATCGGGCACTTCAACGCATCCGTCGGACGGATCCATGTCCACTCCACCATCGCCGTTGTCGCCGATCAACGTATCGTCACCGCATCCACCAGAAGCCGTGTCATTTCCACCTTCGCCCATGATGAGGTCGTCCCCACCCTGGCCAAAGATCACGTCATCATCTGCACCACCATTGATGGTGTCATCCCCGCCGATGCAGGGATCTTCGATTTTCAAAGAAACCGGTTCAACGCTTTGCGATGATGGGTTTTCGCAAGTGCGCACAACATTAAATTCGTAAACGTTGTCCCCATTTGCATCAGCTGGGCTGTCATAGTCAGGATCAAACCCGTCTTTGTAGGTGACTTTCCCGGTGTCAGGGTCAATGTCAAAGAATTCTGCGTCAGCACCGGACAATGTGTATGTCACATCCCCCGTCACTTCTGCGTCCACCATGGTTTCGGTCCGCAACAGCGTTTCACCATTCACGACCGTTGGTGTGACCACGGTTGTCAGCGCATCAATGCCTTCGCTGGCCAAGGAAACGGTTTCGCCCGCTTCCAAAACTGCGTCGCCATCGTCAACCCAGATGGCCAGGTCATTCAATTCGCTGCCCGTCAGTTCATCATCGCCGTTCAGATCGCGCAGATCCAACTTGGCGTAACCGTTGGCATAGGTGCCGCCTTCGTCACCGAACAATGCGCCGCCATCAACGGCGTTGCCTGGTCCAACTTGGGACATGTCAATCAACATGCCGTCGCCATTGCCCGTCAGCCATTCGATGTCTTCGTTCACACCGTCATTGTCGATATCGAAGCTAACGGTCGCGCCGCCGCTGTAAGCGTGGCCATAAGCGGTGGAGGTGCCCGTTACATCAATCTGGCCGTTGCCGGACAAATCGAATGCGATTGGGGAATACGTGTTGGCCGGATTGTCCAAGATATCCACGTCTTTAACCGGCGACGCCACGGATTGGCCCCCGATTTGGGTCACTTGCAGCGTAAAGCTTTCGTCGCCTTCCACTGGCAAACCGCCGAAATCTTGGTTCATCCCGTTGATGGACGTTTCACGCAGACCTTCCACTGTGAAAGACTGAGATGTGTTGGACCCTGCAGGAACCAATACCTGGAACGATTGGCCCGTAACTTCAGTCCCAGCTGTGTTCAACACCCGGAAGTCATTGGTCAGTTGGTCAACCCCGACGTATGTGTCGGTGTTCACATTGCCCTGGGCGTCCGGACCAGCTGACAACAAATTGCTATTGATGCCCGAATACCAAGATTGGCCTTGTGCCCAGCTGAAATGAGACGCGTTTTGCCACCAAAATTGCGTTTCACCGTTAAAAGCGGCATAATTCGGCGGCACAAATTCGTTAGGATCGCCAGCCTGGTTGGCGGTGCCATCCGTGATGTTGACTGTTACCCACGTGTCCTGGGTTACAGCTTGATCCAATTGCACTGTGAACTGATTGCCTTCGCCTTCCAAAACCGTGCAATCGCCCAAAATTTCGCCGTTTGTACCGGTGACAACAATCGAGCTGGCAAACCAAACATCTTCGGTGACCATGGCTTTTTCAGTATCGAAATCCAAGCAAAGCTCACCGTCTTCGCCGACGCAATATGCGGATGTGCCAGCCGATACAGTCGGAATTTGCACCGCGTTGCCGTTGTCACCATACAGCGTGTCTTGGCCTGTTCCCCCGTCGATCAGATCATCGCCACCATTGCCTTCGGCCCAGTCAGCGCCTTGGCCCGCATAAACCTCATCGTTTTCGTTGCCCGCACTGATCGTGTCGTTGCCGCCGTAAGCCTCGATCACGTCCATGTCGTTGGTGTCACCAGGCAAGATTGCATCGCCTGCATCCACACTGTCGCCGTGGGGGTCGCCATCATAATTTTGGTCGATCAGGTCACCATTGTCGGTGCCGTTAACCACGCCATCCAGACCAGAATTCGGGCCAATTCCCTGAATTTGCTGAATGTTTTGGAAAGTTAGAGTTTGCCCATTGGTATAAGCCACAACACCGGATTGACCATCCGCGCTGTATTTCACGGCTTCTACATCCGCGCCGTTGTTTACGATCAGCGTGTTTACATCGTCTTTGTTTTCCGATGCGCCGCCGTCAACAAAATCGCCGGCGCCCGCGATAATCGTGTCAGACCCGGCCCCTGCAGAAACTTTGTCAGCTTCGTTTTCGGCAAAGCCCCCGCCTGTGTCGACTTGAATGAAATCGTCGCCGGACCCGGCAGTGACCGCGTCTTGACCAGCGCCAGCGCCGATATTGTCGTTGCCTGCACCGCCGTTCAGATCGTCAGAACCGTCGCCGCCGTCGATGACATCATCGCCATTTCCGCCAAAAATGACATCGTTGCCTGCAAAAGTTTCAATTGTGTCATTACCAGCGCCGGCCAAAACCGTATCCACGCCTTGGGAAACGGAGTCACCGTCTGCGTCTTGGTATTTCAAAGAAATCCGGTCTGCGTCCGCAGTGCCGTTGACCGCCCCCAAAAGCGCGTCATTCGCTTCAACTTCTTTGATCGTGTATACTTCAGCGATGTTGGTGATTTGGCTGTCCACCACGCCTGCCCCAGTATTCACACCAGTTTGTTCAATCGTGTCGATCTTGATCACGCTGTCAAACGGCGTTGTGGTCAAAGCTTGCTGCGAAACATCGCCTGTTTCCAAGTTTTGAAAGCTGAGTGTCGTGCCTGTGGTGGGGGACCATGTGCCGTGTACGTTAAATTGGTCGCTGGCAGAAACAAAACCGTCTTCAGTGGACACTGTTCCCTCGGGGGTGGTCACCACCACAGCCCCGGCGCTTGTGACCGCCACTGTTGGCGAATTCAGCGTTACGATCCCTTCGTTGAAAACCGCGATAACGGCCTCACCTTCACTGGGTCGCGGGGCAAGCGATGTTAAAAGGAAAGACCCTTCGTTACGCAAACTGTCACCAAGGGTTGTTCCGCCCGTTCCGGTGTCGGTGCCAGTGCCCGAAACCGTATCACCGATAGTGATACCTTCCAAAGGATTGATCAAAGGCGTTGTGCCCGTCCCAGTGCTATCAACCATATTACTTATCCACTTTCCTCATGACGCGCATGGGCACCGTGCAGTGGGTAAGAATGGCCATAAACGGCAGACAACACTCGTAACCAGATCACGTAAGCAACCCAAACAGCGCGCAAACACACGCAAACCAAATGTCCCTTCTCCCCACGGAAGGTGCACACGCACATTAATGCACGCCTACTTCGACAAGCCCGGTGTAATTGTGGAATCGGCGTCGTGAAAACCGCCTACTTTGTAACCAAACGTATAGTCACCCATAGGTTGCAGGCATCCGGGAAAATCGGCCACATAAACTTGGACGTTTCCGCGTGGTAACCGTTTTTTAACATGTGCTTATCGTGAGTATTTAGTGTGAAAGCGCCTAAAAAGCCGGTCGTAAAACAATCAAAACGTGTAGCAAAAAGCCGCCCATGGGCCCGAGATAGCTTTGAAAAGACGGTTTTATGCAACGACGGAACGGGACGAATCAACCCGACTCACCGCGTGCTTGACCCAAACATGTTGATCCTGTTGCCCACACCCGGAGCCCAACACCGACATACCAACCCGCCTTTGGCTATCATTGGGTGTACCCGCGCTATGTGGTCAAACGCGACCACCCGCGCACCAGATGTTGTGAGGGGATCCGGCGCAGCGCAGGTTCCGGCACCGTGCAACGGGTGGGGCCGCGCAGGTCTGCGCGGCCAATGGTTATGCGTTAAAGGCAGTGTCAGCTGCGGATTTTGGAAAATGACGGGTCATAAGGCCCGGCCTTGATCACTTCGACGTCCACCATCTGGCCACACAGATCCAACTTAATCTGCGTGCCAGGTTCACCCAGGTCCGGGTTCACAAAGGCATAGGCCAAGTTCATCCCCACACGGTGGCCCCAATCCCCCGACGTCACGGTGCCCACCACAGCGTCCCCTTGCATCACAGATGCTCCTGGATGGGCCGGGGCGTGGGTTGCATCCACTTTCAAGGTCACCAGTTTTTGGCGCAAACCTTCTGCTTGGCGTTTCACCAATGCGTCTCGCCCGACAAAGTCCCCTTTGTCCATTTTTACAAACCGGTCCAGCCCGGTTTCAAACGGATCAAATTCGGTAATCAGATCCGCCTTCCAGTGTAAGAAGCCCATTTCCATGCGCATGGATTCCACAGCCCGGGCGCCAAATATTTTCATGCCGTGGGCTTTGCCCGCTTCGCGCAAGGCAAGGTATGCTGCGTAAAGCGATGCATTCGGCACGTGAATTTCATAGGCCAATTCCCCAGAAAAGCTGACCCCCAGAACCGTGGCCGGCGCAAACCCGATGAAACATTCCCGCGCGCTGAGCCAGGGAAACGCGTCCTTCGACCAATCGCCGCGCGCACAGGCAGACAGAACCGCCCGCGCCTTGGGACCCGCCAACACGAGGATAGTTTGATCGTTGGTCAGGCTTTTGATCTGCACATCTTCATTGTCCGAAATATTGCTGGTCAACCAATCCATGTCGTGAAATTCGCTGGCTGCCGCCGATCCGTACCACACCCGGTCCGGGCCGCGATCACTGGCAGGCAGGTTTGTCACCGTGGCCTCCCCCTTGATCATACCATGGTGGTTCAAAAGATAGCCCAACCCCACACGCCCGGCCCGTTTGGTCACGACACCGCAGAACATGCGGTCCAAGAAACTGTGGCGGTCTTGGCCTGTGATCTCGAACCGGTTGAACCCGTTCACTTCACACAGACCCACGTTGTCTTGGACGTTCTTTACGTCCGCGGCCACAACATCAAAGGCTTCATCAAAGTTGAAAGAAAGCGAAGGGTGGAAATCCGCAGATGGCTTTATGTAATCCACGCGTTCCCAACCGTTCACCACGGTAAATTCAGCCCCTTCGGCTGCCAGTATGGGCGTCAACGGCGTTGTTTTGGCCGGGCGTCCTGCAGGGCGATGTTCATGGGGGTAATGGAACCGGAATTCGTTTTGGTAATCTTCGATTGCCTTCAGCGATGTCAGTTCCACATTGGTGTGCCCCGTGAACCGGCGCGGATCCAGGCACCACGTGTCGTAACACGCTTCGCCGTGGACAATTTGTTGGGCCAGCAGCCAGCCGTGGCCGCCCCCTTCCCCCAAACCGGCCCGCAATCCAATGATGCAGAACGCATTGCGCTTGCCCGGGATGGGCCCCACCAGCGGGGCACCATCAATGGTATATGTGATCGGACCATTCACGATGCGTTTGATCCCGGTTTCAGCCAGGGCGGGCATGCGCGCAAACGCCCCTTCCAAAACATCCATCACGCGGTCCAAATCATCCGGGCACAGATCGTTTGAAAAGCCGGGGCTGATCCCGTCCATGCCCCATGTTTTGCAATCTTGTTCGTAAAACCCCACCAACAAGCCGCCCTTTTCTTGGCGGGAATAATAGTCACTGATGGGGCATCGCAGCAGTGGCATCCGGTGTCCCGCTTCGGCAATGGCAGGAATGTCTTCGGTGACAAAATACTGGTGTTCCATGGACGCCACTGGGTGATGCACGCCCATCATGCCCCCCACTTCGTTGACCCGGTACCCACAGGCGTTCACGACAATATCCGCATCGATATCGCCTTGGGTGGTGTGGACCGTCCAGGTGTCATCTTTGTGCTGGGTCATGGCTGTGACGGCGGTGTTGCGATACACTTCCGCCCCGGCTTTACGGGCATGAAACGCCAAAGCTTGGCACAATTGGGCTGGATCAATGTCCCCGTCTTCACCGTCCCACAAACCGCCCAAAAGGTTTTCTGTGGAAATCAACGGATGCCGGCGGGCGCATTCTTCGGCGTCGATCACCTCAAACTCTACACCCATGCCGCGCGCCATGGACGAAAAATGGCGATACGCTTGCATCTGTTCTTCGGTGTTGGCCAACCGAATGCCGCCATCGCCGTGATGGTAGCCCACCGGGTATTCTGGATCATCGCGCAGCTTTTTGTACAGCGCAATAGAATGGCTTTTCAGGCCCACCATGGTTTGGTTCATGCCAAAATTTGTCACCTGCGCTGCAGAATGCCAGGTGGTGCCGGACGTCAGCTCGTCCCGTTCGATCAACACCACGTCTGACCAGCCTTCTTGGGTCAAATGGTAGAGCGTGGAACACCCGGCGATTCCGCCCCCGATTACAGCAACTTTGGTGCGCGATTTCATGGCCCAGCCTCCTTGGTGAAAACATTCGGCACACCTTGGCAAAAACCACTTCCTTTGAAAAACAGTTTAATCTGATATATAAAGATTGAAATTCAGAGGTTATACCCATGTCCCTTTCCCTGCGTGCCATGCGGTACGTTCAAGCCGCCATGGATTTGGGCAGCATCACCGCTGCTGCCGAAGCCATGAATGTGGCCCCTTCCGCCATTGCCACCGCCCTGGGGCATGCCGAAACAGCCTTTGGGGTGACCTTGGCCACCCGTGCGCGGTCCAAGGGGATTTTCCCCACTTTGGCAGGCCGCGATGTGGCGCGGCGCATTGATGATCTTCTGGAACGCTATGACGCCATGTTGGCGGATGTGTCCAACCTGCAAACCGGGCTGTCGGGCACCTTAACCGTGGGGTACAACGCGCCCATCGCGCCCGCGTTCTTGCCGCAAATTACTGCACAGCTGCGCGCCGCCCACCCCGAAATCACTTTGTCCTTTTTTGATGGGGACAACACATCGGTGCAAAGTGGTTTGCGCAGCGGCCAATTCGACGCGATCCTTTTCGTGGAAGAACTGCCCAACCCGCAAATCGCCACGCAACCGCTGTTGTTTGCCCCCACATTTTGTCTGTGCCCTGCAGACCACCCCTTCGCCCACCAAGGCCCCGCGGTGTCTATTTCCCAGATCCGCCAAGAACCGCTGGTGCTGCTGAACCGCCCGGCCGCCCAAGCCTATTACTTGGATTTGTTGGACCAAGGCGGTGAAGATTACCGCATCGTAGCCATGGCAAATTCCACGGAAATGATACGGTCATTGGTGGCCGTGGGCACAGGCGTGTCCTTGCTGAACATGCGCCCTGGCGACACCCCCGCCTATGCCGGTGGGGCGTTACGTTGCATCCCCGTGGAAAACAGCACCCACGGCGTGACCCTGTCACTGGGTTTTGCCCCCGGCCCGAAACGCAGATTGCTTCAACTGTTCATCGAACAGTGTACATCCTTCTTCGAAAGCCCCGATGCACAGGGCCTGACCTTGCCGTATTGAAACTGATACGGCACCATTGACCCGACCGGACCGCCGGTCAACGATGTGAAGGAATGTGTCTGGACCTTTCGCTTTCGAACCGAAGGTGGCTTAAACGCGCACTTGGGGCGGCGCAAAAGCGTGACAGGTCCAAACCGGGTGATTGTGAGTTATAATTTGAGTCAAGAAATAGGGTGAAAATATGAGAAATACTTTGTGCCTGCATCT
>JAHDCP010000118.1:0-3144 GCA_020629775.1 Planktomarina sp.
CACCGCAGAAATGCACGCGGGCTTTGGCCCCTTGCGCACCGATTGCGCCATGAACTTGGAACACGCCTGGGCGGGGTTTGAACCATCCGCCGCCGTGCAGGCCGATGTGGACCGCATCCAAGCCCTGTGGCGCGTGGCATTTGAAAAATCCGGGTCAGACACTTGGCTGTTTGGCGATTATTCCATCGCCGATGTGTTTTACGCCCCCATCGCCGCGCGATTTGCCGGACACGGCATCGCCCTGGATCCCCAGTGCCAAGCATACGTAGACCGCCACCTGGCGGCCCCCCTGTTCCGCCAATGGCGCGCCATGGGGCGGACCAAATCATACACCCCGCGCCCATACCGTTTGGGGCTGGCGGAAACCCCCTGGCCCGGGCCCAAGCGCCTAGAAGCGGAGGCGGTGGACGCCGGACCATCCGTCAACGATACCTGCCCCTATTCCGATCTGCCCGTGACCCATTTCTTGGAACTGGACGGCCGGGTGTTCGGCTTTTGCAACGCGTTTTGCCGGGACAAAACAGTGGCGGACCCCGGGGCCTGGCCGCAGTTTATGGAAATTTAGAAACCAAAGCGGCAAACATACTACAGGCTGAATTAAAGAGGGCTGGCGTTACCTATTCCGATTTGGCTGAAAGAATCGGTGAAAAAGAAGTGGATATCCGCAATAAATTGTCCCGTGGTAAATTTTCAGCGGCGTTTTTTATTCAATGCATGATTTCACTTGGCGTCACGGAATTGCGGCTGGCCTAATTCTGATAATTTCGTTTGCTATTGGCGGTTATATTTTGGGGTTTGGCTTAGGGGAACAAGCCGGTGAGTATCAGGCCAATTCCGATACCTACGCCAAACATGCTAGCGACGAGATAAATAGCACCTGCGCTAGGCTCAACGGCGCTGCCCAAACGAAATGCATTATTGATGTTATAGAGGCCACCAATCAACATGAACGTGCCGAAAGCGATTTGAAAGCCCAGAGGAATATGGCCCGCTGGGCGCTGTTGATGCTGATCGCCACCGTTTTGATGACTGTAGTCACTGCCTTTGGTGTGTACTACGTTTGGCGCACTTTGCTTGCCACACAAAGTATGGCGAAAGATTCCAAAGAGATCGGCAAATTTCAAACAAAGGCTTACTTGCGAATTAAAGAATTTAAATTCCATTGGTTTGGCGATGGGCTTGTGACATTGAAAAGCGATGATGGAATCGGTTTCTGTGTCAGGCCTGAGTTCACTAATATGGGAAATTCGCCCGCCAGGAATATCCTCTTCGCTTGCAAGTTTTCTTTGGACAGTGGCGGGTACACAATTTGTAAAACCAAACAATCCTATTTCGTTATTGCCAGCCCCGCCCTCGGTATCGGTCAAACTACGAAAAACCTAGGATTCACCCCACTTTACTTCAAACCTAAAGATTTCCTCGAAGGAGCCACCAGGGAAGTAATTCGAGTGAAAAATCATGTCACTGTTAACATCGATCTTTCTGTTGTCTACGAGGATGTCTTTGGTGACAAATGGTTGATTACAAGCACCTATCACAAAACTCTTGGAGTAACTGACAGAAGGGAGGGTGCTGGTATTGTCGAAGTCCTCGAACCTTTCGACTTCAGAACAAATGAACAAAAGATAAACTAAAACCTTAATCACGCCTCACCCCCGACCCGAAAATCGTGGGGGTGTCTCCCCCTTGGTGCGTTTCGTACAGAACCCCGCCCATTTACCATTCATAAACCAAACCATCGTTAACCTTTCCCCAACGCAGCATGGGGGACCAAAAGATGGTGGCGGTGACGTATTCAGTGGCGTTCGAAGGGGTAGATGCCAAGCTGGTGGAGGTGCAATGCGCCGTGGCCCCCGGCCTGCCTGCGTTCAACATTGTGGGCCTGCCCAACAAATCCGTGACGGAGGCCAAGGAACGCGTGCGGTCCGCTTTGTCGGCCATGTCCATCGCATTGCCGGCCAAGCGGATCACGCTGAACCTGTCGCCTGCCGATATGCCCAAAGACGGCAGCCATTTTGATTTGCCCATCGCCCTGGCCGTTCTGGCCGCCCTGGGCTTGGTGCCCGAGGACGAGGCGCGAAGGTCTGTGGTGTTGGGGGAATTGTCCTTGGACGCAAAGCTGATCCCCGTGATGGGGTGTCTGCCCGCCGCCCTGGCCGCTGCCGAAGACGGCCGCCGTTTGGTGTGCCCCCTGGACTGCGGGGCGGAAGCGGCTTGGGTGGACGCGACAGAGGTGATTGCAGCCCCCGATTTGGCCAGTGTGCTGCGCCATTTCACCGGGGAAACGGTGCTGCCGCCCGCGACCCCGGGCCAAGTCACCCGCCCCAGCTTTGCCAAAGACATGGCCGAAGTGAAGGGCCAAGAACGCGCCAAACGCGCCCTGGAAATCGCCGCCGCCGGGCGCCACCACACGTTGTTGGTGGGATCGCCCGGGTCTGGAAAGTCCATGCTGGCGGCGCGCATTCCCGGCATTTTGCCACCCCTGACGGCGGGCGAAGCGTTGGAAACATCCATGATTCATTCGTTGTCTGGATTGTTGGAACAGGGGGGCATTTCGCGTGAACGCCCGTTTCGTGAACCGCACCACACATCGTCCATGGCGGCCATTGTGGGGGGCGGAAGGCGGGCGGGTCCGGGCGAAATATCCCTGGCCCACAACGGCGTGTTGTTCATGGATGAATTCCCCGAATTCGCGCGGCAAACCCTGGAAACCTTGCGCCAGCCGATTGAAACCGGCGAAGTGGTGGTGGCCCGCGCCAATGCCCATGTGCGGTATCCGTGCAAGTTCCTGCTGATCGCCGCCGCGAACCCGTGCAAATGCGGATACATGGCCGAAGCCGACAAAGCCTGTGCCAAGGTGCCGTACTGCGGCGAAGATTATCTGGGGCGCATATCCGGGCCGTTGATGGACCGGTTTGATTTGCGGGTGGATGTGCCCCCGGTGGCGTTCAGCGATTTGAACTTGCCATCATCGGGCGAAAGTTCCGCCACCATCGCCGCCCGCATTGCTGCGGCCCGTCAGGTGCAAGAAGACCGGTACGCAAGCACCCCCGGCGCCACAGTGAACGCCGATGCCGAAGGGGATGTGTTGGAAAAATTTTCCAAACCAGACGCGGCGGGCCAAGATTTTTTAACCATGGCCGC
>JAHDCP010000118.1:3244-6177 GCA_020629775.1 Planktomarina sp.
TCTTTGACATACGGCTGGCCACCCGCTTTGGGGGGATCAGCTTTGCCCACCAGGCCCGCCAAAATCACCACTGTCAGGATATAAGGCAGGGCGTCCAGAAGTTGGACTTGCACCTTCATGCCGATGGCCGCTTCGATCACGTCAGGGCGCAAGGCAAGTGCTTGCAGGAAGCCGAACAACAGGCAGGCATACATCGCTTGCACGGGCCGCCATTTGGCAAAGATCAGCGCTGCAAGGGCAATGAAGCCCCGCCCCGCCGTCATGTCTTTGACAAAGCCCGCTTGCAATGCGGTGGCCAGATACGCCCCCGCGATGCCGCACAGCACGCCGCAGATTAACACTGCTGAATACCGCAGCCACACCACGGAAATGCCCGCAGTGTCCACCGCCGCCGGGTTTTCCCCCACGGCCCGCAACCGCAGACCGTACCGCGTGCGGAACAACACCCACCAGGTCAGCGCCACAATGCCAAAGGAGGCATACACCAAAATCGTATGACCGGACAAAAGTTCGGAATACAGCTGCCCCAACAGGCCAACCCCATCCATGTCCCGGCTGCCCACCGCGCCTGGAAAATCGATCGGCTCGAACCGTGCGTTGCCTTGCAACTGCGGGGTGCGCCCGCCCTGTTTGAACCAATCTTGACTGATGACCACGGTTAACCCGGCAGCCAAGAAATTGATCGCCACGCCAGAAATGATCTGGTTTCCGCGGAACGTGATGGAGGCAAGCCCATGGATCAAAGACATGGCCACCGATGCGCCAACGCCCGCCAACAGTCCCAGCCACACGGACCCGGTGATGGCCGCCACCGCCGCAGACAAAAACGCCGCTGCCAGCATTTTGCCCTCCAGGCCGATATCAAAAATGCCCGCGCGTTCAGACACCAGCCCGGCCAAGCAGGCCAAAAGCAAAGGTGTCGATAGCCGGAGCGAGCTGTCAAAAATTTGCAGGATCGTCAGAAAGTCCATTATGCCCTCCGATATCCGAGCGTGTGGAAGACTTGGCCCACCATCATCCGCACCATGTTATCCAACGCACCGACGAACAAGATCACCAAAGCCTGGATCACCAAAATCAATTCACGGGGGATGGACGTCCAGAACCCCAGTTCCGCGCCGCCTTGGAACAAGAACCCAAACAGCAAGGCCGCTAAGAACACCCCGAACGGGTGACTGCGCCCCATCAAAGCCACGGCGATGCCAAGGAACCCTGCCCCTTCGGTGAAGTTCAAGATCAACCGTTCCGCTTCACCTTGGGTGGTGTTCACGGCCATCATGCCCGCCAGGCCACCGGAAATCAGCATGGTGATGACGATGATCTTTGCGGGCGAAATCCCTGCGTATTGCGCGGCCGATGGCGAATGGCCCAGCGCCCGGATTTGATACCCCAACCGTGTGCGCCAGATCAGGGCCCAAATCACGAAACACGCCACGATGGCCAAAAAGAAACTGACGTTTGCGGGGGAACCCCGGAACATGCCTTCAAACCCCACCAAGGCCGCCATGTCCTGGAACGTGGGCAGATGGGTGCCCGCAGGGAAAGACGCCGTGGCCGGATCCATGGACCCCACGGGTTTGAGGGTGTTCACCAACAGATAGTTCAGCAAAGCCGCCGCGATAAAGTTGAACATGATCGTGGTGATCACGATGTGACTGCCGCGTTTTGCCTGCAGATATGCAGGAATAGCGGCCCAAATCGCGCCAAACACCATGGCCCCGACCGAGGCGCCGATAATGGCCAGGGTCCAGTGCGGCCAAGGAATGAACAAGCACACCAACGCAACACCCAAGCCCCCCAACATCGCCTGGCCTTCACCGCCGATGTTGAACAATGCTGCATGAAACGCGATGGACACCGCCAATCCGGTGAAGATGAAGTTCGTGGTGTAATACAGCATGAACCCCCAGCCCGCAGACCGGAACAAGGTGCCGTCGATCATCAGCTTCATGGCTTCGATCGGGTTTTCATCGATGGCCAACACCAACAGTGCAGCACACAGTGCGGCCAGCAAAACACTGACCAGCGGGATCAACATAACATCTGCCCAGCGGGGGATCGGTTTCATCACGCGGCACTCCCGTTCATGCCTGCCATCAGCAGGCCCAGTTCGCGTTCGTCGGTGTCGCTTGGCAAGCGTTCGCCCATAATGACCCCATCGAACATGACGGCGATGCGGTCTGACAAAGACAGAATTTCTTCCAATTCAACACTCACCAGCAAGATCGCTTTGCCCTGATCGCGCAGGGCGATGATTTGCTGGTGAATGAATTCGATGGCCCCGATGTCCACGCCCCGTGTGGGTTGGCCCACCAACAACAGGTCTGGGTTGCGTTCAATTTCGCGCGCCAGAACGATTTTCTGCTGATTGCCGCCGGAAAAATTCTTGGCGTTCAGGTTTGGGTTCGGGGGGCGCACATCGAAGCGGCCCATTTTGGCTTCTGTGTCGGCTTTGATGGCCGCGTTGTTCATCAACAACCCGTTGGCCTGATACGCGCCATCATGGTGGTATCCAAAGGCCACGTTTTCCCAAGCATGGAAATCCATGATCAGACCTTCGCGTTGGCGGTCTTCGGGCACGTGGGCAATGCCGCGCGCGCGGCGCGATTGCCCGTCGCTGAACTTGCCCGTCAAATCCAAATCCGTGCCATTCACTTTGATCGTACCGGTGGCGGATTGATATCCCCCCAGCACTTCCAACAATTCGGACTGACCGTTGCCCGCAACACCGGCAATCCCCAACACTTCGCCTGCCCGCACGGTCAAAGACACATCTTTGACCCGGTGCACGCCCGCATCGTCCACGACGTTCAGGTTTTCAACTTCCAAGATTGGCGCGCCCGGCTGGGCGGGCACTTTGTCCACGCGCAGCAACACCTTGCGCCCCACCATCAGTTCCGCCAATTCTTCGGGGCTGGTGTCTGCGGTTTTGA
>JAHDCP010000019.1:0-6329 GCA_020629775.1 Planktomarina sp.
GTGTTTGCCAAGGCGTTGTTGGACCATGCCGCCAAGGACGACAAAGTGTGCGCCGTGACAGCTGCCATGCCTGATGGAACGGGCCTGAACTTGTTTGCGGAACGGTATCCAAGCCGCTGCTTTGATGTGGGCATCGCGGAACAACACGGGGTGACCTTCAGTGCTGCTTTGGCGGCAGGGGGCATGAAACCGTTTTGTGCCATGTATTCCACGTTCTTGCAGCGCGGTTATGACCAAGTGGTGCATGATGTGGCCATTCAACGGTTGCCGGTACGGTTTGCCATCGATCGTGCTGGGCTGGTGGGGGCCGACGGGGCCACCCATGCGGGCGCGTTTGATGTGGCCTTCTTGGCCAACTTGCCCGGCATGGTGGTGATGGCCGCCGCCGATGAAGCTGAGCTGTGCCGCATGGTGGCCACGGCCGTGGCCCATGACGACGGGCCCATCGCGTTCCGGTTTCCACGCGGCGAAGGCGTGGGCTGTGATTTGCCAGAAGACGCCAAACCATTGGAAATTGGGAAGGGCCGCGTTGTTCAAACCGGCAGCCGCGTGGCAATCTTGTCTTTTGGAACGCGTCTGTCAGAAGTTCAAAAAGCCGCCGATGATTTGGCCGCCAAGGGCATTACGCCAACGATCGCAGATGCCCGGTTTGCCAAACCGCTGGACCGGGATTTGATCTTGGATTTGGCCGCAAACCACGAAGCACTGATCACCATTGAAGAAGGTGCCATTGGCGGTTTCGGCAGCCATGTTGCCCAACTGCTGGCGGATGAAGGGGTGTTCGATACCGGGCTAAAGTACCGGTCCATGGTTTTGCCGGATATCTTTATTGATCAAGCCAGCCCCGCGGACATGTATGCCGTGGCTGGGTTGAACGCCGCTGATATTGAAGCCAAAGTTTTGGATACACTTGGCGTGGCATCCATAAAGACGCACGCCAAGCGCAGTTGATTTGATTTAGTCTGAAAAGACTTGCACGGCATAAAACGCGCCGCAGTAAGGGCCTTTGGCGTCATACCCGACGGCGGCCCCCATGTTGTTGAATTTGCGGTCCATCAAATTCTTGTTGTGGCCTTTGGATTTGACCCACAAGCGCACCAATTCTTTGCCCAAACTGTCATAAGTGTGGGGCACAATGGGTTGGCCATTTTTGCGTTGGAATTTGCAATTGCCTGCATCCAAGATGCGGAACGTTTCCCCCGGGGGGATGGTGAGGCGTGCAGTTTGGGCAATGTTTTCAGCGCCGGTGCGGAACTTAACACGCGCCTTTTTGAACCGAGACCGCAAATCTTTGTGCCCCGCTTTGGTGGATGTGTGGGTCAGCTTGCCGTTCTTGCCCATCCATTTCGCGTGGCCATCTGCCGCTTTGGTTAAAGCTTTGGAATACGCCAGCGGTTTACGGCGTTTTTGGCACCGGGCCAAATTGGTATAGGCCGTGATCACCTGGGACATCTTGGCGACATTAATCTTTTTGGGATTGATCTGTTCATTTGCCCCAGAAACCCCTTGCAACGTGCAGGCGCTGGCGCTGGCTGCAAAGCCAATCGTAAACATAAAAGCTAGTAAAAATCGCATTGCTTCCTCCGTGATGCGTCAGGCCAGCTAACCCAGAAGGCATGAACAAATCAACAAAGTTGACCTTGGATACTGTTTGACCTGGGGCTTTTCGCGTGCTGATCCTGTGCCATGGAACACACTGCACCAATAAAAACTTTCCGCTGGGCTGTTTTCCTAGCC
This sequence comes from Planktomarina sp., assembly GCA_020629775.1. GTDB lineage: Bacteria > Pseudomonadota > Alphaproteobacteria > Rhodobacterales > Rhodobacteraceae > Planktomarina. Next base: position 1,738 of record JAHDCP010000019.1, read on the forward strand.
GCTGCGGGTTTCTTTACTCACAGCGTTTTGACCTCCAGCTGGGATTTCGGAGGGCCGTTTCGGTATCTCACCATTTGGGCGTTGACCTTGTCCCTTTTCGTGGCGGGCCGCGTTCTGATGATATCTTACGGCAAGTCCGACCAACGGTTTGATGCGCTCGTGTCTGCAACGGCGGTGGTAAATGCCATGGTGGTTTTCTTGTACTGGCGTTTGTATTTCGCGGACCCCATGTCCGTGACCCCCAATGGCCAATTGGGGGATCCCGTGCGCGAATTTTACATGCACGGGTTTGGACCATTGTTGATGTGGATTGATGCCGTATTCATCAACCGCGTATTCCGCCGGCTGTGGTCTGGCGCCATCTGGTTGGTGGGCATTGTGGCAGCCTATGTTGTTTGGACAGAAACCCTGGTGCAACGGTTCAATGCGGAACCCTTGGGGGCTGTCACATCTGGTTTGCCGTACCGCTTTTTGAACAATCTTGAACTGGCAGATCGTGCCGGTTTTTACGGCACGAACATCGCGGTGGCCTTGGTTTTACTTCTGGCCTTTGCCGCCATCGCCAGGGTGGTGCGCCGCGTCATCTAACCGCTTTTCGATTGCCACCAACCGTTCCAAAACAGCCATTCGGTACTCATCGGTGGCGGCGTTGCCTTCTTCTTGGTGGGCGTCTTGCATGGAATTCACGATCAGACCCACCAGCAAGTTCACCACCGCAAATGTGGTGACCATGATGAATGGGACAAAAAAGGCCCAGGCATAGGGGTATTCCGCCATCACCGGCCGTGCGATCCCCATGGACCAACTTTCCAACGTCATAACCTGGAACAACGAATACCCTGAACGCCCCAAAGTGCCGAACCAATCTGGGAACGCATCCCCAAACAGTTTGGTGGCCATGACCGCCCCTATGTAAAATATGATGGCCATCAACAAGAACACGCTGGCCATGCCGGGCAAGGCGGTGACAAACCCTTCCACCACGCGGCGCAAGCTGGGGGCGGCGTTCAATACGCGGAACACCCGCAAGACCCGCATGGCGCGCAGCACAGCCAAACCTTGGGTTGCCGGCAACAACGCAATGGCCACAATCAAGAAATCAAAGATATTCCACCCGTCACGGAAAAACCGCGGGCCAAATGCCACCAGTTTTAACCCAATCTCCACAACGAAAATCACCAGACATACGCTGTCCAAGAATTTGATCGTTGGGCCCCAGGTTGCCATGATGGTGGGGGATGTTTCCAAACCAAGCAAAATGGCGTTGAAAATGATCACACCCAGGATGGAATACCGCACCCGATCGCGCAGCAGAAATTCTTCAAGCTTGGCCCGCATCATGGTCCTCCTGGCGTAACAAATCGGCAAGGCCACTTCTATAATCGGGATAAATTAACGTCACCCCTAACTCGTCTTGAATCCGGTCATTTTTCACGCGTTTGCTTTCGGCGTAAAAACTGCGGGCCATGGGGGTCATTTCAGCGGTAGTAAAATCTTCGGATGGGGGAATGGGCAACTTTAGCAATTCTGCCGCGTGGCCAATCACATCTTCTGGTGGGGCGGGGTCGTTATCGCACAGATTGTAGATTGCGCCTGGGTTGGGTTGGTCGATGCTGGCCTTCACCACTTGGGCAATGTCTGCCACGTGTATGCGGCTGAAAATCTGGTTGGGCTTGATGATGCGGCGAGCCGTGCCTGCACGGACTTTCGAAAAGGGTCCACGACCGGGACCGTAAATCCCTGCCAGGCGGAAGATATGCAAAGGTAAGCCTAACGCTGACCACTGCGCTTCCGCCCTAACGCGCAATTGACCACGTTTTGTGCTTGGGGTCAGCGGCGTGGTTTCATCAACCCATCCACCTTGGTGGTCGCCATAAACCCCCGTGGTGGATAAATACCCCACCCAATCAAAATCGTGGCCCGTCAGATCAACCGCATTCAAGAATGGATCCCCATCATCGCTGGGTGCGGCCGACATCAAAACATGGCTGGCCGAAGACAATGCAGGTTGCAAATCAGCACTGGGCCACACAATGGGTTCTACGTCCAAGGCCGCCAACTCCGCTGCTTTGGCGTCGCTGCGCGTGGTGCCAACAACGCGCCAACCATCCGCCAGCAAAAGCGATGTCAAAGCGCGGGCCGAATATCCATGCCCGATGGAAAGAAGTGTACGTGTCATGGCGCTGACATAGGGGCATTTACCGTGTATCAAAACCCCATGAAAAACCTTGAAGGCGCCTACGCGCTAAAAACCCCCGAAGACAGCAAACGCCTCTATGCCGATTGGGCTTCCACTTACGACGCAACATTTGCGGAAGCTTATCAATATGTGTCGCCGCAAGCAGTGGCTTCTGCATTTGTCAGCGCAGGTGGCACTGGCCGCGTTCTGGACGTGGGGGCCGGTACGGGGCTGGTGGGGGAAGCGTTGGCTGCCCTGAAAGTTGATCATGTTGATGGCACCGACATTGCCCCTGAAATGCTGGCAGAAGCGGCGCTTAAAGACATCTACGATCGGCTGTTTGAAGGGGACGTGCTGGCAACACTGGATGCAGAAGACGAAACCTATGACGGCATTGTAAGCGCGGGCACGTTCACCCATGGCCATGTTGGCCCAGATGCATTGGATGAGCTGTTGCGCGTGGCCAAATCTGGGGCGTGGTTGGTGTTATCAGTCCACACCGAACATTTCACAGCACAAGGGTTTGATACAAAACTCACCGCGCTGACGAACCAGATTTCAAACCTCAGCACGGCTGAATTCAGGCTATATGCAGCAGGATCCAAAGGGTCCCATGCGGATGATCTGGGCTTGATGGTGCAATTCCAAAAAACTTGACTTTCTTTGTTCAAAAATACTCGCGCCGCAGGCAGTCGTCATCCCCGGATGGGGATGACCAACATCAAAGGGCGCGCAGCGCCACCCTTGGGTTACTTGCCTTTCCAAACAGGGTCGCGCTTTTCAGAAAAAGCCTTGGCCCCTTCCAACTGGTCTTCTGATGCATACAGCACGTCCACAGATCGTAAGTGCCGCCCGGTGATCCTGTTCATGGCGTCTTGGAATTTGCTGTCTTCCGCATCGCGCACGATTTCTTTGATGGCAGCATACACAAGCGGTGGCCCACTGGCCAAAAGGCGCGCCAAATCCCACGCTTCGGCCATCAACTGATCTGCGGGGTAAGAATGGTTCACAAGTCCCCAACCCTTAGCTTCATCCACATCGAACCACCGGCCCGTCAGCAGCAATTCCATCGCAATGTGGTACGGAATGCGCTTGGGCACTTTGACACTGGCGGCATCGGCCACTGTTCCAGACCGAATTTCTGGAAGGGCAAAACTGGCGTGATCTGCCGCCAGAATAATGTCCGCAGACAGCGCCCATTCCAGCCCACCGCCACAACAAATGCCATTCACCGCTGCGATGACTGGTTTGTTCAAATCCCGCAGTTCTTGCAAACCACCGAATCCTCCGACGCCGTAGTCGCCATCTACGGCATCACCATCGGCGGCCGCTTTCAAATCCCAACCGGGACAAAAGAATTTTTCACCGGCCCCGGTGATAATGGCTACACGCAATTCCGGATCATCGCGAAACGCAGCAAAGGTGTCCCCCAATATTTTGGAAGTGGCTAAATCAATGGCATTCGCTTTTGGGCGGTCCAACGTTACTTCCAATATCGCGCCGTCGCGGCGGGTTTTGACGGGGCTGTCGGTCATGGTGTCATCCTTATCAATGCGTCTGCTGCGATTGTGCGATGCGGTGAGCACATCAGTGGGTTGATCTCCACTTCCTCTACCTGATGGGCGTGGGTGATTACAAAGTCCTGCACGGCCATCACCGTGTCCAATAGGGATGTCATATCTACCCCCGGCTTACCACGATATCCCTGCAAAATCGGGGCCATGCGCAACCGACCCAACGCTTGTTCCACAGCGCGGCGATTGGTGGGCAGCAGCAGATTTTGGGTGTCGGCTAAAACTTCCGTTAGCGTGCCGCCGAACCCAAGGGTCAACATAAACCCATGGGCCGGGTCGCGCGTTACGCCAAGCAAAACTTCGGCAACCGTATCAGTGACCATGGCTTCCACCAAAATATCGCCAGGGGCCAAATTCTGTGCTGCGTCAACAACTGCATCTGCGTCATGCAAGTTCAAGGCCAACCCGTTTGCCCCTGTTTTGTGGGCCAAGCCCATAACCTTAAGCGCAACGGGAAACCCGACTGGGGCGGCGCATTCTGCGGCTTCACCTGGCGATGTGCTGATTCTGGAGGTCGGAACGGGCACCCCAAATTTCGCCAAAGCTGTTTTTGCAGCATATTCGCTGAGTGTTTGTGCAGCGCGTTCTGGCCCGGGCAAAAGAACGGGTGTGGTATCTACGATCTGCGGTTGGGTCATAATATCCAGCGCCGCGATCGAATGGTCCAACCCGTGCAATGGCACCAACCCATGCTTCATCAAATGGCGCGCTGTGTCTTCTGGCAGAAGTTCAGGCAAAGTCGTCACCACGGCATAATTGGTGCCGGTGGTTTGTGCGGCCGCAATGGCGGCGCGTGTTGCGATATCCCAATCAGAGGCATCACAAATGTCCCCCCGGGG
>JAHDCP010000019.1:6429-34783 GCA_020629775.1 Planktomarina sp.
CCAAAGACATGGGCCAATTTCAAAGCTTCCAGGAAAACCGGTAAACTGGCCGCCCGACGAATGCCAAGTCTGTCCAAGAATGCTTGCGCGGCGGCGTCACCTCCGGCCAGGGATGCCGTGTGGGACACCGCAGCGGCTTGCGCGCCTTCTGATTTGCCAGATTTCAAGGCAATAAGGGGGATGCCCCTGTCTTGGGCTTTTTGGGCCAAGCCCTCCCATTTGCGCAAATCGCCGAAGCCTTCGATGTGCAACCCAATTGCAGTGATGCGGGTATCATCCAACATGTGCATGGCGATATCAGCCTGGGTGGTTTGGGCTTGGTTTCCACAAGCCACCACTTGCCCTATGGGCAGCCCGCGCATTTGCATGGTCAGGTTGATCAGAATGTTGGACGACTGCGTCAAGATCGCGACACCACGATCCACGGGTTGCAGTCCATGTTGGTCCGGCCAGATGCCCGCCTTATCCAATGCATTGAGGAAGCCATAGCAGTTCGGTCCCAAAATGGGCATCTCGCCCGCCGCTTCCACCAGCTGTGCTTGTAAATCATCGCCCGTGTCGTCTTCTGCCATGGCTTCCGAAAAGCCGCTGGCAAAGCAAATTGCTCCGCCTGCTGACAGGGCACGTAATTGCGCCACAACGTCCAATGTGGCCAGCCGGTTCACACCAACAAAGGCAGCGTCGATCGTTCCAGGAAAATCCGCCAGCTTGGTGATAGATTGCAGGCCAGCGATTGTTTTTCCGGCTGGGTGAACGGGCAGGATAATGCCTTCGAATCCAACCTGTTTGGCGGCCGAAATGATCGAAGCACACCACGCCCCACCGCCGACGACGGCAATGGTTTTCGGAGCCAGCAATCGTGTCAAATTAGCCATGACGAGCCTATTTGCGTTGCGGCGCTGCGCGCCTCTTGATGTTTGTCATTCCCATCCGGGAATGACGTTTGTGCCTCCGGCGGGAGTGTATTTTGACAAAGAAAGGATTTATTAATCTGAATCGATGAGCCTGATCGCGCGGGACAGGCGGGAGCGCCGATGGCCGTGACGGAGAAAGGCCCCCCACGCGCTGTTGCGGCAACGGGGGGCTGGACCCTTGCTTTCTTTGTCCAAAAATACTCAAGCGCCCAAAGCCCGCAACAGGTCGCGGCTGATGATGTGGCGTTGAATTTCTGAGGTGCCGTCCCAAATCCGTTCAACCCGCGCGTCCCGCCAGAATCGTTCAAGGGGATAATCGTCCATCAATCCCATGCCCCCGTGGACTTGGATTGCGGTGTCTGTGACGCGCGCCAGCATTTCGGAGGCATAGAGTTTTGCAGATGCAATTTCGCGGTTTGCGGGCAGGCCTTTGTCCAGGCGGTCGGCGGCGGCCAGGGTTAACAAATCTGCAGCGTCGATTTCGGTGATCATGTCGGCGATTTGGAAACTGACGCCTTGGAATTTCCCGATCTTTTGACCGAACTGTTCACGGGTGGCCGCATAATCCAGGGCGTAGTCAAATACTCGGCGTGCGCGACCCACGGACATGGCCGCAACAGTGATACGGGTGGCGTATAGCCATGTGTTCATGACGTCGAACCCACCGTCCACCACCCCCAGCACGGCGGCGTCGGGCAAGCGACAGTCATCGAATTCCAGGATCATGTTTTGATAGCCGCGGTGGCTGACGGATTTGTACCCATCGCGGATGGTGAAGCCGGGGTGCCCGCGGTCCACCAGGAAACAGGTGATGCGCTTTTTGGGGCCGCGCGGGGTTTGGTCTTCGCCTGTGGCGATAAAGACGATTATGAAATCTGCATGTTCAGCGCCCGAGATGAAGTGTTTGGTGCCGTTCACCACCCAATCGCCACCGTCGCGCACGGCGGTACATTTCATGCCGCGCACGTCGGACCCCGCGCCGGGTTCTGTCATGGCCAATGCATCCATCCGTTCGCCGCGCACAGCAGGCATCAGATAGCGTTCAATTTGTTCGCCTTCACAGGCCATGAGGATATTTTGCGGACGGCCAAAGAAGTGGTTCAGTGCCATAGAGCCCCGGCCCAATTCCCTTTCCACCAACGAAAAATCCACGTGGTTCAGGCCTGCGCAGCCCACACTTTCGGGAAAGTTGCAGGCATAAAAGCCCAGGTCGATGGTCTTTTGTTTGATGTCTTGGGCAACTTCAGCCGGGACTGTGCCGGTGCGTTCCACCAATTCTTCGTGTGGATAGATCTCTTTTTCGACAAAGGCCCGCACAGTGCTGGCGATCATTTCTTGTTCTTCGTTCAAGCCGTACTGCATGGTCGTTCCTTTTTCGTATACTTGCACCTTAGGCAGCGGCGACTGCAAGTCAGGTTGAAATTCGACAAAGACGCGTCGTATGCGTCAGCTGAAACCGTCAAAATCAACGCATTCGTCGCCCTGGCCTGCTTTGACGCGTGTTTGGGTTCCGGCGTGGCTTCGGCGGCGTTCATCCGCGTCCAGCGTGTGGGTCAAGGTATGTTCGTTCAGGTCTGTGAAATTGGGGGCACAGTGACCCGCATTTGTGGTGGCTTGGACGCGGGTGCCAAAGGTGCGGCGCAGTTCCACGTGGTGGGGCTGGCTGTCAGACACATCATCCACGGTTAGGTCAGTCACCGACAAGTATCCGGCCTTAATCGCGGCGTGAAGGATATCATCCCCAGCTTTGGTGTGGCTGATGATGGCGTTTTCACCAGGGGTTTCACCCTTTGGCATTCCACCGGGCCAGATGTCACCGGTGGCAATGTCTGCCTGAAGCGCAATGGCGTCAGGGCAGATTTTGCAACGGAATTGCGTTTTCCATTTGTCGGTCCATAATTCTGAATACGGCCCTTCCACTTCGATACCGCCGGGCAGGGTTCCCATGGTTTTACCGGGACAGCCGTTGCCGCGCCACTGCATGTGCACAAGGTCTTCTGGGCGGGTATTGCGGCGGTGAAAAAAGCTTTCTGTTTCAGATCGGCTGGGGGTGGTGCCGCAGAACATGGCTTGGGTAAATACGATTTGTTCCCGTGCGCGTTCATCTGTTTTTTGCAAGTTACGCACGCCCGCGATATCGCAAGGTTTCAAGGACACGACGAAACGTTCTCCTGTGTCCAATGCATCCAAAATAGCGGCCAGTGGTGCCACTGGTGCATATCGCGATTGGGACCCGGTCAGCAGTTCATCTGGGTTGCGGATTATGACCGGATTTGAATGTAACGCATCGTCTTTGTCAGCGGCGACTTGAAGCACAAAATCGGCCTGCCCACTTTCCAAAGCAAAGCGGTTGAGCGCGGTCATAACCCCACCCGCAGATGATCGGTGCCGCGTTTCAGGATCGCTGGCCCAGCCCATGCAAACGGTGCGGATTTCACCCCAAATGGGGTGCATTTGTTTCAAGGGCACATCCCATGGACCTTGTAGATTGATGCCAGGGCAATGGGTCAGAATTTTGGCTTCAGCGTCGGGCGGTATGGCATCCACGTCGGGTCGATATTGGCCAGATTTTGTGTACCCCATTTTTGCGGCACCACCTGTAAAGGCCGTGCACAATCCGCAACTGACACAATATCCCTGTTCCACAATTTGACGGACAGAGGTGAATTCATGGGCCATTGGCAGTCTTTCTTAATCGATTAATACGCGATGGATTGCGGATCGATATCGGCCAGTCGCACCGCGTAAAACAGGTTCATCGTTTGCGACATAAATGTTTGATATTGGCAAACCGCAGTATCCAGGGCCGTGGCTTCGTTGCAATTGGTGCCAGTGCCAAATGCTTCGTCCGCGCGGGCCAAATATCGCGGGTACGATTTTTTCGCGAATCCCTTGGCGTCGATTTCATTGGGCAACAAAGGCCGCGCGGCCTGATAAAAACGCCGCATGGCGTCCATGCTTTTGTCCAAGCAGGGGGCACCGGCTTCCCGCTTGGTGCAGACTTTCAAGGGCAAAGCCAAACACTGAAGTTGCATGTGGCTTCGGACAGTGCGCGGGAGATGAAAAACCGCCACCACGCAAGCGATGGGGTCAATTTCTTCTTGCTGAAGTTCGGACCCCGATTGCGCTGCTGCGGGTGATGCGAAGATACAAAAAAGTACAAAACTGATCCAACGCATGTGATCTCTCCTTTGAATGTATCATCGCATGATCGTGGCCTATGTGTACATCTGCCTTTTGCGGTCCCTGGTTTCGCGGGTGCTTTCTTCTGACCCATCGTGAAATGTTCCAAACCAACGGTCCCAGGGCATTTCTTGGTTGCCGTAATTACATTCAAAATACTTGTGGTGCAGGGTATGATAGAAGGTGCCAAGCGCCAGGCGGCGTTTGTCTTTGACCAACAGATCTTCGTATCCCGTGTGGGTCATGGCAGCACCCGGGCCCAGGTATATCACGTGGAAAATGATATGGATCGGATGGCTGGCCACCACCACATGCACCAGTAAGCTGGAGATATATAAAAAGTGTTCCACTGGATGCATCGAAAACCCTGACCAGGGCCCCAGATCGATGTTGCGATGGTGCAGATGATGGAAGCGTTTGTAAAAGAAAGGCACGTGCAACAAACGGTGCACCCAATAAAAATGAAACGCGGACCAGATGGGCAGAAGCATCAACCACGCAATGAACCAAACCGGGTGACTGCCCAGGGTGATGGTGGGCGCATACCCGTTGGCCATCAGCCACATCACCACCACTTGAAACGCGGTCAATTGCGCAACGCCGCTGGTCATAGACCAAAACATGTTGTCTTTGACTTGGTCATCAAAATCGAAGTTGCGGTTGGTGCGGGCCAGGTCACGGTTGCTGAACCGCAGTGCCTTGCCTTGACCTTTCTTCATATAAAAGAACCAGTGCAGCCCGCCAGCGATGGCAAAACACAGCACCATGTTCACGGCCCAAGTTTGTAGCACCCAGCCGAAAGCCCACGTCTGGGCGTCCGCCAAGCTGGGGTAAACGGTGTAAAACAATATCACAGCCAGAATGACCATCATCACCCGTTCGGACAGCGTCAGCCAATTTTTGGCGACCCAATGGGTTAGGAACCGCCCGTTAGGGGGCCACTGGAAAATCGATGGATTTTCAAGCGGCAAATCGGGGTGATAGTTCCAAAGCGGTGATTTCGGTTTGTCAGTCATACCCGCAGCGTAAGCGCGGTTTTGGGGCGTTCAGCCTCATTCGCGGCATGTTGCTTCGTTGAATCCGACATGGCCCAATAATCCGTGGTGATCAGATCCCAATTTTGGGCGGCGTTCCACCTTGCCGCAAGGGGCCAAGATTTGGTCAATCGAAACAGGGATGCCCGTACGACCCACATTCAACGTGGTGAAGACAGGGCGCAAGGCGGTGCTGCGCGTTGCGTTCCGCACCACACGTTCAACGCGGGTGCCGGGCTGCATGTTAAAGTCACCGCCCAAGATGACTGGGCCTTTCAAGGCTGACAATTTGGGAAGAACGCGATCCAATTGGGGGGACTGCCACTTAGGAAATGGCCAGAACAAATGCAAACCCACAACCCATACTGGTCCATCTGGGGTGTTGACCAGCGCTGCTGCAAAGGCGCGCCATTCAGAACAGCGTGCGTCCAAGATTGGGTGCTTGGACAACACGGCAATGCCGGACCATCCGTTTAAATTACAAACATGTTGGAACGGATATGCCGCGCGCAAAATTTCCAAAATGTCTTGGTTGTCTGAAACCACTTCTTGCAACGTCACAAAATCTGCGCTGCTGTCCTTGATATTTTGGGCAAGTGCGATCTGCTGGGTGTTCGAAAACAACATGTTCTTTTGGTACAATGTGTATGGGCCTGGACCGCCCGTGTCAGCGACACGATCTAACGCATGCAGTCCTAAAACAAATACGGACAAGCACGGGACCCAAAGCAGTTTTCGCCAAACCTTAGGTCGCAAAAACAAAACCAAACCAAAAACCGCTACAGGAATGCGGATGACGGCCAAACTGTCCCCCAAAGGGTGCCACGCCCCCAAGAATGAACCGATTAAAACCAAGCCCACCACGATGCTGAGCAGCACGACAAAAAGAAAGTGAATGCGGTTTTTCATGGTGCCTTATGAAGGCAGGTCTGTGCAGATTATCGCTGCATCTTACGCAGTTTCAGGTCAGCTTCCTAAAACGTAATGGCTTTGTGGTGGAGCGTTGAACCATTCCCTTTGCTTCCAGATCAAGCTGTACGGTCTTCATCCACCAGCCGGATGTTTTGCCGCCTGGGAAAAGGGCCGAATCCAATTTTGGCTTAACCAATTCCTTGGCTTCATCATGGGTCAGACCTGGGGCATCAGATGTCAGGACAGGCAGATATGCCGCCCGCATGTTTTCATATTTCGCGCGGCCCACGCGGGCTGTTTTGCCAGGGGTGTTGATGTTTTCCACCACGACATGATCGTCACCCGGCATAAGTGCTGCCTTCTTCATCCAAGATCGCTTTCAGTTCTGCCAAATGGCGGTCTGCTTGGCCGGGATAATCATCAAGCTCGCTTGCGGTTTTTTCTGCGATGGCATCGGACAACACCCGCAATTTTTGACCCGTTTGAAGGGCGCGGATATATGTTTCTGCGGCGCGCTCAAAATAATACATGCGGTTAAACGTGTCAGCGACGCTGTCGCCGATTATCATGACACCGTGGTTGCCCATGATCATGACCTTTTTCTTGGGGTCTTGGAATTGCGCGGCGCACCGTTCGCCTTCTTCTTCAAAGGCCAAGCCAGAAAAGCCATCATCCACCACATATCGATCAAAGAATGTTGCGGTGTTTTGATCAATGGGGGGCAGGCTGCTGTCGGCCAAGCAGGCCAAGACAGTGGCGTGGATGGAATGCACATGCATGGCGCAACGCGCATGGGGCACGCGGCGGTGCAGTGATCCGTGCAATCCCCAGGCCGTGGGGTCTGGTGCGCCCGGTTGGTCCATGACGTTTGGATCATTGGCATCCAAAAGCAACAGATCGCTGGCTTTGATCCTGGCGAAGTGCATTTGGTTGGGGTTCATCAAGAACTGGGTTCCATTTTCATTCACGGCCAAACTGAAGTGGTTTGCCACGGCTTCGTGCATGTTCAAGCGTTCGGTCCACCGAAACGCGGCCGCCATATCCACACGTTCCTGCCAGTGATCCATGTTGGCGCGCAGTTGGGTGACAGTCATGGCGAAGTCCTTTGCTTGGTTGCAAAACCGTACCGCCGGAAATGCCCCCTTGGGAAGCCCAAATTTTGTTCAGAACGGCCCAGAAAAAGGGGTGCCGCCACTATTGGAATTACGAAACGCAAAGTTGGAAAGTTCCACGATACAGGCACTGCGATTAGTTAAGACCCAAACAGAATTTGGTGCATGATCCGCCCGGGCCAAAACGTAAACAGCCCAGTAATACACAAGGCCAATGCATAGGTGGTGATCATATTGCGTTTGTGGGCTTTGATGTTCCCTTTTCGCGCATCCCGAACAGCGCCGTACAAGCTGTACAACAACCAAAGGCTCAGCAAATGAATTGGGCTGAACAGCCCTACCATTTGAATTTCCCAAATGAACAAGCCGCTGATGCCAACACTGGCCATCAAGATAACCCATACCCACCCCAAGGCACGGTGACCTGGGGTGCCCTTGGGAAGCGTGAACTGGACGGCCCCCAGTATGATACAGGCTATGGCGGCCAAAGCGTGGGGTGGAATTGGGAAATCAGCGACCCAAAGGGGTGTCCAATTCATGCGCCTTCCACACGATTTCCATCGGCATCAATGATCTGGGTAACGCCGTCTTCTTTCAGGTATGGGGCGTTTGGCCAGTTGGGCAGAAGATCCAAAACTTGGCCCGATGGGCGGCACAATTTCACCCCTTGGGGGCACGCCACAATAGGGCGATTCACAAGGATCGGGTGGTCAACCATGGCATCCAACACTGCGTCATCGGGGACAGATGGGTCCAGCAAACCCAAATCTTCCGCTGGTGACTTACTGGTGCGCAACGCATCCCGTGGCGTCAGGCCAGCCGATGCAAATAGGGCTTGAAGCTGCGGTTTGGTCCATCCCGTTTCCAAATATTCCACCACCGTTGGTGTGTACCCCGCATCTTGAACCAAACGCACAACGTTGCGGGACGTGCCGCAGGCCGGATTGTGAAAAATGACGATGTCCATGTCAGCATCCCTTTGGAAACAATGCAGTCGTTCGACCGCTTAGGTAATAAGCTGCCAGTCCAATGTATTCATGAACGGCAGTTGAAAGGTCGGCCAAGTTTTGACTTGTCTGGGGCGCCAAAGACAAGCCCCGACCGCTGCGATAATCAACTGGGTAAGGCAGTACAGTAATTCCTGCCGCACAAAATACGCCAACCGCACGGGGCATGTGCCAAGCACTTGTCACCAGCAGAATGTCTTTGGTGGCCAAAAGCGGCGCAGTGTTTTGCGCGTTTTCGAATGTGGAACGGGACGCGCTTTCGCGAATGAACCTATCAGCATCCAAATTCCCCAAAGCAAAAATTTGTGCTTCCAAATGCGATTGGGGGTTCAGTGCCAGCAGCCTGTCATTGCGGCCTGAATATATCACGCGGGCCGATGGGTTGGCTGCGGCCATAGCCAACCCCGCCAATACGCGTTCACCAGCTGCGTTCAAAGCGGGTTGGTTCCAAGTTTGGCTCACCGAAGGCTGGTCCGACCCGCCAAGTATGACGATTGTGCCCACTTTTTGAACATCGGGTTGCGCAAAGCGGTTTTCCAAAACGGCCAAAAGTGGATTTGCAATGGGGACAAAGGTTAGAACCACCAATGCACCTAAAACACTTATGATCCAATTTTTCGCGCTGCGGACCCGATTGCGCCACAAACACAACAGCCCCCAGGCCAATGCCATAACCAGCCACATGGGCGGGGCTGCCAGCCACCAAATCAGTTTCCCAAAGTCGTAAAAGTCCATGACGCTTTCATGAAGGCCCACACAATTTTTGCCAAGGGGGTTGCGCGTGCCGGATCGTGGCGTCATTCTTGGCCATGGAACACTCTTTTACATCTTGGGCCGATGTTGCCCCAAAATTAATTGCAGTTGCTGCTGGGCGGGCTGCAGCTGATCTTGTGGTGCGGGGCGGACAGGTTGTTAATGTGCACACGCGTGAAGTGTTGCGCTGGGACATTGCAGTTGCTGCCGGGCGTTTTGCATATGTTGGGCCGGATGCCAGCCATTGCATCGGCGACACCACGGAAGTTGTTGATTGGGGCGGGTTGATCATTCCCGGCTTGTGCGACGCACACATGCACATCGAAAGTGGCATGTTAACCCCGGCAGAATTTGCCCGCGCTGTCATGCCCCATGGCACAACAACCATGTTCACAGACCCCCATGAAATTGCGAACGTTTTGGGTTTGGACGGCGTGCGTTTGATGCATGATGAAGGGCTGATGCAGCCTTTGAACATCTTCACCCAGATGCCAAGTTGTGCCCCATCCGCCCCTGGTCTGGAAACGACGGGGCACGAAATCAGCCCATCGGATGTCGCGGAAGCGATGGCTTGGCCTGGGATCATCGGCTTGGGCGAAATGATGAACTTTCCGGGCGTTATCAACGCGGACGAAAAAATGTTGGCTGAAATGGCGGCCACAGCTGCCGCGGGTAAAACCATTGGCGGGCATTATGCCAGCCCCGATTTGGGCCCGGCGTTCCATGCTTATGTCGCTGGCGGTCCGGCCGATGATCACGAGGGCACTGGTGAAGCAGACGCCATTGCACGAACCCGCCAAGGCATGCGTGCAATGATGCGCCTGGGATCCGCTTGGTATGACGTGGAAAGCCAGATCACAGCCATCACGGAAAAGGGCTTGGATTCCCGCAATTTCATTCTTTGTACAGACGATTGCCATTCCGGAACATTGGTGAATGATGGGCACATGAACCGCGTTGTTCGCCATGCGATTGATTGCGGATGCGACCCTCTGGTTGCCCTGCAAATGGCCACGATCAACACTGCAACCCACTTTGGATTGGAACGGGAGTTGGGGTCCATCACGCCGGGTCGCCGGGCGGACATGGTGTTCACAACAGATTTGAAAACCCTTCCCATTGAACGGGTTTATGCCCGTGGAGCGCTGGTGGCCAAGGATGGGTCTCCGGTGGCAGATTGCCCCCATATCACTTGGCCGGCCAAGGCACGGAATACTGTGAATATGGGGGTCCCTAAAACGGCCAAAGATTTTGAAATTCCAGCGCCTGACAATGCGGCACAGGTGGATGTTCGGGTGATCGGCGTTGTCGAAAACCAAGCCCCGACTCAGGCTTTGACGGCAACATTGCCGGTGCAAAACGGGCTTGTCGAAGGGCAGGGTGATGTTTGCCAAATCGCCTTGGTGGAACGGCACCGTGCCACTGGCCAAGTGACCAACGCCTTTGTTTCTGGATTTGGTTACAAAGGCCCCATGGCCATGGCAGCAACCGTGGCCCACGACAGCCATCATATGATCGTAGTGGGCACGGATCGCACTCATATGGCGCGCGCGGCCAATCGTTTGGCCGATCTGGGTGGGGGCGTCACTGTTTGGCAAAACGGTGCGGAAACGGCCCATGTGGCTTTGCCCATCGCGGGCTTGATGTCTGACCAACCCGCCACCGAAGTGGCAACAGCTGCAGATCAAATGGTGCAAGCCATGCAGGACTGTGGGTGCACTTTGAACAATGCTTACATGCAGCATTCCTTATTGGCCTTGGTGGTGATCCCCGAACTGCGGATCAGCGACAAAGGCCTTATTGATGTGACGGCCTTTGCGCCGACATCCCTATTTATAGAAAGTGAGAAATGACGACAGGAAATTATAACACGTCCACAACGGCGGACCCCAAAACATTCACTGATGCTGAGGCGGCAGTCAGCTATTTGCAGGAGCTTTACGACACGTCTGTCAACTTCCTGCGGGATGCATTTGATCGGTTTTTGGCCGACGGCAAGCACGACACGCGGTACCGGGCCTTTTATCCGCAGGTGCGGATCACCACCACCAGCTATGCGTCTATCGACAGCCGCTTGGCGTTTGGGCATGTGGCAGGGCCGGGCACCTATACCACCACCATCACCCGCCCTGATTTGTTTAAGAACTATTTGGAACAGCAGATAAAACTGCTGATCGAAAACCACGAAGTATCGGTGGAAATCAGCTTTTCTGACACACCGATCCCGGTGCATTTTGCAATGGCCGCGGATTCACGGGTGTCTGGACAAGGGGCGTCATCAGATATCACATTGCGCGATGTTTTTGATGTTCCTGACTTGTCCACCACCAACGACAATATTGCCAATACCGGTGGGGACCCTGCCGCAGATGGATCCATGCCTTTGGCGCCTTTTACCGCCCAGCGGGTGGATTATTCCTTGGCGCGTTTGGCGCATTACACAGCCACGGACCCCAGCCATTTTCAGAACTATGTTTTGTTCACGAACTATCAGTTCTATGTCGAAGAATTTGAATCCTATGCTCGCAGTCAACTGGGGGATCCGTCGAGTGGGTACACAGAATTTGTGGCCACAGGGAATGCCAGCATAACCCGTGCGGATCAGGTGCTGACGCCACCGGACAAACTGCCGCAAATGCCCACATATCATTTGAAGCGCAAAGATGGGTCTGGGATTACTTTGGTCAATATCGGGGTGGGGCCATCCAATGCGAAAACCGCCACAGATCACATCGCCGTTTTGCGCCCCCACGCCTGGTTGATGGTGGGTCACTGCGCTGGCTTACGGAACTCCCAGACTTTGGGGGACTTTGTGTTGGCCCATGCGTACTTGCGCGAAGACCACGTGTTGGATGATGACTTGCCTGTCTGGGTTCCCATTCCGGCTTTGGCTGAAATCCAAACCAGCTTGGAACGGGCGGTCGCAGATGTGACCCAACTTTCCGGGTATGAGCTGAAGCGCGTGATGCGAACAGGGACAGTGGCCACCATTGATAACCGAAACTGGGAGTTGCGAGATCAGTCTGGCCCCGTTCAGCGTTTGTCACAATCCAGAGCGATCGCACTGGACATGGAAAGCGCCACCATTGCGGCGAATGGCTACCGGTTCCGTGTGCCTTATGGGACATTGCTGTGCGTGAGTGACAAACCCCTGCACGGGGAATTAAAGCTGCCTGGTATGGCCAGTGATTTTTACCGTACGCAGGTCACGCGCCACTTGTTGATTGGCATTCGCGCCATGGAACGGTTGCGTGAAATGCCGCTTGAACGGGTTCATTCCCGGAAGCTGCGCAGCTTTGATGAGACAGCATTCCTCTAGCAGTGCATAAAAAACGCATGGTAAATGCACGTTATTGTTGTGGAAACTCTAAATCTTGCCTAAGCATTGGCGTGGTTGCCCCAATATGTGGGGTAGAGGAGGATGGATAATGTCAAAACCAATGACAAAAACTCAGCTGGTGGCAGCACTGGCTGAGGGCATGGACGCCGATAAGAAAACTGCGTCAACTGCGCTGGATGCGTTGTGCGAACTGATTGCGAAAGAAGTTGCCGATGGGGGTGCCGTCACACTTCCTGGTGTTGGCAAAATCTATTGCCGCGAACGGCCTGAACGCATGGTGCGCAACCCTGCCACTGGTGAAACGTTTCAAAAACCAGCTGACAAGGTTGTTAAGGTCACTGTGGCCAAAGCACTGAAAGACAGCGTCAACGCTTAAGCGCTTGTCTTTATTGGGATAGGAAGGCGACCTTCGGGTCGTCCTTTTTTTTGGCCTTTGGCTTGTGATTGTAAGCAAAACGCTGAACATGCGCGCTATGGACATACGTGCAATTCTGGCAGGCCTGGCCTTCGCATTCATCTGGTCATCCGCTTTTACCAGTGCTCGGATTATCGTGGCAGAAGCGCCCCCGATGCTGTCCCTGTCTTTGCGGTTCTTCATTTCTGGAACCATTGGGTTGGGTTTGGCTTTGCTGATTGGGCAACGGGCCAAACTTTCGGAATTACCCTGGCGGGCGATTATCGTTTTTGGGCTGTGCCAAAACGCCGTTTATCTGGGTCTCAATTTCATTGCGATGCAAACCGTTCCAGCGTCTTTGGCATCAATCATCGCTTCTGCGATGCCGCTGTTGGTGGCACTTATCGGCTGGTTGTTGTTTTCGGAACGCTTGCCCTGGCAAGGCATTTTTGGCCTGATTGTTGGTTTTTTTGGGGTCGCCTTGATTATGGGTGCCCGTGTTTCAGGTGGTGCTGATATGTATGGTATCGGACTCTGCGTTGTCGCCGCTTTATCACTGGCCATTGCCACATTGGCGGTCAAAAGTGCTTCTTCTTCTGGCAATCTTCTTATGGTCGTTGCACTACAAATGTTTGTGGGCGCAATGTCTTTGGCAGTACCCGGATTACTGCTTGAAACATGGGACGTGCAGTGGAGCCAAAAGCTAACCATAGCTTTTGTCTATACAACCATTTTCCCCGGTCTTGTGGCCACTGTGATTTGGTTTTGGCTTGTGGGGCGCATTGGCCCGGTAAAAGCGGCGACGTTTCATTTTCTGAACCCGTTTTTCGGCATTTTGGTGGCTGCGATTTTGTTGAATGAAGGCTTGGGATTGTATGATTACGTCGGGGTTGTGATCATCACATTGGGCATTTGGGCGGTTCAAACCTCACGAACTGCAGCACGGTGATGTGACGGATTGTAACCCTTTTCGGGGCTGACACTGCGCCTGCGTCTTGCCAAAAATGCTTTATGGATTTGGTCTTTGCATATCTGGCGGGCTTGTTGACGCTGATTAATCCCTGCGTCTTACCGGTGCTGCCCATTGTGATTGCGTCTTCATTGCAAGCGTCCCGCATGGGGCCTGTGGCGCTGGCTTTGGGGATGTCGGTTTCATTTGTGATTTTCGGTATGGTCATTGCCGCATTTGGCGCTGCACTTGGTTTGAGCAGCCAAGTGATTGCAAACGTTGGCGCGGTTATCATGATTGCCTTTGGGCTGGTCTTGGTTATCCCACAACTTTCAGACCGATTTGCCTCTGCCACAAGCGGCATGGCGCAGCGGGCAGATGTGCAAATGGATGCAGTCGACAGATCAGGCGTGCGCGGTCAGTTTTTGGGGGGTGCCTTGCTTGGCGCTGTTTGGTCGCCCTGCATCGGCCCAACCTTAGGCGGTGCCATTGCCTTGGCATCAACCGGGGACAATCTGCTTTGGGCAGCGGCCATTATGGTGGCGTTCGCAGCAGGGGTGTCCACGTTAATATTGGCCTTGGGGTATGGCGCACGCCGTTCTTTGCAAAATTGGATGCGTACCATCGCGGGGTCAGCCCGACGCATCATGGGTGTTGTGTTTATCTTGGTGGGTTTGATGATCTTGTTCAAAATCCACCACATTATCGAGATTTGGGCCATTCAAAACATGCCCATTTGGCTTCAGGACTTGTCCGTCCGCTTTTGACGAAAGGAAAAGAAATGGATCGTCGTTCATTCATGGCTTTGACAGCCGCCGTATCATTGGCCCCAGCTTTGGGGTCTGCAGCCACCGCATATCAACCTGGGTTGGTGAAAGAGCTGTTGGCAGACGGCAAAACCGTTTTCGTGGATTTCACCACCGATTGGTGCGTGACCTGTGCTGCGCAAAAACGGACACTGTCTGCGTTGCGCCAATCCAACCCGGCCTATGATGAAAACATCGTTTTTGTGTCAGTGGACTTTGACCAACACGGGCGCAAAGGTATCGGCAAAGAATTAAATATTCCACGCCGGTCCACACTGGTGGTCCTGAAGGGTGAAGATGAACTGGGCCGGATTGTTGCAGGCACGGGTCAAGCCCAGATCAAAGGGTTGCTGGACACGGCACTCACAGCCGCCACCGCATAAGTCAGCCAATGTTGCCGCGGTTGGTCCCAATCTGACCGCGGTGCAACAACAGGTGGTCCAAAACAACACAGGCCATCATCGCTTCACCCACAGGCACGGCTCGAATGCCAACGCAGGGATCGTGGCGGCCTTTGGTGATGATTTCGGCATCATCGCCTGACTTGGTGATTGTTTTCCGCGTTGTCAGAATGGAAGACGTTGGCTTAACAGCAAAGCGTACCACCACATCCTGGCCGGTGCTGATCCCCCCCAAAATACCGCCGGCATGGTTGCTGCCGTATTCTGGGCCATCCGGGCCCATGGAAATTTCGTCGGCATTGGCTTCGCCGGTTAATGCCGCTGCGGCCATGCCGTCCCCGATTTCCACACCCTTTACAGCGTTGATCGACATCATGGCGGCGGCCAGGTCGGTATCCAGTTTCCCGTAAATCGGCGCACCCAACCCTGCGGGGATCCCACGGGCCACCACTTCGATCACGGCCCCGACAGATGATCCCGACTTGCGCAAACCGTCCAGATATTCCGCCCAGTCACGGGCGGCATCAGCGTCTGGGGTCCAGAACGGATTTTGGTCAATTTGGTTCCAATCGATGTTGTCCCGATTGATCCCGTGTGGACCCATCTGGGTCATGTAGCCTTTGATTTCCAGGTTTGGGGCCAAGGCTTTGATTGCTTCGCGTGCCAATCCGCCAGCTGCAACACGTGCCGCTGTTTCCCGGGCAGATGACCGACCGCCACCGCGATAATCGCGGATGCCGTATTTCTGCCAATACGTAATGTCGGCGTGGCCCGGGCGGAACTTGTCCATGATATCGCCGTAGTCTTTGGAGCGTTGATCGGTGTTTTCGATCATCAACTGCACCGGCGTACCGGTGGTTTGCCCTTCAAAAACGCCAGACAGAATTTTCACTTCATCGGCTTCGCGCCGTTGGGTGGTGTATTTGTTTTGGCCCGGTTTACGTTTGTTCAACCACTGCTGGATCATCCCTTCGTCGATCGGCACGCCGGGGGGACAGCCGTCCACTGTGGCCCCTAATGCTGGGCCGTGGCTTTCGCCCCAGGTGGTGACGCGAAACAAATGTCCAAAAGTGTTCAGGCTCATGAGGTTGGCTCCTTACAGGGACCGCATACAAGGGCAGTGGAAGACGGGCAAGTTACCCAGTTCCACAAACGAAAATCGCGCCCCGAAGGACGCGACTTTTGCAACATATTTGGGATGGATCAGCGCTGCGCTTTGTGCAGGTCGTACCATTTGCTGAATGCAGGGGACATTGCGATCTTGTCTGCCATGTCGGTTGGAACGCCCCGTTGCATCAAAGATTTGTGCAATTCGGCCGCCAATGGCGTTCTGAAGCGACGTGGGGATACCATGGGACGGATATCCGCGCTGGCCACTTGCAGTTCCAGCGGGCAACCTGCCAACAATCCTTGTACTGTGCGGCCTTCTTCAGCCAGGGCCATGGAGGCCGATGCAAAGATCGCACATTCAGTGGCTTTCAGATCATTTGCATTTGCGGCGCCAACAGTGGCAATCAGGGTCAGTGCGGTCATCAACGTGCGTTTCATGGGTGTTCTCCGTTTAAAGCGTTGTTGAGGACGTTATTGTTTCCAATCGAGAAAGTTTTGAGACCGGTTTTGGAAACTTCAGGGATAATTTTCTGAAAATTTTTGAACTGAAATGTGGCTGGTTTCGCCTCATTCTCCGCAAATGTGGCGGTGAATCCAGGTTTTCAAAGGGCAATTTAGGCCAGAAACGAAAACGGGCCCCGCAGGGCCCGTTTCCAAAATGGAAATCGAAAGGGGTTATCCCTCTTCTTTGGCGCGCCGTTTGACGGGGGCCCAAAGTGATTTGTTGGTAAGATACAGCAAAACAGCCAAAAGACCCAAAATCGCAATGCCCACAAAGCCAGCGCGTTTGCGGTCATTCAGTTTTGGTTCGGCGGTCCACATCAAGAAGGCTGCCACGTCTTTGGACAGGGCTTCTTGGTCAGCGGGTGCTCCATCAGCGTATTCAACGTCATCGCCCCACAGGGGTTGGCCCATGCCAATCCAGCTGCCTGGGTATTTGTGGTTGCCGTCTTCATCCTTACATTCTGCAGGATATCCACCAGCGGTGAACACAGTGTTGTAGCTGCCGTCAAAATCTTCCGGCGCACATGATGGGGGATCTTCATACCCCATCAACAACGATGCGATGTATTCTGCGCCGCCCATGCCTTTCATGAATTGGTTAATGCCCAATCCATATGGTCCATGGAAACCCGCACGGGCTTTGGCCATCAAAGATAAGTCAGGGGCTGCTGCCGATGTAACCGCGGGGAATTGGTCTGCCCAAGCGCCAGGGCGGAAGTCACCTTCGCCATCCAGCAGGGCCGGGTCCCACAGTTCAAAGTTTTTGGCGTATGCACGCACTTGATCTGCTGGCAAATGCGGGCCGCCCTTGTCAGCCAAGTTACGGAATGAAACGTATTTCAATCCGTGACAGGCAGAACAGACTTCCGTGTAAACCTGCAAGCCGCGCTGCAGCTGCATTTGGTCATAGCTTCCGGTCAACCCTTCGAAGCTGAAGTCATAGTCTGTGACTTTGGCCTCGCCCCCGGCGGCGAATGCGCCACCGGCAGTCAAGGTCAGCGCCGTTACCAATCCAGTTAGTGATTGTTTCAACATTGATCGCATTCCTTGCTTATTCGGCTGGGGTTGCGACTTCGCCGCCCGACGACGATGGGCCTTTGCCCTTGCCGTAATGTGCGTTGAAGTCTTCTTCGATGGTGGACGGTGGTGTTGTTGGTTTTTCTGTGATGCCCAACAGGGGCAAGATCACCAAGAAATATGCAAACCAGTAAGTGGACGCCAGCAGCGACAGCGATGCATATGGTTCTTCCGCAGGCATCGCGCCCAACCACATCAGGAAGATGAAGTCAGCAACCAAGACCCAGAACGCAATTTTGAACTGCGGACGGTACCGGCCGGACCGGACGGACGATGTGTCCAACCATGGGGCCAGGGCCATTACCGCGATCGCGCCGAACATTGCCAACACGCCGAAGAATTTGGCGTCGATGATGCCAGCTGACAAGAAGTTAGCAATCTGAACAACCCACACATCAGCGGTGAAGGCGCGCAAGATCGCGTAGAATGGCAAGAAGTACCATTCAGGAACGATGTGTGCAGGCGTGGCCAAAGCATTTGCTTCGACATAGTTGTCTGGGTGGCCCAGATAGTTCGGCATAAAGCCAACCACAGCAACGAACACCAGCAAGATCACAGCCAAAGCGAACAAATCTTTGATCACGAAGTATGGCCAGAATGGCAGCGTGTCTTTTTCCGCTTCGGCCTTCGACGTGCGGCGGACTTCAACACCTGTTGGGTTGTTGTTGCCTGTGGTGTGGAACGCCCAGATGTGAACGATAACCAAACCGGCAATCACGAACGGCAGCAGGTAGTGCAAGCTGAAGAAGCGGTTCAACGCAGGGTTGCCCACCGCAGTGGCGCCCAACAGCCATGTTTGCAACGCGTCCCCGATGAACGGGATGGCGCCGAACAGGCCAGTGATAACAGCAGTGCCGTGGAAAGACATTTGGCCCCAAGGCAAAACGTAACCCATAAAGGCGGTACCCATCATCAAAAGGTAGATCAGCATGCCGATGATCCACGTGACTTCGCGTGGCGCCTTATAGGACCCGTAATACAGGCCCCGGAAAATGTGCATGTAAACAGCAATAAAGAACAATGACGCGCCGTTCATGTGGAAATACCGGATCATATGTCCGCCATTCACGTTGCGCATGATGTGTTCAACAGAGGCAAAAGCCATGTCTTCGTGTGGCACATAGTGCATCACCAAGACGATCCCGGTGATGATTTGCATGGCCAGACAGAAGGTCAGAACAATGCCCCAGATCCACATCCAGTTCAGGTTCTTTGGTGTCGGGATCATCAGCGTGTCATACAACAGGCCAACGACAGGCAAGCGTTTGTGCAGGCCTTTTTCGAATTTAGACTTCGGTTCGTAATGATCGTGGGGAATACCGCCCATGATTAATCCTCCTTACCGATGATAAGTTCGTCGCCGTCAAAGGACGCGATAGGAACCAAAAGGTTTTCGTTTGCGGGACCGCGGCGGATACGACCTGCTGTGTCGTAGTGGCTGCCGTGGCAGGGGCAGAACCAACCGCCAAAATCGCCAGCGCCGTCACCCAAAGGTACGCAACCCAGGTGTGTGCAAACACCCACCATCACCAACCATTCGCCTGTTTCGTCCAAGGCGCGGTTGTCATCTGTTGCGGGCAGGGTGTTGCCCTCGCCCTTGTTTTCGTTCCGCGCGATGGGATCTTGCAGATCGTCCACTGCAACACCCGTGGCTGCCGTGATTTCATCTTCGGTCCGACGGCGGATGAAGACGGGCTTGCCCTGCCACAAAACAGTGACCTGCGTTCCAGGTTCGATGTCAGCAACATTGACCCGAATGGACGCCAAGGCCAAAACATCTGCCGACGGATTCATCTGGTTTACAAGTGGCCACACGGCGGCACCTGTGGCAACTGCGCCTGCGGCGCCGGTGGCGTAGTAGAGGAAGTCTCTACGGTCACCATCGTGTTCGTTGTCGTTCGCCACGAAGGATCTCCCTTTAGTCAATGTTCGGGCAATAGCCCCATCCGGCAACCCACTTCTGGGCAGCCTAATCGATTGGGTACATAGATTGCTGCTTTCGGCCCGTCCAGCGGACAAAGCGGCGCAGCGAATAAAATTTGAACACCGCGTCCGAAAAAACGATCGTATGGGGGCATTTGCACCCCCGATCTTTATTCTGGTTGGGTATCAACCATGCTGGGACGCTTAGAAAACTCCTCATACCAGGCTGCGACTGAATCATGCCCTTGGCGCCAATTTCGGTGATCATGGCGCAAATCAATATACGCCAAGGCGCAAGCCACACCAATTTGGCCCATGTTCAGCGGCGCGTTCAAATGGGCCATCCACCGTGCCTGTAACGCACCAATGCCGCCCAAAACTTTGTCCCACTGGGCATCCAGCCAGCCATCCCACTGTTTATCATCAGGGCGCAGGCGCCCTTCGTAAGACATGGCGACTGTGGATGTCATGATTTCTTCGCCAGTGGCTTCCAGTGTCAGCACATCCCAAAGATCACGTTCTGGGTACAGACCGGCGTTTACCCGGGCATCCAAGAACCGGGTTATGACACGGCTGTCGTACAGTGCAGGACCGTCGGGGCGCACCAGCGCTGGGATCCGGCCTGTGGGGTTTGCGGCCTTGGCGATTGGATCAACCGCGGTGGGCATCGTCGTGACAAACACTTCTTCCACGTCACCCAGCTGATCAGTTTCCCGAATCAAAACGCGCACTTTGCGGACAAATGGACTGGCCGCGGCCGTGATCAATTGCATGGTCATTAAACTTTCCTCACCCGGATACGCGACAGCGCCGTCACATCAATTTCCACACCAGGACCATTGGCCCCAAACCGAACAACACGGCGCATGCGGCCAGTGCCATTGACCTGTTGTGCGTCACGACGAAATGACAATCCTTCGTCCACTTGGTCCAATGTGTCTTCTGATGCCTGGTCCCGGCGAGATTGCGGAATACCTTTGGTCACGGCATAGGTGACAAGCGCAACGGCGCCATAGCTGATGGCAGCGGTGGCAATTGGGACAAGGGGTAAAGGCATGAACATTCTCCGTCTTTGTAAAAACATAGGCACGCAGGGTGCGACTGTCCATGGTGGGGTTCTATGACATTCACATCTGCCTTGGGCGCTTTTGAACAGGATTTACGTTTGGCATTGCCCACCGATTGTTTTGGCACGCTTGAAGCGCGGTACCGCGAAGAACCGCGCGGACGGTGGGCCGCAGCTGACGGTTTGTTGGTCAAGCCCGGCACCACTGACCAGGTCGCCACCGCCGTTCGCATGGCCAATGAAGCGGGTGTTGCCGTCGTCCCTTATGCAGGTGGCACAGGACTGGTGGGTGGACAAATCAGCGAAAGCCCGGTGCCCGCCTTGGTTCTTAGCTTGGAACGGATGACCGCCATTCGCGCCGTGCACAAAGATGAAAACGTGTTGATTGCGGAAGCGGGCTGCATTTTGGCCAATGTCCATGACGCAGCGCAAGCGGTGGACCGCATGTTTGCTTTGTCCCTGGCATCGGAAGGATCAGCCCGAATTGGTGGCTTGTTGGGCACCAATGCCGGGGGTGTAAATGTTTTGCGATACGGCAACGCGCGGGACCAAGTGCTGGGATTGGAAGTGGTGTTGCCGGACGGGCAAATCTGGAACGGACTCTCGCGATTGCGCAAAGATAACACGGGGTATGATCTGCGGCACTTGATGATCGGGTCCGAAGGAACGTTGGGAATTATCACTGCGGCGTCGTTGCGATTGGCCCCGCGCCCCGCCCACCATGGTGTGGCCATGTTTGCAGTGGCCGATCCTGCCGCGGCTTTGGAATTGCTGTCCTTGGCCCGCGAACAGGTGGGTGAAGGCATTTCTGCGTTTGAAATTATGCACCGCCAAGGCATGGAATTCCTGGCGGAAGCTTTGCCAGATGTTCGTCTTCCGTTTGATGAAAACCCAGAATGGACCGTGCTGGTGGACCTGGGCTTGGCCCAAGGCTTGGACCCGTCAATTGCACTGGAAACCTTGTTCGAAACAGGTCTGGACCGGGGCTTGGTGCACGACGGGTTAATCGCCCAATCGGGCACCCAGGCAGATGCGTTTTGGGCCGTGCGGGAACGTATGCCCGATGCCAACCGGGTGATCGGGTCTGTATCGTCCCATGACGTGTCCTTGCCTTTGTCCGAGGTGCCGAAGTTCATTCCTGAAGCAAACGCTGCATTGGCGGCGGTGGGGGAATTTCGGATCAACTGTTTTGGCCATTTGGGGGACGGTAATCTGCATTACAACGTTTTCCCCATGCCAGGCAAAACCCGCCAAGACCATATGGATGTGCGAGACCTGGTGAAGCGGACAGTGCATGATCTTGTGCACGCGCGGGGTGGGTCAGTTTCGGCGGAACATGGCATTGGGCGGCTGAAGGTCGATGACCTGCAACGGTATGGCGACCCGGTGCGATTGGCTGCGATGCGCGCCATCAAAGATGCGCTGGATCCCCAGGGGATTATGAACCCAGGGGTAATTTTCGCCCGTTAACCTTTGGCGCTGAACCCCCCAAATTACGGCGCACAACCTGTACACAACCCGTACACAGGCTGTAGACTGACACCGACATTAACCTTTTTCTTAAAGAAAGGGCACACAGTGGGTTTAGGTTTGGTCCGCCCATCGGGCACGGCATTGGTTTTTGCAGGATTGATGTCTGCTTGTGCTCCGGTGACAGACATTCGCTTGCGCGCCGTCGCCACGGCCAACGATGGATCAGAAACATTTCGTGGCGAAATTCATGGTCCTGCATATGGCGACGGTGTTCTAACTTTGAAGTCTGCCGCAGGTGTGACTTGCGTTGGAACTTACAGCCACCATTCGCAAGCCGGCGGAACTGGTGAATTCACATGTTCCGATACGCGCAAGGGCGTCTTCGAATTTCAAACCAAGGGGTTTTCTGCCAAGGGGACTGGAACTCTGGAAGGTAAGCCGTTCACATTTAGAGTGGGGCGGGCAATTTGATAAATCAGGCCCCCCGCCGCGCCACGCGCGAAGATATTCCCGCCATGGCCGCGATTGTAACGGATTGGGAAATTGCCACGCCCTGGAAAGACAATCCCTTTGCCGCAGATCAGATTGCAGGGTTCATCGCCGATGCATTTGACGCGCGCGAAATTTGGGTCTGGGGTGACCCGGTGGTGGCCTATCTGGCGTTTAACCCAGAAACATCCCAAATCGGTGGTCTGTATTCGCGAACCACAGGGCAGGGCGTGGGCAAAGCCTTGATCGAACAGGTGAAGAAAGGGCGGGATTTCATTTGGTTGAACACCCATGTGCCCAACCTGGCTGCGCAAAAATTTTACATCCGCGAAGGATTTGTGGAAGTCAGCCGCCACCCGGCAGTGCCCCCCGGTACAGTCGATGAGATGCGCATGGAATGGCACCGCCGCTGATTTTCGTGCCGTTGAATTTCAATAATTTTTAAGAAACTTCGATCCTGAAAGCCACGGACCGATAAAACTGTAAATGAAATATTAAGCGAACAGAAACGCTTTTGCGTCATCACCGCCCCAATTGAAATTTGGGTTGGGACTAAGCATGACACAAGGCAACGACAGCACCTCTTTTACAAACCAAGTTGTGGGTACCACCAGCGACGATCAAATTATCACGGACGAAAATGATGCCGTTGAACATGACAAAATCAACGGTAATGCAGGCAGCGACACCATCGCCACAGGCGACGGCACGGACCTTGCCGCAGGCGATATGGTGGGCAACGAATGGCAATTTGTAGATGGGAAGTGGACATACAACCCAGCGGCCATTGTGGACAATGGGGATAGCGCCCACATTGCCTATGATGATGTAATCTCCACCGGCAATGGCGATGACGTGTTGTTGGGCAACGGTGGCGATGATGAACTTTACGGCGGCGCGGGCGCCGACACCATCAATGCAGGTCGCGATTCCGACACCGCCTATGGCGGCGATGGGGACGATATCGTTAACCTGGAATGGGGGGCTGATACTGGCGAAGGGGGCGCTGGTGCGGACACCGTGAACGCAGGCGATGACGACGATTTGGTTTACGGCGATTTCCAAAACGACAATTTGTTGCAGGTCTCTGAAGCCTCTAAGGTGGCGACGACGTTCAGCCAGTTTGCGGATGCTGGCGATTGGACCGTCAATCAAGACGGCCTTATGACCATGACCCAAACCATCCCCACGGATGCGGCTGAAACATACACCATTTCATTCGAACTGGCGGCCAACATGGGCAACGGTGCCACCAGCGGGTCCGTGGAAGTGTTGTGGAACGGTGAAGTCGTGGGCGAAGTCACGGTTGAAACGGGTGTGTACGAAAAGCATGAAATTGAAGTGCCCGGCCTTGGCGGTGATGGGGAGCTGACTTTCCGCGAAGTGTCGGGCTCAGCAACCACCAGCGTTGATATCGACACCAGCGGCCCGATCTTCAGTTATGACAAAACCATGACCTTCGGCGACCAGGATGTAGATGTGGCTGCCTTTGCCCCAGGTCAGGCGAAATTGTATCAGGTGATTAATGGCCAGTTGAACGTCTTTGATCCAGCGACTGAAACATATGAAGCGGTTGGAGATGGCACTGGGCTTGGCGTAAACGCGGTGGGCTTCAACGTCGAAGATGATATGATCTATGGCATCGCAAAGGTCGCCGGTACGGATGCT
Source organism: Planktomarina sp. (assembly GCA_020629775.1). Taxonomy (GTDB): domain Bacteria; phylum Pseudomonadota; class Alphaproteobacteria; order Rhodobacterales; family Rhodobacteraceae; genus Planktomarina. The sequence continues at coordinate 30,545 of JAHDCP010000019.1, forward strand.
TTAGGCAATCCTGTATCGGTGTCTGACTTGGTGGCCATGGATGCAGAAGGAAATGCGTACCGCGTTGGTGACAGCCCGGTGGCCGATTTCGTGGGTGACTTTGACGACAGCGGAAATCTTTGGACGTTTGATTCGTCCCTGGGCCGGGCCACAATGATTGACGTGGACAACCTGGACGCCAATGGTGATCCGGTTGCAATAAACTACGACCTTCCCGCCGATCTGATGACTGGCAATGTTTATGACCTTGCCTACAATTCTGATGAAAACGTCTTTTACGCGGTCCAAGCCCCGAACACCAATGGGGGACAAGGTGCAGTGCATCGCATCGATATCAGCGAAGTGCCCAACGGTGGTGAGGCGTCCATTTCATCTCTGCCGATTACCGGAACAATCATGGACGATGGGATTGACCCAGGCATGGCCCGCGGTGCCTATGGTGCCGTATTCATGGATGGGGACGGCAACCTTTATTACGGGTTGAACAAAGGTGACCATGATTTGGACGGATCCACCGGGGTATCGGGTGGTATTTATAAGGTGAACATGGATTGGGAAGGCGGCGCTGCCGTGTCCGAATTCATGGCAGATGCCCCCACCACCGGTCGAAATGACGGCGCTGTTGACCCCAGATCCACGGATGCCTTTGCTGAAATTGATGTCACCACCGATGTCTTGATCCGCAATCCTGAAGTCGCGCCGCAATCTGGCGGGGATGATGACCTGCGCGGTGGCGATGGCAACGACGAGATGTATGGCGGTGGTGGGGATGACCTGATGCACGGCGGCAACGACGACGACATGCTGATGGGGGATTCCGGGAACGACAAAGCTTTTGGTGGCCAAGGGGACGATGTCGTTCAAGGCGGATTTGGGGCCGATACCATCGCCGGTGGCGACGGGTCAGATCAATTGTCCGGGGGGGATGGAAATGACTTTGCATCAGGCGGCGCTGGGGATGACTTGGTGCAAGGGGGTGCAGGCGCTGACAAGCTGATCGGGGGTGCTGGATCTGACACCATCGAATCTGGCGCCGGCAACGACCATATGTGGGGCGGTAATTGGTCCGCAGATGGGGGGCAAGACACCTTCATTGTGTCAGCAGGTGGCGGCAAAGATATGATCCACGATTTTGAAGCCAACCATGACATCATTGACCTGTCGTCTTACGGGATCGACTACGATGATTTGCAAGGGATCATGACCGACAAAGGTTGGGCCACTGAAATTGATCTCAGCCAACTGACGGGCGGAGAGGCGAACGATAAAATCCTGCTCAAGGCAGTGGATCCTGACGAACTGGATGAATCCAACTTCCTGCTTTGATCGGATCTGATACGTGAACGCTTCTCCTTTGCACCAACTCAAGCGGGTGATCATCCCGCTTGTCTTGCTCAGCATCGTCACAAATTTGGCGGTGCTGGTCAGCCCTATTTATATGATGCAGGTTTTGGATCGGGTCGTGCCCAGCCAAAACCTGCACACCCTGGTGATGCTGCTGATGGTGGCGTTAGGGTTCGTGGCCTTACAATCCGTGGTGGACTTTGTGCGTGACGGGACCTTCCGCCGCGCGGCCCGTTGGGTGGAGGCGGTGGCGGTGCCTTGCATTTTGGCCAATGGGGGCGCCGCAAAACAAGACCAGATCGGCAACATGGCCAAAGTGACCCAAGCCCTTCAAGGGTCCATCGGGGCATCAATGTTGAACCTTCCGTGGTTGCCCTTGTTTTTGTTGGTGCTGTTTTTGGTGCATCCATTGTTTCTGGTCTTGGCCTTAACGATCATCGCGGTTCAACACGGGGTCAAAGCTTTGGGGCAGGCGCTGCAACATGATAAACAAATTCAGGCGACCCAGCTGCACCAGGCCGAAAATGCTGCCCTTACGCAATCCGCGAGTTTTTTTGCCATGGCTGGAATGCACGTTCTGTCCCGAAATTTGGTGCACAAATATTCTGGCCTTCAGCAGAACCGACATCAGGTTGAAGAAGCGCTGACCCCCGGGATCGCATTGCAAAGTTCAGCATCTGGTTTTTTGCGCACCGCGACGCAGATTTTGGGCCTGTCTTTGGGGGCCACGCTGGTGGTGACCGGTGATTTGACAGCTGGCGGAATGATCGCCGCGTCCATCATCTTGGCCAAGACCACCACTACTTTTGAGGCGACACTGACTGCCTTACCTGGGTTTAGAGAGGCTTTCGCGGCGTACAAATCCCTCAATCAGTTGCTGGCGCAAAGCAATCCGTCCCAGACAGATATCCCGGAATTTTCTGGGGATTTGGCCACACACAAATTGATCATTCCCCGGGGCAATGGTGCGCCACCACGGTTGGATCAAGTGTCGTTCGATTTGAAAGCTGGGGAATGCTTAGCGATTATTGGTGCGTCAGGCAGTGGGAAATCTAGCTTGCTGTTGGCGTTGGCTGGGATTCAACCCGCCCCCATTGGGGCGGTACTCATGGATCAATCAGATGTTCGAACGCTGTCCCACGCGACAGTGGCCGCGCAAGTTGGGTATTTGCCCCAACAAGCGGAGCTATTTGACGGCACCCTTGCTCAAAATATCTGCGCTTTTGATCCAAGCCCCGCAGACGCCCGCATTGTGGAGGCCGCAAAAACGGCAGGGGTACATGGCCTGATTTCTGCACTGCCGGGGGCCTATGACACGGATATTGGCAAAGACGCGTTTCTTTTGTCTGCTGGTCAAAAACAACGGGTGGCCTTGGCGCGCGCAATTTACGCGGATCCGAAATATTTGTTCTTGGATGAACCCAACGCGCTTTTGGATGCTGAAGGTGAACGCCAGTTGGGCGACACGTTGGCCCGCTTGAAATCCCAAGGCACTACCATAGTGATGGTAATCCACCGATCTGGCGTGATGGGTTTGGCGGACAAAGTTTTACACATGGACAATGGTAAGATGTCCGACTTCGGCCCACGTGCAGATGTTTTGGCCCGCTTCAATGTGGGAATTCGTCGGTTGGAATTGCCCATGTTGCCGCAATCCCAACAGGACTTGACGGATTGGGTGGGGCGCCAGTTTGTCCGCAGTGGGGACGATGCGTATCGCGAAAAGGCAGTTTTGATCGCGGCGGAAACATTCAACGTGGCGCTGGCCAACAGCACATCCACCAAACCGCGAAAAGGGGTGTTCGAATTCAAATTCATTGATGACACCAACTGCACCCTTTCCTTGGTGGAAAGCCATGCCACGCTTGCAGAGCAGAAATTTGCAAAGGTAGAAAAGTTGATGCGCAAACCGGACACAAACATTGCTGAATTGCCAAGGGATGAATTGTCATTGGCGATGTTGGATCAACTGACGCAAGCGATGACCATCCAAAACGTCCAGGGCGGTGCCATTTTCAAAGCGGCGATCGATAAGAACGCAGGACCCAACTTGCATGCGGGGGTAACCCATTGACCAGTCTTTCCGTCCCTGAACATTCAACCGCCCTTCCACCGCATCTGCTGCGGCCGCTGCGCCGGGCGTTTTGGGCCATTGTCTTGGCGGTTGGTGGGTTTTGCGCCTGGGCCATAATGGCGCCGTTGGCCACTACGATCCATGCATCGGGGCATCTGCAGGCCACATCGCCCACCTATGATCTTCAGCACCCCATTGGGGGGCGCATTGCAGAAGTTTTGGTACAAGACCAACAAGTGGTCACTGCAGGCACCGTTTTGGTGCGTTTGGATGTTAGGGTGGACACTGCCCAACTTCGACAAACGGAAACGCAAATTGAAAATCTAAATGCGGAAAACACGCATATCGCCAGGATATTGGAAGATCCTATTGGCTTTGAACCCCGCAAGGGTGATTGGATCAGCGCCCGCATTTTGGCAAAGCTTCAAAGCCACAAAGGACAGCAAGCTGCGGCAGCATCACGGGTGGCTGCGTTTGAAGGCCAAGTCACGGGGTTAGACGAACAATTGGCTTTCAATCGGTCCCGTGAAACTATTTTGCAGGACCGTTTGAAAGATCAAAAGAAACTGGCCAAACGTGGTGCCGCGCCTGCACGTGAAGTGGGGGTGATCCAAGATCGTTTGCTGACATTGCAAGCCCAGATCGTGGGGCAAGTGTCCCGCCGATCCGCAATGGAACAGGATTGGGCGCAGGCCAAGCTGTCCATGGAACAAGCGGATCGTGATTTTTCCACCTTGCTTTTGGACATGTATGTCGCGAACCAAACGCAGCTGCCTGAATTGAACAAACGCGCCATTGATTTGCGCAACCGGTTGGAATTG
>JAHDCP010000119.1 GCA_020629775.1 Planktomarina sp.
GCAACGGCGAAGGATATCTGGAAAAGATGATCATCCGCGCCCGCCACGTGGAAGTCCAAATCTTGGGCGACAAACACGGCAGCATTTATCACCTGTACGAACGCGATTGTTCGGTCCAGCGCCGCAACCAAAAAGTGGTGGAACGCGCCCCTGCCCCTTACCTGTCCGGCACGCAACGCGAACAGATTTGTGCCTTGGGCAAGAAAATTTGCGAACACGTAAACTACGAATGCGCGGGCACTGTCGAATTCTTGATGGATATGGATTCGGGCGAATTTTACTTCATCGAAGTGAACCCGCGCGTCCAAGTGGAACACACTGTGACCGAAGAAGTCACCGGTATCGACATCGTGCGCGCGCAAATCTTGATTGCCGAAGGCAAATCTTTGGTGGAGGCCACTGGTGTTGCCAGCCAATACGATGTGAAGCTGGATGGCCACGCCATGCAGTGCCGTGTCACCACCGAAGACCCGTTGAACAACTTCATCCCCGACTATGGCCGCATCACCGCGTATCGCGGGGCCACCGGCATGGGCATCCGGCTGGATGGGGGCACCGCGTATTCGGGCGCTGTGATCACCCGGTACTACGACAGTTTGCTGGAAAAAGTGACAGCCTGGGCCCCCACCCCCGAAGCCACCATTGCCCGCATGGACCGGGCTTTGCGCGAATTTCGTATTCGCGGCGTGTCCACCAACATCGCCTTTGTAGAAAATCTGCTGAAACACCCAACGTTCTTGAACTATGAATACACCACCAAGTTCATCGACACGACGCCAGAATTGTTCCAGTTCAAAGCGCGCCGGGACCGTGCCACAAAAATCCTGACCTATATCGCGGACATCACCGTGAACGGGCATCCAGAAACCGAAGGCCGCGCCAAGCCGCCAGCGGATATCAAAGACCCCAAGCCACCAGCGTTGCTGACGGATGCCCCTACACCCGGCACGGCGAACATCTTGAACGACTTTGGCCCCCAAGCGGTGGCCGATTGGATGAAAGACCGCAAAGAACTGTTGATCACCGACACCACCATGCGCGACGGGCACCAGTCCTTGTTGGCCACGCGCATGCGGTCCTTGGACATGATCAAGGTGGCCCCCACCTATTCCGCTAACTTGCCGCAGCTGTTCAGCGTGGAATGTTGGGGCGGTGCCACGTTCGATGTGGCATATCGGTTCTTGCAAGAATGCCCCTGGCAGCGGCTGCGTGATTTGCGCAAAGCTATGCCCAACATCATGACGCAAATGTTGCTGCGCGCGTCCAATGGCGTGGGGTACACCAATTACCCTGACAATGTGGTGCAGTTCTTTGTCAAACAAGCGGCTGAGACGGGCGTGGACGTGTTCCGCGTGTTTGATTCCCTGAACTGGGTGGAAAACATGCGCGTCGCCATGGACGCGGTGGTGGCCAACAACAAAGTTTGCGAAGGTACCATCTGTTACACCGGCGATATCTTGAACCCCGACCGGGCCAAGTACGACCTGAAATATTACGTCGACATGGGCAAACAATTGGAAGCCGCTGGCGCCCATGTTCTGGGCCTCAAGGACATGGCCGGTTTGTTGAAACCCGCATCAGCACGCGTTTTGGTGAAAGCGTTGAAAGAAGAAGTCGGCCTGCCCATTCACTTCCACACCCACGATACCGCGGGCATTGCCATCGCCACCATTTTGGCCGCCTCAGAAGCCGGCGTGGACGCCGTGGATTGCGCCATGGATGCATTTTCCGGCAACACCAGCCAAGCGACCCTGGGGTCCGTGGTGGAAGCTTTGCAGCACACCGATCGTGAAACCGGTTTGGATATTGGCGAAATTCGCAAAGTGTCTGATTACTGGGAATCTGTGCGCGGCCATTACGCGGCGTTCGAATCCAGCATGCAGGCCCCATCTTCGGAAGTGTATTTGCATGAAATGCCCGGCGGGCAGTTCACCAACCTGAAGGCGCAAGCCCGTTCGTTGGGGTTGGAAGACCGCTGGCACGAAGTGGCGCAAACATATGCCGATGTGAACCACATGTTCGGCGATATCGTTAAGGTAACCCCGTCTTCCAAAGTGGTGGGCGACATGGCGTTGATGATGGTGTCCCAAGGGTTGACCCGCGCCGATGTGGAAGACCCGAACCGCGATGTGGCCTTCCCCGACAGCGTGGTGGACATGATGCGCGGGAACCTGGGCCAACCCCCCGGCGGGTTCCCTGAGGCGTTTGTCAAAAAAGTGCTGAAAGGCGAAGCCCCCAACACCACACGCCCTGGCCAATCCTTGGCCCCCATTGATTTGGAAGCCTTGCGGGCTGATGTCAGCGCCCAGTTGGATGATGCCCCCATCGATGATGAAGATTTGAACGGGTATTTGATGTACCCCAAAGTGTTCACCGATTACATGAACCGGCACCAAACATACGGGCCCGTGCGCACATTGCCGACCCACACCTTCTTTTACGGCATGACCCCCGGTGAAGAAATCAACGCAGAAATCGACCCGGGCAAAACCTTGGAAATTCTGTTACAGGCCATTGGTGAAACCAATGAAGAAGGCGATGCACGCGTGTTCTTTGAACTGAACGGCCAACCCCGTGTGATCCGCGTGCCCAACCGCAAAGTGAAGTCCGAAACTGCCGCGCGACCAAAAGCAGAATTGGGGAATGCAAACCACATCGGCGCACCGATGCCCGGTGTTGTGGCGTCCGTTGCGGTGCAAGCGGGCCAAGAGGTGCAGGAAGGTGATTTGTTGCTGACCATCGAAGCCATGAAAATGGAAACAGGCATCCACGCGGAACGCAGTGCCAAAATCACCGCGCTTCACGTCGTCGCCGGGGCGCAAATTGATGCAAAAGACTTGTTGGTGGAACTGGAATAATCCGACGGGATAGGTCACACTGGCCTCGAATTTAAGACTTCGGGATCCTATGCGCCGGTTTAGTCTGTGTATCTTAGTTTGTTTAAGCGCTTGCGCGGCGCCTTTTGGGCAAAACGTTGTTGTTTTGCCCACCAGCGACCCCACGATGGCCGTTGCGGTTTCTGACGCGCAAAAGACGTTGCCGCTGTTTTTCAAATACAATCTGCGCGCGGACGGCAGTTTTGTGCCAGGATCGGCCCTTCGCGTTGTGGTGCGCCAATCCGTGGATGGGCAAACACAAAGCCAAGTCATGTGGATTGCCCCTTTGCGCAAAACCGGACCAGGCTCCTTTGAAGGGACCTTGGCTGAATACCCCACGCAGTTGACCGGGCTGGACATCGGCAGCACCGTCACGTTTACCCAAGCCGACATCCGCGATTGGAGTTGGACCCAAGCCGACGGTACGTCTTATGGCGGGTTCACCACACGGGCAACACTAACACGCATGCCCCCGGCAAAGGCGAAGCAAGCCGCGCAATGGTTACGGACCCCTGCTGTCCCGCAAAACTGGAAATGACGACACCGTTTGCCAAAATTCTGCTGTTCACGGATGTTCACCTGACCGCGCATCAATCCCCCATAATCGGATTGTCCCCAGCCCAGCGCCTGAAGGACGGCCTGGCCCACGCGGCCGCCCATCACAAAGACGCCGAACATTTGGTCATCATGGGCGATTTAACCCACCACGGCGACCCGGCGGAATATGAGGCCTTGGCCGCAATCCTCCAGACTGTGCCTTGGCCTGTGACGCTGATGTTGGGCAACCACGACAGACGCGCTGGGTATGCTTCGGTTTTTGGCCGAACCGGGTTTCAACAAACCGCCCTTGTTGCCCAAGATCACCGCGTTTTGTGCCTGGATACTTTGGATGAAAACGCCCCAGACACCCACAGCGGCCTGTTGTGTGCAGAACGTTTGGATTGGCTGCGCGCCGAATTGGCTGCGGCCACGGACCCGGTGGTGGTTTTAATGCACCATCACTTGGTACCCACGGGCTTTGACGGCATGGACCGCATCGCGCTGCGTAATACAGATGAAGTCACGGCCATTTTGGAAAGCAGTGGCAAAGTGCGCCAAGTCATCAACGGCCACATCCACCGCACGATCCAAACCCATGCTGGCACCCTGCCCGTGGCCATGGTCAAAAGCCCGTGTCACCAGATGCCCATGGCATTGGGGGATGGGTCATCGGCCCTGTCTGTGGACGAACCCGGCGGATACGGCGTATTGTTGCTGGGTCAGAAACAATGCATTGTGCATTTCGAAGACTTCGGGATCCCCGAAGCCCCGATTTGGAATGAAGAAGGATCCCATACGCCATGATACCTGCCACAGGCATTTACATTGCCATTACCGCCACAATTTTCCTTATCCTGGCCATCCGCGTCATCATGTACCGCCGCCGTAAAAAGATCGGCTTGGGGGATGACGGCGACAAGGGCCTGATGAAACGCATGCGCGCCCACGCCAACTTGGTGGAATACGCCCCCATCGCGCTGATCATGCTGGCCGCGTTGGAAATGAACGGCGCCCCCAAAGCGCTGATCCACGTGTTGGGCCTGACATTTGTGGTGGGCCGCATCTTGCACGCTTACGGATTTTCAGCCCGCCCGCCCAAAATGAAACTGCGTCAGCTGGGCATTGCGCTGAACATTGGGATGATCGCCTTTGCAATTTCGGCCCTAGTGGCGGCCTCCATCATCTGATCGGCTAATAATTTACGATTTGCGCAGAATTTAGTCTTGCAGCCCCGCGCAACCAAGGCTATCTCCGCGCTTACGGATGCGGGCGTAGCTCAGGGGTAGAGCATAACCTTGCCAAGGTTAGGGTCGTGAGTTCGAATCTCATCGCCCGCTCCAAATAACCACTTACCCAGTGGTGCATAACAAAGCCGCCCCCCGGGGCGGCCTTTGTTGTTTTGGGGGTGCTGCACCGATAACCCTGCCAAACATGAAGATCACCTTCAAAATAAGCGTATGGTGCTGATAACAATCGCAAAGCCGGTCGGCAGCAGCGAGCATATGCCTATGTGCGTTATCAAAATAATCAGCTATCGTTTCTTTAGTGCATTTGGAAAGACGTTGTTTTGATACCTGATTACCAAACATTAATGAGGCCAGTGCTTGAAGCGGCAAGCAAACATGAGCGTAAAATTAGTGACGTCGTTGGAGAAATGGAAATTGCCTTCAATCTGACGGATGAAGAAAAAGAAGAACGTCTTCCAAGTGGCAAACAAACTACAATTGCAAACAGGACCCATTGGGCAAAAAGCTATTTGAAACAAGCAGGACTTGTGATGGCTACTCGACGTGGGTGGTACATAGCCACAACCGTCGGGAGAGACGTTGCGAGAGACACTTCGACAAAAATTGATTCAAAATTTCTGGAAAGGTTTGACGACTTTTTAGAGTTTAAAGATCGACGGGCGCCCCCTGCTTCCAATGCAAATCCGCCACCAATCGCGAATGCCGTCATCACACCAGATGAACAGCTTCAAGCCGCTTATGAAAGCTTAAATTCTTCGTTGGCAGCAGCGCTTTTGGAAAGCGCGAGAAATGTTTCGCCCGCCTTTTTCGAAAGTCTCCTCGTGGAATTGTTTGTTTCAATGGGGTACGGCGGCAATGTTATTGAGGCCGGACGTGCCTTGGGCCAAACGGGCGACAACGGCGTTGATGGGGTTATTGACCAAGATCCTCTGGGCGTTGACCAAATCTTTATTCAGGCAAAGCGATACGCCGCAAACAACGCAGTAGGTGCCAGCGAAATTCGTGATTTCTTCGGTGCTTTGAATCTGAAAAAAGCGTCCAAAGGGATATTTGTTACAACATCTCGATTCACAGCAGCTGCGAAAGCAACGGCACAAAATCTGGGAACCAGAATTGTCCTAATCGACGGACCACAATTGGCCGATTTGATGGTAGCTTATAATATTGGATGCCTGACTAAAGAAACACTGCACATCAAAGACATTGACGAAAGTTTCTTTGAAGAGAACTAGCCCACCCCCAAATTAACCCAACCTTAACCCATTGGTTAACATCTTGGCGGTGCACGGGCGGCGTACAGGCTGTGCACAGCTTGTGCCCCCGGGGCTGGACCGAAGTTTAACGCACCGTGCGCTGCAAAGCGGGGTTTTGTGTCCCGCTGCCAGGCCAGTGATTCGGGATAAGTCTTCCCCTTGCGCCCCTGCCCGCCTATA
>JAHDCP010000020.1:0-4422 GCA_020629775.1 Planktomarina sp.
ACGCGGGCAAGTTTTTGGACATGATGTACACCAACATGATGTCCAATCTGAAACCTGGCCGGTGCCGATACGGGTTGATGTGTTCCGAAAATGGTTTCCTGTCGGATGACGGTGTTGTTGCCCGGATCGACGATGACACTTGGCTGTGCCACACCACATCTGGTGGGGCAGACCGTATTCACGCCCACATGGAAGAGTGGTTGCAGTGCGAATGGTGGGACTGGAACGTTTGGGTTGTAAACGCCACTGAACAATACGCGCAGGTGGCCGTAGTTGGCCCTAATGCACGGAAAGTATTGGAAAAATTGGGCGGCATGGATGTTTCGAAAGAAGCCTTGACCTTCATGGGCTGGGCCGATGGCACCTTGGCGGGCATTCCTTGCCGGGCGTATCGTATCAGCTTCTCGGGCGAGTTGTCTTATGAGATTGCAGTGCCTGCAAACCGTGGTCGCGAATTCTGGGACAAATTGGTGGACGCTGGGCAAGAATTCGGCGTTATGCCCTATGGCACGGAATGTCTTCACATCATGCGGGCCGAAAAGGGCTTTATCATGATCGGGGATGAAACGGACGGCACGGTAATCCCACAAGATCTGGGATTGTCTTGGGCCATTTCCAAGAAAAAGGCGGATTTCATGGGCAAACGCGCCCAGGAACGGTCTTTCATGGACAATCCCGAGCGCTGGCAATTGGTTGGTTTGCAAACTTTGGACGGTTCTGTGTTGGAAGACGGGGCGTATGCGATTGCAGAAGGCGAAAACGCCAACGGGCAGCGCAATACCCAAGGGCGGGTCACGTCGACGTATCATTCACCGACATTGGGTCATGGAATCGCGATGGGCTTGGTCCTGCATGGACCAGACCGCATGGGCGAGGTGATTGAGTTTACCGGTGTCGAGCGGGGCAACAAAAAGGCCAAGATTGTGAACGCTGTCTTCTTTGACCCAGAAGGGGAGAAACAAAATGTCTGATCGCCAGTTCGAAGGTTTTGTAACAGTCCGCCAGGTTGAAAATCAGGGCATGATCACGGTCCGTGGCGATTTGGCTGCAAAAGACATTTCCAAAGCTTTGACAACGTCTGCCGGTGTGAAAATGCCTGCACAATCCTGCGCGAATGTGAATGATATCAATGGCTTGCTATGGATGTCCCCGGACGAGGCCATGGTGCTTTGTGCGTTTGATGATGCGCAAGACAGTGCTGTGTCGCTTCAAAAATCCTTGGCTGCGGCCCATGCCTTGGTGGTGAATGTATCTGATGCACGCTGCGTTTTTGACTTGCAGGGTGCGGACGTGCGCCAAGTTCTGGCAAAGCTTGCCCCGCTGGACACTGATCCAGCGGTTCTGGCCACGGGAATGCTGCGCCGCACGCGTATGGGGCAAGTGGCTTGTGCCTTTTGGATGCCAACCCAAGACAGTGCCCGGATCATATGCTTCCGGTCGGTCGGGGATTACATGTACAAAATGCTGTGCGCTGCGGCCACGCCTGGCACACAGGTTTTTGCGTGATTTAAGTCTGCGATCCGCCTGGACCTATTGTCCATTGGCGGAGCGCAAGCTACCTGTATCACAGACATTCTTGAAAGGACGCTGCAATGGCATTCGAACTTCCCGATCTTCCATACGCCCATGACGCGCTTGCCGGTAAAGGCATGAGTGCGGAAACTTTGGAATTCCACCACGATTTGCACCACAATGCTTATGTCACCAATGGCAACAAAGCCATTGAAGGCACCGAATGGGCTGGCAAGTCCATGGAAGAAATCATTGTCGGCACCTATGATAAGTCTTCTGTTGCTCAGAACGGAATCTTCAACAATATCAGTCAGTTGTGGAACCATAACCAGTTTTGGGAAATGATGACACCGAACGACAGCAAGATGCCTGGCGACTTGGAAAAAGCACTGGTGGAAGCATTTGGTTCCGTTGATGACTTCAAAGCAGCCTTTTCCGCTGCCGGCGCAGGCCAATTTGGGTCCGGCTGGTGTTGGCTGGTGAAAAACGCTGACGGGTCTTTGGCCGTTACAAAAACTGAAAACGGTGTGAACCCATTGTGCTTTGGCCAAACCGCTTTGTTGGGCTGTGATGTTTGGGAACACTCCTACTACATCGATTTCCGCAACAAACGCCCTGGATACCTGACCAACTTCTTGGACAATCTGGTGAACTGGGAAAATGTTGCAGGGCGGATGTAATCCGAATGTGATCTAACGAAAGGGCCCGCCGAATGTGCGGGCCTTTTTTGTGGGAAATGAGCGTGTGACCACCACAACCAAAAGCATTTGGGCTTTGATTGCTGCTTGCGTCACTTGGGGCTTTGCGGCGCTTTATTACAAGCTGTTAACCCATTTCCCCCCGGCAGAGGTTTTGGCCCACCGCACGTTATGGTCATTTGTTATCTTCGCGATTCTGGTGCTGGTAACAGGGCGGTCTGCACCCCTAAAGGACAGCCTGATACGCCCAAAGCACCTGGGACTGATACTGGTGGCCGGCATCATGATTGCTATCAACTGGTACGTCTTTATCTTCTCCATCACCGCTGAACGGCTAAGCGAAAGTTCCCTGGGGTATTATTTGTTCCCATTGGTTTTGGTGTTGTTGGGACGTGTCATTTTTGCGGAACTTTTGTCGCCGCTTAAGTGGCTTGCCGTGGGGCTGGCGGCAATTTCGGTGGCTGGCCTGACCTTTGCGTTTGGATCAATTCCTTGGTTGGCCTTGTTAATTGCCGGGTCGTTTGGGGCTTACGGCATTTTGAAGCGCTTAATTGCAACGGACCCGTTTGTATCCGTCACGTTAGAGGTTGCGTTGATCGCGCCGATATCGATTTGGTATCTTTGGACATTTGGATCCACGCCCAGTTGGGGCGATTTTGGTTTGTTGGTGGTGTCAGGCGTTTTGACCGCAGGTCCATTGGTATTGATGAGCTATGCCGCCAATAATCTGCGCACGTCCACTGTGGGGATTGTTCAGTACCTGAACCCGATTTTACAATATTTCACCGCTGTGGTGTTGCTGGGTGAGGGGACAAGCGTTTGGCACTTGGCCTCTATCGCCCTGATTTGGCTGGCACTGGCAATCTTTTCCTTTGCGGCGTTTTCCGAAGATCGCAGTGCGGTCAAAACGTCATCGACTGTGTCGCACAGGCGGTAATGGCTGTGCAGGGTTTCACTGGCGAAACCTTGGCTGATCACGTGATCAAGCAATGTAATCAGCGGGTCCCAGTAACCTTCGATGTTGGCTATAATGATGGGGCGCTTGTGCAATCCCAGCTGTGCCCAGGTCAGAACTTCGAAAAATTCATCCAACGAACCGGCCCCGCCGGGCAGCACAACGACTGCATCCGAGTTGGTGAACATCAACTTTTTGCGGCTGTGCATATCATCCGTGATGATGGCATTGGCGTTTGAAACGCTTTCGTTTTTGGCTTCCCAGCCCACCAAGTGTTCGGGGATTACGCCCAAAGTTGCCCCGTCTTTGGACCGGGTTGCTGCTGCCACAGCGCCCATTATGCCTGCGTCACCGGCCCCGAACACAAGCCGCCAACCGGCTGATCCAATAGCATCGCCAAGATCTTGGGCGGCCTTCATATACGCTGGATGCGCGCCGGGGCGTGCCCCGCAAAAGACACAGACGGACAAGGGGTGTGTCATGGTACCTCACTTGGTGCTTGATGAAAGATGGTCCTAGGCTAACATGCACTTGGGATGTTTGAAATGGTGAGGCTGCCCCATGGCAGAAGATAGCAGTAATTCAAAACGCAAAGCAGGGCTGTTGTTTGCCTTTGCGCTTTTACTGTTGGGTGCACTTCTGACGTACTGTCAAATGAACCCCAATGTGACTGATCCGTCTATTTCTGACAACGCGCCAGAGGCGGAGGTTCAACACAACGTCAATTCTGATGAATTGGCGGACGTGATTGAAGAAGGCAGTGCCACACCATCGGAACAAGAAACGGCCCAAGAACCGGGCTTTGACGTCGTTCGAATTGCGCCAGATGGCTTGTCTGTCATTGCGGGAACGGCTGCATCTGCGGGAACAGTTTCTTTGCAAATTGACGGCCAAACCCTTGCGGGCAGCACGGTCGAGGCGGATGACACGGGCCGCTTCGTGGTGATGATGGAATTGCCACGTTCGAACGCGGTGCAGGTTTTGGAACTTGTTCACGCCCCTTTGGATTCGCCCGCCATGGTCCAGTCTTCGCAAAAGGTTTTCATCGACCCAACGCCAGCCGTGGAATTGGGGGCGGAACTTACGTCTCCCGAAGTTCAAAACAACGACGCGGCAGGGGCCGTTCAAGATGTTGCACTGGATCAATCCGCGCAAAGTCAGCCGCGCTTGTTGATCGCTGATGAAAAAGGGTTGCGGATACTGCCGTCTGCAAGGGAGCCTGCCAAAGTGGATTTTGTGGCGCTTGATACCATCAGC
>JAHDCP010000020.1:4432-34537 GCA_020629775.1 Planktomarina sp.
ATCAGCTACACCAACCAGGGGGACGTGGCACTTGGCGGACGGGCCGCCGGGAACGGGTTTGTTCGAGTGTACTTGGACAACAAACCCATTACCACGTCGCGTATTGCGGACGATGGATATTGGTCCATCGATCTGCCGGAAGTCGATTCAGGCATTTACACTTTGCGTCTGGATGAATTGGCGGCAGATGGCTCGGTGGCATCGCGTGTTGAAACACCGTTCAAGCGCGAAGAACCAGAAACATTGCGCGCGCTTGTTCCTGGGCTTGAAAACGGTGACGCTGATTTCGATGTTAAGGTGACGACGGTGCAACCTGGGGCCACGCTTTGGGCCATTGCAGAAGATCGGTATGGATCTGGCATGGACTTTGTGAAGGTGTTCGAGGCGAACCGTGATCGCATTCAAAACCCAGACCTTATTTATCCTGGTCAGGTTTTTGACATGCCGACTGAGCCTTAAACTTTGAAAGACATCCATTGAAAAGCACCCCAAGTCTGCAAAACGGCGACCCAGAAGCTGGCACCACCCACAAAGCTGAACTGCGCGTCGTGCGCCGTGTTATACCGTATCTTTGGCCGAAAGGGCAGACTGAGCTTCGCGTTCGGGTGGTTTTGGCAGTTCTGGCCCTGCTGATTGCCAAAGGCATTGCGGCCATTACACCGCTGGTGTTTGGGCGCGCGGTTGATGAATTGTCCGGTCAATCTTCTGAGATGGAATTGTTGGCCTTTGGCGCGGTGGGACTTACCATTTTGTATGGTTTGACCAGATTGATGGAAGCGGGCTTTCAACAACTACGGGATGTGGTGTTTGCCAAAGTGGGGCAAAGGGCGTTGCGAAAGATTGCCCTGGTCACATTTCGTCATATCCATTCATTGTCGCTGCGATATCACATTGGCCGCCAAACGGGCGGGCTGAACCGCACAATGGAACGGGGGATCAAAGGCGTTTCGTTCCTTTTACGCTTTGCCTTGTTTTCTGTCGGTCCGCTGGTTCTGCAACTGACGCTGACATCAATCGTTTTGGCCACTGTCTTTGATGCCCGATATCTATTTGTGATTATGGGGGCAGTGGTGATCTACGTTTGGTTTACGGCTGTGGTCACGGAATGGCGGGTAAAAATTCGTAAGGTCATGAATGATCAAGACAATGACGCAAACCAAAAGGCCATCGACAGTTTACTGAACTTTGAAACCGTTAAGTACTTTGCCGCCGAAACCCGGGAGGCAAATCGGTACGACGGCGCGATGGAGAAATACGAAGCCGCAGCTTTGAAAACATCCTATTCCTTGGGGTTTATAAATATCGGTCAGGCGTTGATTATCAATGCAGCACTGGTGGCCGTGATGGTGATGGCGGCCCTGGATGTGATGAATGGCGCTTCTACAGTGGGCAATTTTGTGGCCGTAAACGCCTATATTATGCAGGTTTTGATGCCTTTGAATTTCCTTGGGTTTGTTTACCGCGAAATGCGCCAAGCATTGGTGGATATGGGCGAACTTTTCACGCTTTTGGAGGAAGCTCCGGAAGTTGGGGACAAAGCAGGTGCAAAAGACTTGGATGTTAGCGAAGGCAAAGTGGAACTGCGTGATGTGCACTTCGCCTATGATCCCGCGCGTCCGATTTTGAACGGTGTCGACTTATCGGTAAGCCGGGGACAGACTTTGGCGATCGTCGGGGCATCGGGGTCCGGCAAGTCCACCATCGGACGGCTGTTGTTTCGGTTCTATGACGTTACAGCGGGGGCACTGCTGGTGGACGGACAAGACGTGCAAGATGTGACGCAAGCCAGCTTACACCGGGTTGTGGGTGTGGTGCCCCAAGATACAGTGCTGTTCAACGATACCATCTTTTACAATATTGCTTACGGTCGGGATAATGCCACCCAGGACGATATTGTTGCTGCAGCCAAAGCGGCGCAGATCCATGACTTTGTGATGTCTTTGCCTGAAGGGTATGACACCAAAGTGGGCGAACGTGGCTTAAAACTGTCAGGTGGCGAAAAGCAACGCGTGGGCATTGCGCGCACTTTGTTGAAGAATCCACCGATCTTATTGTTGGACGAAGCAACGTCCGCCTTGGACACAGAAACAGAACACGAAATCCAAGAAAGCTTGATTGCCATGGCGCTAGGGCGAACGGTGATAACAATCGCCCACAGGCTTTCAACGGTGATCCATGCGGATCAAATCGTGGTGTTGGAGGGCGGTCACGTGGTGGAAAGTGGGACCCATGACGGTTTGATTGCCGAAGGCGGGCGGTATGCGCGCCTTTGGCAGTTACAATCCGAAGAAGCCGCGTAACCAGTTATTCCGCGGCCTCAATCTTTAACGGTTTATCCATGGTAATGGCGCGAACATCGTCTTCGTCCCAAATCATTTCCACGTACTTTGTTGCCTTGGCCTGACGGCGCAACGCCCAATCGCGGGCAGCATTGCTGGATTTGCCCATGGACAACCGCGCCAGAAGTTGCGCCAGCCACAAAGCATAAGTCGTAGCCCAAACGCGCAAGGCCAACATGGCAGGGGTGAACATCAACGTAAGAACCGTAGCGATCCCCAAGCCGAAGACCACCGCGGTGGCCAGCTGTTTCCACCAAAGGGCGGTGGGGCTGTCGATGGTGTAACCACCACCGAAAAAGTCCAGTGACAAACCGATCATCATGGGGGCCAAGCCAGCCATTGTGGTGATGGTTGTCAGCAGCACTGGCCGGATACGCGCTTCTGCAGTGCGCACGATGGCTTGGATTTTGGGCATATAGCGGCTGTATTCTTGATAGGTATCAATCAAGACAATATTGTTGTTCACCACAATTCCCGCCAAAGCCACAATCCCGGTACCCGTCATGATGATTGAAAACGGTTGGTTCAAAACCAGCATCCCAATCAACACGCCGGTGGTAGACAAAATGACCGCCAACAAAACCAATACCGAATTATAGATACTGTTGAACTGCGCCAACAGGATGATGAACATCAACCCCAAAGCACCGATAAAGGCTTGTCCCAAAAACGCACCGCTTTCTGCTTGGTCTTCTTGGTCCCCGGTCCATTCCCATTCAATCCCTGGCGGCAAGGGGTTTGTGTCCAGCCATGCCGTCAGTTCTTCAATGCGTTCAGTCGGGTTCACCAAGGTTTCTTGTTCGACACCATCTTCATCTGTTTTGAGAAGGTTCAGACCTGGTGTGACGGCCGCCTTAACGTCAAAATACCGCTTTTGATCGATCCGGGTGATGCGCCCCAATTTGGCAATCGGTTCACGCGTTACAAAATTGGCCAGTGGCACCAGACCAGCGGACGTACGAACCTTAAGGTTATCCAAGGTGGATAAAACGCGGTCTTCTTTTGGCAATCGGACGCGAATTTCCACCTCTTCCTCAGAGGACGGAACACGCATTGTGTCCAAGAAAATACCGCGTGTCACCAATTGGACCATACCGCCCACGGTGGCCACATCAGCACCGTATCGGCCAGCTTTTTCCACATCCACATTGATCTGCCAGTCGATGCCGGGCAGGGGAAGTGTGTCTTCGATTTGGGTCAGGCCGAAAGTGCCGTCAAATTTTGCCCGGGCCATTTGCGTAGCCGCGAACAGGTTTTCCCAATTGTCACCTTTTAACCGAAGATGAACAGGTTTTGCTGACGCCGGCCCCATGGCCAGGTTCAAAATTTCAGACCGAATGCCCGGAATTTCGCTGAGCCGTGATTGAAGTTCTTGGATGATGACATCGCCATCCAAATCCGATGTTTGGGCAGAATTTGTCCAAGGAATGAACCCGAAGATATAGTCAGTGCTTTCTTCAACAGGGCGGTCTTCCCATGGGACAAGTTCGATTTGGGCTTGGCCGATGGTATCCAGCGGTGAACCAGCACCACTCGTGTTGGCATTCAAACCACCGTCGCCTGCAAAGGCAAACGTGCTTTGAACGCCGCGCTGGGTTAAGATCACATCTTCGGCTTGTTTCAGCAGGTCATCTTTTTCCGCCAGGGATAAATTGCCCCGGGCTTGGATGTAAACGATGGCTTGTTCAGGTTCGGTTACGACAAAAAATTCAACACCATTGTTGTTTTTGCCAAAATAGACGAACACGCCGCCCACAAACGCCACCATTGCGAAAACAATCACCAAAGGCATAACTGGGTTTCCAGTGATGAAGTGGATTAGCGATCCGAAAACGGTATAGCCACCCTTTGCTTTTACGCGGCCTTCGCGGCTTGGGAAAACCTTGGCCATGGACCAAGAAAAAACCAACGCAATGCGGGTGAAAACTGCCCAGAGGGACAGTAAGAAAACAGCAATGGCCAAGATTAACAGCGCAAGACCGGCAACGCCGGCCAGGGCCAAAGCGGTCCATGTCAGCAGGGCTGGAACCACAGTGACAAGGACTGATCCTATGCTTGTCCCGTCGAAGTTAGGCGTAACTGAAGTAAACGCAGTTTGAACGCCAAAGATTATTGACCCCGCCAGTGCAGCAAGAAGCAATGACCCGATCACCAACAGAATATGTTGATAAAACGGTGCACGACCGATCCATTGTGTGCGATCCGAAATAAACTTTGCAATGGACGCCGTTACCCCACCCAAAACAGGCAGATAGATAAGTGCCACCACCAGGGATGCGCTCAAAACAAAGATCAAGGTCACGGGCAACATCCCCATGAACTGTCCAGGCACACCTGGCCAGAACAGCATGGGCAGGAACGCGCAAAGTGTTGTCGCGGTGGAAGATACGATGGGCCAGAACATCCTTTTGGCGGCATCGGTATATGCTTCCATTGGCCCCGCGCCGTCATCGATGCGCCGATCAGCATATTCTACCACAACGATGGCACCATCCACCAACATGCCAACGGCCAAAATCAGACCAAACATCACGATGTTAGAAATCGTAACGCCCATCAAACCCAACAAAACGAAGCAAAGCAAAAACGACGTCGGGATGGCAAAACCAACAAGAAGGGCAGGGCGGATGCCCAGGGCAGCCAAGACCACGATCATAACCAATGCAATGGCGGTTAAAACTGACCCTTCCAGCTGGTTCACCATGGATTCGACTTGGCGTGATTGGTCATTCGAGGCGGTCACGCTGACAGCGCGTTTCAATTCTTCTGGCCAAAGTTGGCGTTCTTTTTCCACTTCTTCACGGACCAAAGCCGCGGTGTCGATCAGGTTGAACCCTTTGCGTTTCACCACTTGAACCGCAACGGTGGTTTCGCCGTTAAACCGCGCAGTCCCAGTACGATCTTCAAACGTTAACCCAATGGTCGCAATGTCCCCCAAGGTAACCACACGGTCGCCGTTGGTTTTGACAGGCAGGTCGTAAATATCTTGAGTTTCGTCAAACGACGACGGGATTTTGACAGAAAAGCTTGAATTGTTCGCATCGGCGGAACCCGCAGGAACAAGCTGGTTGTTGTTGACCACGACATTGATCAGTTCACCGGCTGTTACGTTGTATGCTTCCAACTTCAATGGATCGATCAGCACTTCCACCATTTCGTCGCGGTGGCCCGTTAATGCGGCGTCCAAAACGGGTTCAAGGCCTTCCATCCGATCCTGCAGCCCTTGGGCCAATTGAAGCAAGGTACGCTCCGGCACATTGCCAGAAAGGGAAACGATGATGATGGGGAATTCTGAAAAGTTGAATTCTTCAATGGAGTATTGATCAGCGCCCGCCGGGAAGTTTCCTTCCGCTTTGTTCAAACGGTCGCGTGTATCGGCGATGATCTTGGTTTTGTCCCAACCAAATTCAAATTCCAAAACGATATTGGCATAATTGTCGGCCGCTGTGGACGACATGGATTTCAATCCGTCCAAGTCAGCCAGTTCGGTTTCCATGGGTTTGATCAGCAGTTTTTCACTGTCGGCCGCTGAAATACCCTGGAACGGCAATGAAATGATCAGGGCAGGGATCTCAATGTCCGGCTCGCCTTCTTTTGGCAAAGTGGCATAGGCCAATCCGCCTGCCACCAAAGACAGTACGATAAAGGCAACAACCATCCGCGCACGGCTGGCAGCCCAATCAACAAGACCGGTCATTGGGAAGCCTCCCGAAATGTCGGATCAACTTTGACGCCGGCTTCCACGAATTCTTGCCCAACGACAATGATGTTGGCTTGGTCAGGCAATCCCCCCAGCCACATCCCATCAATTGTATCGCGCAGCACTGTTACCTGGTTAAACGCAACAATGTTGTCTGATGATACAATGCGCAATCCAAGTTGCCCGTCTGAATTCAACGTCAGTGCGGAACCAGGAACCAAATGGGCAGCTGTGCCTTCTGCTTCGATGGCGATTTCAGCAGATTGACCATCACGGATGTTCAAATCTGGATTTGGAATTTCAATTTCAGTTCGGAACGTCCGGGTTGTGGGGTCGCCTGAGCGCGATATGAAGCTCACCTTGCCGGCAACTTCTTGCCCGTTTAACAAACGCGCCTTTGCCATTGCGCCAAGGTCAATGCGGCTCACATCAACTTCCGTAACGAAGCCCACCAACTTAATGGGGTCCAGTTGGATAACCGTGGCGCACAACGCGCCCGGTTGCAAAAGGCTGCCCAGTTCCGCTGTGTCTGACTCCAAAATGCCATCAAAAGAAGCCCGAATGATCAGGCGTTCGATTTCTTTGCTGGCGCCCGCCACCCCAGCTTCTGCGCTTTGTATCGCAGCGCTGGCTGATTCAATTCCGGACTCGGCGGCGCGCACGCCTGCTTGGGCCGCTTCCAAAGACGCTTCGGCGGAGGCCAAACGCGTCTGGGATGCAAATCCACCTTCTTTCAGTTTTGATGCCGCGTTCTGGTTGATTTTTGCTTCTTCCAACCGGGCCTTGGCTTCTTGAACGCTGGCTTGGGCTGCCGGAACCCCTGCGCGGGCTTCTGCCAGACGCGCTTGCGCTTCTGCCAAAGCGGTGTCCCGCGTGCCGGGGTCCAGCTCACACATGGCTTGGCCTTGCGTTACGAAAGTCCCCTTCCGCAAGGGTTGCGATATTACCGCACCAGACGTTTCGGCCACCAAGTTAACTTGGCGGGCAGCTTCAGTTTCGCCGCGCACCAGAACTTGGCTTGCCAAGGGTTGTGCCGAAGACGCTTGTACCACAACGCGAACCAATTGTTCTTCATCGGATGGGATTGCGCTTTCTGCGGAATCCGATTGTGGTGCTTCGCTTATTTCCGCCTCGGCGTCCGCGGACGACCAAATCAGGTCGCGCTGAAATACGAAAAGATAAATCAAGGCTGCCATAATAATGGCTGTGATGATGGGCAGGATGCGCATAGGAACCTCGTGCTTTTCCTGACTACGGGCGAAAGGCCAACTTCGATCAGAAATAGATGTCGTGACCACACGTTATCCTGATGTGCGCCCTTTACGGGCGGTGTGCAAGGGTGATTGCCGTGAATAACGCAACGTGACACACGCCTGGCGGGTATCCGTTGGATCAAAAGTGGATTGTGACTTGCCCCTTGGGCTCAGGTCGCCCATATCGTTGGCAACGTCAGCACGGGTGGAAAATCATGTCCGAAACAGACAGTTTTATCGACGAAGTCACAGAAGAGGTTCAGCGCGACCGTCTTTTCAAAACGATGCGCAAATACGGCTGGATCGCGATCCTGGGTGTTGTGCTGGTGGTTGGCGGCACAGCTTACAACGAATTTCGTAAATCCCAAGCGGCAGCAGCATCCGCAGCGCGCGGGGATGCAATTCTGGATGCCTTGGAAACTGAAGATGAAGAAGACCGGGCTGCGGCCTTGGATGCTTTGGCTTCAGCGGAAGATGCCGGTGTTGTGACAAAGCTTTTGGCGGCTGATGCGTCAGACGCAAATGCCGCAGACGCGTTGCGCGCCATTGCCTCAGATCCTGACGTAAGTGACCGGGTTCGTGGGCTGGCGCAGTTGAAGTTGGCCGCTTTGCCATCGGATATGACCAGCCAAGACCGCATTGATTTGTTAACGCCACTGGCCGCGCCAGGAGCGATTTACCGTGATGTGGCGATTGAATATCTGGTAGCTGCGCATCTGGAAGCCGGAAACCGCGATGATGCCGTGGCTTTGCTTCAAGCGCATATCGAAGAGGCGGGCACATCTGCGGCCCAAGCCCAACGCATGACAGAGGTTCTTGTGGCCCTAGGTGTTGCGCCGGAGTTGGCAGAGGGCACAGAACCTGCTACGGATGGGCAGTAATCGCCAGGAGAATGTAATGGGTGTTTTTCGTGGATTTGCCACTTTGTCAGTGACGGTTGCGGCACTTGCCATTCTGGCAGCATGCTCTGACGTTGATGAAACGCTGGAAGGTGAACGCCTGACATCGCGCGGCGATGAACTGGGTGCCGCTGAAGCTTCAGAAGCGGCAGACGTTTCTTTCTCTGCACCCGCTGCCAAGACCAACTCAAGTTGGACCCATGTGAATGGCAGTGCGCAGCATTGGGTTACGCACCCGGCTTTGCCAAAAACACTGACCTTGGCCTGGACGTCGCGGTTTGGGGAAAGTGACACGCGCCGTAACAGAACCACGGCAACGCCGGTCACGCGGGACGGGCGGATTTTTGTTCAAGACAGCTTGGGTCAAGTTGTGGCGCTGAATTCTGCTGGCGGGGTTTTGTGGCGCCGGACTTTGTCGCAGCGATTGGACGATCCCACGGATTCTGGTGGTGGAGGTTTGGCCGTAGACAAAGACATGCTTCTGGCCACCACAGGCACAGGGCGCGTCGTCGCTTTGGATCAAACCAATGGTGATGTCCTTTGGGATCAAGACCTGAAAAGTTATGGTGGATCTGCGCCAACGTTGTTCAGCGATGTGGCTTATCTTTCAGCGCGTGACGGATCAGCTTGGGCCATTGAAAAAGACAACGGACGGATCCGCTGGCAATTGGCCGGGCCCGGTGTGATCGCAGGATTTTCCGGTGGGCCAGGTCCGGCTGTCACCAGCAAGTGGGCGTTATTTCCCTTTGGCAGCGGTGAGATTTTGTCCACATATCGCCAAGGTGGTTTACGCAATTGGACCGCTTCAGTATCCGGTGGCCGTGATGGCCGCGCTGCGAATACCATTCGCGATATTTCGGGTGACCCTGTGATTGTCGGAAGCAAGGTTTATGTGGGCACCACCAGCGGCCCCATTGTGTCCCTTGATCTGGCGGACGGTGAACGGCTGTGGACTGCGCGCGAAGGTGTGGCCGACAATCTTTGGGTGACAGGGAATTCGGTGTTCTTTGTGAACGACGAAAACAAACTCATGCGTTTGCAGGCCGCCAACGGCGAAGTTGTTTGGTCGCAACAGCTGCCTCATTTCACCAAAGAAAAAACAAAGCGACGCGAAGCGATTTTTGCGCATTTCGGCCCAGTTCTCGCAGGGGGACGTCTGATTATTGCGTCTTCCGATGGGTTGGTACGGTTCTTTGATCCGAAATCCGGCGCGGCGTTGGGCAGTTTGTCATTGCCAGGCGGCGCATCTGCCAGCCCAATTGTTGCGAACAATACGCTGTATTTGCAATCAGCAGATGGATCTTTGCACGCTTACAAATAAATATAGTGGCGCAGGCGCGGTGGTGTCTGCTGTCAAAGCTTGCTAAGGGCGCGCCATGTCATTCACACTTGCCATCGTTGGTCGCCCAAATGTGGGGAAATCGACCCTGTTCAACCGCCTCGTGGGTAAAAAGCTGGCTTTGGTCGACGACCAGCCTGGCGTGACTCGCGATTTACGCGAAGGTCCGGCACGTTTGGGCCACCTGAAGTTCACCGTTATTGATACTGCGGGTCTTGAAGATGCCACCGACGACAGTTTGGAAGGGCGCATGCGACGTTTGACAGAACGGGCTGTTGGCATGGCCGATGCTTGTTTGTTCGTGGTGGATGCACGCGCAGGAATTACACCGGTGGATCAAGTGTTCGCTGAAATTTTGCGCAAAAAAAACGCGAACGTCATTTTGGCGGCCAATAAGGCTGAAGGTAAGGCGGCAGAAAGCGGTTTGATCGAAGCCTATGGCTTGGGACTGGGCGAACCACTCGCATTGTCGGCAGAACACGGCGAAGGCTTTGCGGAATTGGCCGTAATGTTGGACCCGATCATCAAATATCATGCAGAGACTGCCCCAGAACCCGAACCCGAAGTGGAAGTTGATCTGGATGATGACGACGAAGAATTTGAAGATTGGGCACCATCAGAAGCGCGGCCTTTACAAATTGCTGTGGTCGGGCGCCCCAATGCTGGGAAATCGACCCTGATTAACCAAATTCTTGGCGAAGATCGTTTGCTGACAGGCCCCGAAGCTGGCATCACGCGCGATGCGATTTCCATGAACTTTTCGTGGAAAGGCACGCCCGTTCGTATCTTCGACACAGCGGGTATGCGCAAGAAAGCCAAAGTCCAAGAAAAGCTGGAACGGCTGTCCGTCAGTGACGGATTGCGCGCTGTGAAATTTGCGGAAGTTGTGGTGGTCTTGTTGGACGCAGCCATTCCATTTGAACAGCAGGATTTGCGGATCGCCGATTTGGCTGAACGCGAAGGGCGGGCGGTGGTGGTGGCCGTCAACAAGTGGGATTTGGAAGACGAAAAGCAAGAAAAGCTTGCGGCGTTGCAAGAAGCATTCACACGGCTTTTGCCACAATTGCGCGGTGCGCCATTGATTACCGTTTCCGCCAAAACAGGCCGCGGCTTGGATCGTTTGCACGCAGCGATTTTGAAAGCGCATGCGGTTTGGAACAGTCGAGTCACCACATCCCAATTAAACCGTTGGTTGGAAGGTATGATCCAAGCCCACCCGCCGCCCGCACCCGCGGGACGCCGGATCAAATTGCGGTACATGACCCAAGCCAAAACACGGCCGCCGGGGTTCGCGGTGATGTGTTCGCAGCCTGACAAGATGTCAGACGCTTACAGCCGATATCTGGTGAACGGATTGCGTGAAGACTTCGACATGCCGGGCACACCGATCCGGCTTTGGATGCGCGGGCAAGGGGACCAAAACCCATTTAAGGGCAAGAAAAAGTCAACGCCATCGCGGTTGCGTAAGCACTTAGGCAAACCGAAGTTTTAAAGCTTGGATAGAATGCGCATCATTTATGGAGGGGCAGGGTTTTTTATTCAAAACGTCGTGTAATTCCGTCGGAGATTGACAGCTGCCAGCAGAAAAACTTTACAACGACTGCTGATTGCTTGTGGCGTACGGCGTCAGTTGCTTTGAGCAAATATGTATTCTGACGCGTGCCAGATTTTTATGGTAATGGCTTAGTTTTTCCTAAGGAAGCCATTTGTATTAAAGGTGAAATTATAGCCAAAGAAGTCATTATAATATTCGTCAATTCTATAGACGTCTTTGTGTAAACGAAAAAATTCGTGTATCGCGCGGTTTGGCCCGCCATCATAACGCCAATTGCCGCCCTGATGTTCAATAATCCCATCTTCGATGATTAGCAGCTCGTCTTTTTGCAATCGGTCTTTGAAAAAATCCAATACAGCGAAACTAACGTCAAATGTATGAGCGCTGTCTTCAATGATCATCCAAGGCCTTGGTGCCGTTTCTAGAAAAGCAGGCACACCGCTGTCTGCGAGGTTTTCTGCATCGGCTTGCAGAAAGCCAATACCTTCTTGTTCAACGAAAGTTTCATTCAATTGATTGGATCTGAAATCTACCGTCATGATTTCTATGTCCATGCCAAGGCCGCGTGAAAAGTCGCGATAAAAGAGGGCTGCACCACCCTGGAAAGAACCGATTTCCAGGATTGTCTTTGGTTTCACCTCCTGGATAATCAGCATGTAAAGGGCCAAATCAATCGGATTTTTCAGGCACGGAACACCCCGATACGTATAGTTCATCGTGCCTTTATGGTATGCTTTTAGTGCGTCGGGCGTGAAGTTGCTTTCAAAAGATCGAGGAATGGGTGGGGTTCTTAAGAAGTCACCTGGTTTGTGAACCTTTTGCTGTTTGGGAAGGCGGATATCTGGGTTGGATGCTTGTTTGCTGCTGGGTTGGTTTTGTAACTCAATCTTCTTTTCTCGTTTCATGAGACAAGAACTCCTGCATGATTAATTTTGGTTTTACCGCCCATATAAGGCACCAGCACGTCTGGTATAATCACTGAACCGTCGGCTTGTTGGCCGTTTTCCAAAACCGCGATCAGACAGCGCCCAACAGCAACACCTGATCCGTTTAAAGTGTGCACGAATTCGGGCTTGCCACCAGCGGCTGGCTTGAAACGCGCGTTCATGCGGCGGGCTTGGAAATCGCCACACACAGAACAAGAGCTGATTTCACGATAGGTGTCTTGACCGGGCAACCACACTTCGATGTCGTGGGTGCGCCGCGCGCCAAAACCAATGTCACCGGTGCACAAAACCACTGTTCGGTAGGGCAGATTGAGTTTTTCCAATACGGCTTGGGCACATTCTGTCATGCGGTCCAACTCTGCACGGGAATGATCTGGGTGGGTGACGGACACCATTTCGACTTTCTCAAACTGGTGCTGGCGCAACATGCCCGCAGTGTCGCGGCCCGCCGATCCTGCCTCTGAGCGGAAGCACAGGCTGTGGGCGGTATAACGCCGTGGAAGATATGATTCTTCCATTGTCACGCCGGACACGATGTTGGTCAGGGTGACTTCGGATGTCGGGATTAACCACCATCCGTTGGTGGTTTGATAACTGTCTTCCGCAAACTTAGGCAATTGGCCTGTACCGCGCATGGCTTCATCACGCACCAGAACGGGCGTGTTGGTTTCTGTCAGCCCATGTTCGTTAACGTGCGTGTCCAGCATGAATTGCGCCAAGGCACGGTGCAGTCGTGCTACTGCACCGGACATCACGACAAAGCGGCTGCCAGACAATTTGGCAGCAGTTTCAAAATCCAGACCGTCTTGTGTTGCGGCCAGGTCGTAATGTTCTTTGGGTTCAAAGTCGAAAGTCGGCGGGGTGCCCCAACGGTGAAATTCCACGTTGTCGTTTTCATCTGCACCGTCTGGCACATCGTCAAACGGCATGTTGGGCAGGCCCATCAAAAGATCATTCAGTTCTGCGTCCTTGGCCTTTGCATCATCTTGCAACTGCGCAACCTGTGCCTTTTTTTCAGAGACCAGCGCCCGCAAGCGTTCAAATTCGGCTTCATCCCCGCTGGCTTTGGCTGCACCCACGGATTTAGAGGCTTTATTTTGGTCCGCTTGCGCTTCTTCCGCGGCTTGAATGCAGGCGCGTCGGGATTGGTCCAGTTCAAGAATCGCAGATGACGGTCCATCGATCCCGCGCCGCGCCATGGCGGCGTCAAAAGCAGTTGGATTTTCGCGGATAGCACGAATGTCATGCATGGACCTGTTCCTTTTTTGCGACTCAGTCGTAGTCTATATGGCGAAAGATGGTGCCGGCGTCACGGGGCAAGCCGATTGTTGACCTGACCCGCCTTGCAAAGCCCCCAAGCGGTCTTTACCTAAACGCGAACACTTATCCACGAGGTCCCGATGGAAGCCCTGAACGCACTGCTTTTCCCCGCCCTGATCATCTTGATCTTTTATCTTATCGTTTTCCGCCCACAGCAGCGTAAAATGAAAGAACACCAGAACATGGTGGCCAACCTGCACCGTGGGGACCAAGTGGTTACCCAGGGCGGTTTGAAAGGCAAAGTCACCAAAGTTTTGGATGGTGAAAACGAAGTTGAAGTCGAATTGGCCAAGGACGTGCGTGTGCGGGTTGTGCAATCCACCATTGCTGACGTTTTGAACAAATCTGAACCAGCGAAATAATTGCATCACCAACTTGAAAAAGACCCAAACGAAAGGGGCCTGTAACCATGCTTCAAATCGAAAGCTGGAAGCGATGGATGATCATTGCGGTCTGTCTGCTTGGATTGTTCGTTGCTGTGCCCAACGGGTTTTACGACAGAGTGGAAAAGCACAATGATGCGCTGGCGGAAGGGGTGGAGTCCTCTGCTTGGCCGTCGTTCTTGCCGTCCAGTTTGGTGAATTTGGGTTTGGATTTGCGTGGTGGTGCACACTTGCTGGGGGAAGTGGCCCTGGAAGAAGTGTACGAAACCCGGATGGAAGGCTTCTGGCCAGAAGTCCGCAACGCATTGCGTGCAGAACGGGCCACCGTGGGGGCCATTCGCCAGCAAGATGGCGCCGCAGATGAAGTGCGCGTGCGCATCGGTGAAGCTGCAGGGATGGATCGCGCTTTGGAAGTCGTGCGCGGATTGGGGCAACCCGTTGCCAGTGTCACAGGGGCCTTAGAGCAAAACATTGTCGTCCGCGCAGAAGGGGACGTGTTGATCGTGACACTGTCCGATGCGGAACGCTTGGCCACCGACCAACGCACCATGGCGCAGTCATTGGAAATCATTCGACGCCGTGTGGATGAAGCGGGCACCCGTGAACCCACCATTCAACGCCAAGGCACCAATCGTATTTTGATCCAGGTTCCTGGGATCGGATCAGCCCAGGAACTGAAGGATCTGATTGGTAAACCAGCATTGCTGACGTTCCAAACCGTTGTTGGCAGCACGGGCAACCCCAACGGCGCGCCGGGTGCTGGCAATGAAATTTTGCCAGCTGTGGAAGACAACGGCGTTTTCTATATTCTGGACAGAACCCCGGTTGTGTCCGGCGAAGAACTGGTGGACGCGCAACCCACCTTTGACCAAAACGGCAGCCCAGCTGTGAACTTCCGGTTCAACACGTCGGGTGCACGCAAGTTTGGCACGTATACCGCAGAAAACATTGGCCAACCCTTTGCCATTGTGTTGGACGACGAAGTGATATCCGCACCTGTGATCCAATCGGCCATTCCTGGCGGA
The DNA here is from genome assembly GCA_020629775.1 of Planktomarina sp. Lineage (GTDB taxonomy): Bacteria > Pseudomonadota > Alphaproteobacteria > Rhodobacterales > Rhodobacteraceae > Planktomarina. The sequence continues at coordinate 19,193 of JAHDCP010000020.1, forward strand.
TCGGGGATCATCACTGGGAACTTCACCGTTCCTGAAAGCACCGAATTGGCCATTTTGTTGCGGGCAGGGTCGTTGCCTGCTTCGATCGAATTTTTGGAAGAACGCACCGTCGGTCCGGAACTGGGGCAAGACAGCATTGATGCCGGTAAGATCGCCACGGCTGTGGCGTTTATCGCGATCTTGGTTTTCATGGCATTGTCATACGGACGGTTTGGATTGTTCGCGAACGCGGCTTTGATCATCAACGTCATTCTGATTTTCGCCTTGCTGTCTTTGATCGGCGCGACACTGACGTTGCCAGGCATCGCCGGGATCGTTTTGACCATCGGGATGGCGGTGGACGCCAACGTGCTGGTGTTTGAGCGCATACGCGAAGAATTAAAAACGGCCAAAGGCCCGGCACGAGCCATTGAATTGGGTTATGAAAAAGCTTTGTCGGCCATCATTGACGCCAACATCACCACGTTCCTGACCGCCGTGATCTTGTACGTCATGGGGGCAGGGCCAGTGCGCGGCTTTGCCATCACCTTGGCCTTGGGCATCATCACATCGGTCTTTACGGCCATCTTTGTCACACGGTTGTTCGTCATTATCTGGTTCGAACGCCGCCGACCCAAAACATTGGAGGTGTAACCCATGCGCTTGCGTCTTGTTCGTGAAAACACATCCTTTGATTTCTTCAAACGCTGGAAAGGTTGGATCGGTCTTTCGTCCGTTTTGATGGTTTTGTCCTTGGTGGCGGCAGTCATCATGGGGTTGAATTTTGGTATCGATTTTAAAGGCGGAACCACCATTCGAACCGAAAGCAGCCAACCCGTTGATGTGGCGGCGTATCGGGCTGTTTTGGAACCCATCGGGCTTGGCGATATTTCCATCGCAGAAGTCTTCGATCCCACCTTTGATGATGATCAAAACGTGGCCCAAGTGCGGATCCAAGCACAAGAGGGGCAAGAAAGCGTCACGAAAGACGTGATTGATCAGGTCCAGGTGGCATTGCAAACTATTGATCCTTCCATGTCGTTCCCAGCCATCGACAGTGTGGGCCCCAAAGTTTCAGGTGAATTGATCCAATCCGCCGTTTTGGCCGTTGTCGCGGCCTTGGCAGTGGTGTTGTTTTACATCTGGCTGCGGTTTGAATGGCAATTTGCGGTGGGCGCGGTGGCTGCCTTGTTCCATGATGTGTTGATCACCATCGGTGTGTTTTCGGTCCTGCAAATTAAATTCGATTTGGCAATTATTGCCGCGTTGTTGACCATCGTTGGGTATTCCTTGAACGATACGGTGGTTGTGTTTGACCGGGTTCGTGAAAATCTGCGCCGTTTCAAGAAACGCCCTTTGGCGGAAGTTTTGAACCTGTCAATCAATGAAACACTGTCCCGGACCTTCATGACATCGGTTACCACTTTGCTGGCGCTGATATCACTGTTTGTTTTGGGTGGTGACGTGATCCGCGGTTTTGTTTTCGCCATGATCTTGGGTGTTTTGATCGGCACCTATTCATCCATCTTTGTGGCTACGGCATCGTTGCTTTGGTTGGGGGTCAAGCGTGATTGGTCCAAACCAGACAACACCGAAGGCAATCAGTTCGCGAATATTGACGCCTAACCCAGTTTTGGGTTTGGTTCTTAAAGATAAGTCATGCTGCCATCTTTTGGCGGCGTGACAACTTGGCCGGTCAATTTGCGGTGAAACCTCTTTTCGCACCAGGGGTAACAAGGTAGTTGATGCCCATGGCTTTCTGGGAATTTGCAAATCCGAAACGGTTCATGGGCTGGTCAGGCCCAGCTTTGCCATGGTTGGTGGCCCTGACGGGATTGATTTTGGGCACCGGTTTGGTGTGGGGGTTTGCTTTTACACCCAATGATTTTCGCCAAGGATCAACGGTTAAAATCATCTATCTGCACGTGCCCGCCGCTTGGGTGGCGATAAATGCCTATTTGATGATGTTTGTTGGATCGCTGTTTTGGTTGATCCGCCGCCACCACGTCAGTGCTTTGGCCGCAAAAGCGGCGGCGCCGGTGGGGTTGATCATGACTGTCATTGCATTGGCCACCGGTGCCATTTGGGGCAAGCCGATGTGGGGCACGTACTGGGTCTGGGATCCGCGCTTGACCAGCTTTTTGATCCTGTTCTTGTTCTACATGGGGTACATCGCCCTTTGGGCGGCCATCGAAGATGCCGACACCGCCGCTGATTTGACGTCTGTTTTGGCGATCGTCGGTTCCGTGTTTGCAATCCTCAGCCGATATGCGGTGTATTTTTGGAGCCAAGGGCTGCATCAGGGCACCACGGTCACCGTTACCGATGGTGCACAGCAGGAGAATATTTCCGGCGTGTTTTTCCAACCCCTCATTCTGTCCATGGTGGGGTTTTCGCTTTTGTTTGTGACCCTGGTTTTGGTGGGAACACGCACAGAAATTCGCGCACGGCGCTTGCGCGTTCTGGAAGGGCGGGGATTATGAACTTGGAACTTGGGAAATATGCGGCCGATGTTTTGTTGGCCTATAGCATTGGTCTTGCAGCCTTGATTGCATTGGTGGCGGCATATGCCCTGCGCAATGCGCGGGTTCGCCGTGCTTTGGAAAAGGCTGAAGGCAACAGATCATGAAACGGATTTTGTTTTTACTGCCGATCGCCATTTTTGGGGCGTTTGCGGGCATGGCGTATTGGGGAATGGTTGCAGGCGACGGGGAAGAACTGCCCAGCACCATGGTCGGATCACCGGCCCCGTCTGTTCAGATAACACCATTGGACGGGATGCGTGGTTTTGAGACCGAGGACCTGAAGTCTGGGCAGGTGGTCTTGGTCAACTTTTGGGCCAGCTGGTGCGCGCCGTGCCGGGCAGAACATCCCAACCTGATGGAAATTGCCGCTTCGGGTGTGCCCATCTTTGGGATTAACTACCGCGATGACCCAGCCAAAGCCCAAGCGTTTTTGGAAGAACTTGGCGATCCGTTCCACGCGGGTGGCGCGGATACGAATGCGCAGATGGCCCTGGATTGGGGCGTTTACGGTTTGCCAGAAACATTTGTGGTGGGGCCTGACGGCACGATCCTGGCCCGCGTTGCAGGACCAGTGACCCAACGCAATATTGAAAGCCGGATTGAATCTGCTTTGATTGATGCCGGTCTCAGCTGGCCTTACACCTCAAAAAAATAGGGCGCGCGGTTATTCCCGCGCACCCCAGTAGGCCCAAGAAATGCGCAGTGCGGTAAGACCCGCACTGCGTTTTGCGTTAGGCCGCTTTGGCCAAGTTGCGCAGCACGTAATGCAGCACGCCACCGTTTTCGATGTACTCAATCTCTACCGCGGTATCGATCCGGCACTTCAAAGTGATGTCTTTTACTGTGCCGTCAGCCATGGTGATGGAACATGGCACTTCTTGCAACGGTTCAATCGTGTCCAACCCGTTGATGGCCACGGTTTCTTCACCTGTCAGCCCCAATGATTTGCGCGTGTCACCGTTTGTGAATTCAAACGGGATAACGCCCATACCCACCAAGTTGGACCGGTGGATGCGTTCAAAGGATTCCGCAACAACCGCTTTCACACCCAACAGGGCTGTGCCTTTGGCTGCCCAGTCGCGCGAAGACCCAGCACCGTATTGTGCACCACCAAAGATAACCAGCGGTGTGCCGTTGGCTTGGTGCGCCATTGCGGCGTCATAGATCGATGTCTGTGCGCCATCTGGTCCTTTGGTGTAACCACCTTCAACACCATCCAGCATTTCGTTCTTGATGCGGATGTTTGCAAACGTGCCGCGCATCATGACTTCGTGGTTGCCGCGACGTGATCCGTAGCTGTTGAATTCACGTGGCGATACTTGGCGATCTGTCAGGTACTGACCCGCCGGTGTGGTGTCTTTGAAAGACCCAGCAGGGCTGATGTGGTCCGTTGTGATCATGTCACCCAGCAAGGCAAGAACCTTGGCGCCCGTGATGTTTTCAATCTTTTTGGTGGCCATGGTTATGCCTTGGAAATAAGGCGGATTTTGCACGTAAGTGGATGCCGCAGGCCAGTCATATGTTTTCTGATCTGTTGTTTCCACGCCCTGCCATTTTTCATCACCAGTGAAGACTTCAGCGTATTTGGTTTGGAACGCCTCGCGTGTGACGGTTTGTTCCACCAGTTCGGCCACTTCTTGCGTCGTGGGCCAGATGTCTTTCAGATATACATCATTGCCATCTTGATCCTGGCCCAACGGGTCGGATGCCAGGTTGATGTCCAACGTCCCGGCGATGGCATAAGCCACAACCAGTGGCGGGGATGCCAGGTAGTTGGCGCGAACATCAGGCGAAATTCGGCCTTCAAAGTTGCGGTTGCCTGACAGAACGGATGTGGCCACCAGATCGCCTTCGGCGATGGCGTCAGACAGTTCTTTTTGGATTGGACCAGAGTTGCCGATACATGTGGTGCAACCGTAACCCACCAGGTTGAAACCCAGTTTGTCAAAGTCGGTTTGCAAATCTGCGGCTTCCAAATACGCAGATACAACTTGCGAGCCTGGCGCCAGGGACGTTTTGACCCAAGGTTTGCGGTTCAGACCCAAAGCTGCCGCTTTGCGTGCCACCAAACCTGCGCCGATCATGACGTAGGGGTTGGATGTGTTGGTGCATGACGTGATGGACGCGATAACAACTTTGCCGCTTTCCATGGTGTAATCTTCGCCAGCCACAGCCACTTCTTTGCCCATCGGGCGTTTGAAGGTTTCTTCCATTTCCTTGCGGAATGCGTTTTGGCCTTCTGTCAGTGCAACGTAATCCTGCGGGCGTTTCGGGCCGGAAATCGCCGGAACAATTGTGCCCATGTCCAGGTGCAACGTGTCGGTGTATACAGGTGCGTAATCATCACCGCGCCAGAAACCATTTTCTTTCGCGTAAGCTTCCACCAATGCAATGCGGGCTTCGTCGCGCCCAGTGGTCCGCAGGTAGCGCAGTGTTTCACCGTCAATCGGGAAGAAGCCGCATGTTGCGCCGTATTCAGGTGCCATGTTTGCGATTGTCGCGCGGTCTGCCAGTGGCAAGCGGTTCAGACCTTCACCGTAGAATTCAACAAATTTGCCCACAACACCGCGTTCGCGCAGCATTTCGACAACTTTCAGCACAAGGTCAGTCCCCGTGGTGCCTTCCATCATGGAACCTGTCAGCTCAAACCCAACAACTTCGGGGATCAGCATGGAAATTGGTTGACCCAGCATCGCGGCTTCCGCCTCGATCCCGCCAACACCCCAACCCAAAACGGCTGCGCCGTTGACCATGGTGGTGTGGCTGTCTGTGCCCACCAAGGTATCTGGGTAAGCAACTTCTTCGCCGTTTTGGTCTTTGTCTGTCCAAACAGTTTGGGACAGGTATTCCAGGTTCACCTGGTGGCAAATGCCCGTGCCTGGGGGCACAACGCGGAAATTATCAAACGCTTTTTGACCCCATTTCAAGAATGTGTAGCGTTCCATGTTGCGTTCGTATTCACGATCCACGTTCATTTGGAATGCACGCGGGTTACCGAATTCATCAATCATGACCGAATGGTCAATCACCAGATCAACTGGGTTCAGCGGGTTAATCTTGTCGGGATTACCACCCAAAGCAACGATGCCGTCACGCATGGCGGCCAAATCCACCACAGCTGGAACGCCAGTGAAATCCTGCATCAGAACGCGGGCAGGGCGGTAGGCAATTTCACGAGGGTTCTTACCGCCATTGGCGCCCCATTCGGCGAAGGCTTTGATGTCGTCAACGGAAACGGTTTTGCCATCTTCAAAGCGCAGCATGTTTTCCAAAACAACCTTCAAAGCGGCTGGCAATTTGGAGAAATCCCCCAGACCAGCTTCTTGGGCGGCATTGATCGAATAATATGCAATGGTGCTTCCGCCTGCGGTCAGCGTGCGGCGGGTCTTGGCGGTATCATTTCCAACGACAATGGTCATAACGGACTCCGAGTTTTGGTAAGGAATTGATTGCTGTTTGCCGCAGACCCAGCAGCGGTTCAAGGGGAGCGAGGCATTTTTGTATACAAATGTGTACAAAAATGTCTGTAACGATCCCTCTCAATTCCTTGATTGGCACTAGTGCCTCAATTTGCCTATCAGGGACGCAGCAAGTGATGGGGATGATTCATGGTGCGTAATTGGATTGCAGGCTTGGCATTGGTGATGGGGTTGGCGGCAGCGTCGCAAGCGGCGGCCCAAGATCGCCCTGTGGTGGTGGAACTGTTCACATCTCAGGGCTGTTCTTCTTGCCCGCCTGCTGATGCCATTTTGCATGATCTGGCCAGTGACCCCAACGTTATCGCCTTGGCGCTTCACGTGGATTATTGGGATTACATCGGTTGGAAAGACAGCTTCGCAAACCCTGCCTTCACCAAACGGCAACGGCGATATGCCTCCCAACAAAGCGAGCGTATGGTCTATACCCCGCAGATGATGTTTAACGGCATTGAACACGTCGTGGGAAATCGTAAAAGCAATGTCCGCGAGGCTTTGAAACGGCATAAAACACTTGCGCCCGTCGTGGATGTTGCTGCCCAAAAGAAGGGCAATTCTGTTTCAATTCGATTGGCCCCTTTGAGCAAAACCGGGGATTTTACTGTGTTTCTGGTAAGCTATCGCGCGCAGTCCACGGTGGATATCAAACGCGGTGAAAATGCTGGGCGCAAAATCAGTTATGCTAACGTTGTTACAGGTTGGCAAAAAGTGGGGCGTTGGAATGGCCGTTCCGGCAAAACCATCACGGCAAATGGCGTACCATCGCAGCCGATGGCTGTGCTGGTTCAAAACGGTGATGTGGGCGAAATTGTTGGATCCGCCCACGTTAACTGATCTGGGCTATTTGAAAAACGGCTTCCACCGGCGGTGGACCCAAAACCAATTTCCGGGGTCTTTTTCGATACGTTCTTCCAGAACCCGTGTCGCTTGTTCGGTCATATCCAAGGCCGTTGGTCCTGAAATAGGGGCGGCGATTTCAACCGAAAATGTTTTACGGTCCGGATTACGCATGGAAAAATACGGTACATACAACGCATCGGCTTCCAAAGCGAAGGCGGCAGCCGATGTGGCTGTCATGGCAGGTTTGCCCATAAAGGTAATTTCACTGCCTTTCGGAACGGCCAAGTCCACCAACAAGGCCAAACAAACGCCGCCGTCTTTCAGTGCCCGCCGGAAGCCCCGGGTACCTGCACGATTGGCAGGGAAAAGCGGCCCTGAACGTCCATCTTGGTCCAGTGCTTTCTCATAGAAAACATTGAAATATGGATTGGTCATGGGGCGATACATACCACCGACTTTTATGCCGTGTTGGAATAACCCCAAACGCATGGCCTCGTGATTGCCGAAATGCCCGGATACAACAATGATGCTGCGCCCGGCGGCGTGGGCTTCCATCAAAGCGGGCAAGCCATCGCCCCAGACATGTACCTCAGGATGGCGTTTGCCAAAACCTTCAGGATAGAAATTTTCAAAAATTGTGCGCCCGGCATTGTCCAAAACCTGATCGGCAATTTGGTCGCGTTCAGCTTGCGTCTTGTCGGGCCAGATGTATTCTAAATTTCGTTCCGTGCGCTTGCGAAATCCTGAAAGCCGCCCGCCAAAACCACCAGTGATTTTTCCACCCAGGGCACTGCGCTTATCAAAAGGCAAAACCTTGGCCGAATGTATCACGCCCATCATGATTTTGTTCATCACCCACTTCAGTGGCAAGGCTGTTGTTCGTCCCATCTGGTTTACACCCCCGGCTGCTTGACGATGGCCACACCGATCATGCTGTCGCGAGTTACCAAATCTGCAAGTTGATCCAGGCTGTAACCATCCGTGCCGGAAGGGCGCTGGGGGATCACCACGTACCGCATGTCAGCGGTAGAATCGTGGACCCGTATCTTCATGGTGGTCGGCACATTCACCCCGAATTCTGCCAGAACTTTGCGTGGTTCGCGCACGGTGCGGGACCGATATTCGCGGGATTTGTACCAATCTGGCGGCAATCCCAGCAAATTACGCGGATAGCAAGAACACAAAGTACAGACCACAACGTTATGAGTGTCTTCGGTGTTTTCCATGGCAATCAAATGCATCGGGCCGATGTCGAACCCCATATCACGACACGCAGAGCTGCCATCTTCCAAAAGGGCGGCCTTGAAAACAGGATCCGTCCAAGCGCGGGCCACAACGACGGCGCCCATTGCCGGGCTGCGTGCATCCATGGCGTCGATCTGTGCGTGCACTTCTTCGGCGGTAATATGGCCCTTTTCCACCAGCAATTCACGCACAGCAATTTCCATCGTCTGCCAATAGGTCAGCGGTTGGTCATTGTCTTCGCGGTAGGGGTGACCCGAAGGGGAAAGATGATCATGGGGCATGGTAAGTCAGTCCAGCGGCGTAAGCCAATGTTCGTAGATTTCAGCTTCAAGAATATCATCAGGGTTTTCAGCGGCATCCCCCCAAACTTCAGCCATGGTAAAGCGCACACGCAGTAACTCACGGCCATCCGGTTTCAACCTATATGCGTTTTGTTCAGGGTTGTTGAACATCCCACAACTGCGTTCCACAATGCCGCATTTACCGCGCAGATATGCAGGGGTGCGGGCGTGTCCTGGGGGCCAGCGATCTTTGACGCGCACCATCATGATGCCTGGCCGTATGTATCGCCGCGCGCGCGGACATTTTCCATTTTGGCGGCCAGTTCTTCTGGGCTGAAAGCCCCGGCTTCCACCATGTTTTGGGTCACGGATGCGATCCAACGTTCGTAATAGGACATGGTGGCATAAGCTTCTGGCCCCATGTCTTCCAACACGCGGCGAAGACTATCGGTATTCATCAACCCCTTGGCCGATGACAAAACCATCAACGCATCCACACGTTTTTCCCAAAGGGAAAAATCATGTTCATCGGGGTTAATGTAGCCAGCAGGGTCCCCCCCCATATCGTGCCAACGTTTGCCAAAATATTCCATTTCCCCAAGGTAAACTTGGGCAGGGCAAAGGTCCAGGGGACGAACGCACGGGCAAGCAGAAATCTGCGACGGGTTGATTTGCTTCATTCCCGATGAAATCGCGCATTTTTCCTATCTCCTTCACGCGTTTTTCGCGTCGAATTCACAACGAGAACTGCGGATTTGTTTTAACCTAACGTCATTATTTTTTATTTTTCAGGAGATAGATTATGCATGGAAGCGCAGCCCATAAGGCCTTGGCACCAGCGTCCCGATTTCACAAAGGTAAGTTCGGCCGAATGTTCCGGCAAACAACAGCTTGGTCCCCACCGGGTGTAAGCCCTGATCAAATGCACGGCCATTTTTTGGATTTTGCCAATCAAAACATGGTGGAACGGCCCAACAAATCCCCTGCAGATTTGACCGACGACAGCAATGTTGACGCGCTGGAACGCGACTTTGGGTCTCAAGGTACGCCGGCGGGATACACCTATTTCGGGCAATTTGTTGATCACGACATGACGTTTGATCCCACGCCTTTGGGTGTGCAAGGGGGCGACCCCAATGGTTTGGATAACTTCCGTACGCCGCGCTTGGATTTAGACTGTGTTTATGGAAATGGTCCGGCTGACCAACCATATTTGTATGACAAAAATGCCAGCACGTTTGTGTTGGGAAAAATCAAGGTTGAGGCCACGAACGATGATGGCAATCGGATCCTTGTAGAGTCTGCCTTTGATGACTTGCCACGCACCGCAAACGGGACGGCCATCATTGGGGACAAACGCAATGACGAAAATGCCATCGTCAGCCAAGTTCAACTGGCTTTTTTGAAAGCCCATAACACGTTGGTGAATGCAGGCGCATCGTTCGAAGAGGCGCGCCAAAAGTTAACCTGGTTGTATCAATGGGTTGTTTGGCATGATTTTTTGCAGCGCATCACCGTTCCTCAAGTTTGGCAAGAGGCGCTTCAATTTGTTGAACATGCTTCGGGCGGTGGTGAATGGGGTGCCAGTGACGAAAGCAAGTATAGCTGGCGCGATACGCCGTTTATTCCAGTTGAATTTGCTGTGGCGGCTTACCGGTTTGGCCATTCGATGGTGCGCAATGCTTACCAAACAAATTTCCCCAACAACGCTTTGGATCGGGTTCCGCTGTTCAATAATGTGACGTCTGGGGTGGAAGATGATTTGCGTGGTTTCCAACCCCGCACTGTTAAATCAATGGTGCAATGGGATTGGTTTCTAAAAATGGAAACGTCCGGCGGACCATTCCCGCAAATGGCCCGCAAGATCGACACCAAGCTGTCAAATGCGCTGGCAGCCTTGCCTGAAAAAGACAAAGAACCCGGTCATATAGATAACAAATTGGCAGCCCGAAATTTGATCCGCGGTGTGGACATGGGGCTGCCGTCTGGCACGGCTGCAGCGCAGGAACTTGGTCTGACGCCGTTGACGGCCGCAGAACTGGATGGACCCGATGCACTGTGGTTTTACATCTTACGCGAAGCGGAATTGACGCAAGAGGGTGAACGCTTGGGCGTCTTGGGGTCAAGGATTGTGCTGGACGTGTTTGCTGGCTTATTGCTGGGCGACCCAAGGTCTTGGGTCCGGGCTTCCCCGCGTTGGACACCAGCAACGGAACCGCTGTTTCAAGGCAGCAGCCTAAATTTGGACAGAGATGGGTCCAGTTGGGGGCTGCCCGCCATTATTCGGCTGGCGGGTGTGCCCGTGGCTGCATCAGATTTTTGAAGCAGCCTTAGTCTTCGCCAAACACGCGGGCAAAGATCGTGTCCACGTGTTTGGTGTGGTAGCCAAGATCAAACTTTTCGTTGATTTCTTCTACGGACAAAGCGGCGCAAACTTCTTCGTCGGCCAGCAATTCTTCGCGGAAATCAGTGCGGTGATCCCAGACTTTCATGGCGTTGCGTTGCACCAAGCGGTATGCGTCTTCGCGGCTGACACCAGCTTGGGTTAAGGCCAACAAAACCCGCTGCGACATCACCAGTCCTGGGAATTTGTTCATGTTGTCCAACATGTTCTGCGGATATACCAACAGCCTGTCGATCACGCCCGTCAGGCGCGACAGGGCGAAATCCAATGTGATTGTGCTGTCGGGTCCGATGTTGCGTTCCACTGAACTGTGGGAAATATCGCGTTCGTGCCACAGCGTTACGTTTTCCATGGCGGGCACCACGGCCATGCGTACCAAGCGGGCCAATCCAGTCAGGTTTTCTGTCAAAACAGGGTTCTTTTTGTGGGGCATCGCGCTTGAGCCTTTTTGACCCATGCTGAAAAATTCAGCTGCTTCCAGCACTTCGGTGCGCTGCATGTGGCGTATTTCTGTGGCCACGTTTTCCACCGACGACGCAATCACCCCCAAGGTCGCAAAGAAGGCTGCGTGGCGGTCGCGGGGGATGACTTGGGTGCTGATGGGTTCAGGCACCAGACCCAGCTGGTCACACACGTGTTCTTCCACCGCAGGGTCAATGTTTGCGAAGGTTCCCACAGCACCGGAAATGGCCCCGGTGGCGATTTCAGCCCGCGCATCGCGCATGCGTGACAGGTTGCGGTCCATTTCTGCATAAAAGCGTGCAAATGTCAGACCCATGGTGGTGGGTTCGGCATGAATGCCGTGGGATCGGCCAATGCGCACGGTCATTTTGTGTTCGATGGCGCGTTTTTTCAACGCCACCAACAACCCTTCGATATCTGCGATCAGAATGTCGGCGGCGCGCACCAGTTGCACGTTGAAACAGGTGTCCAGTACGTCGGAACTGGTCATGCCTTGGTGAACAAAACGGGCCTCCTCAGCCCCCACATGTTCGGCCAAATGGGTCAAAAACGCGATGACGTCATGCTTGGTGACTGCCTCGATTTCGTCAATGCGGGCAACGTCGAATTCAACGTCTTTTGCTTTCCAAACCGCATCTGCGTTTTCTTGAGGGATGACCCCCAGTTTTGCCATGGCGTCACAGGCGTGGGCCTCAATCTCGTACCAAATGCGGAATTTGGTCTCAGGCGACCAGATTTTCACCATGTCGGGACGGGAATAACGAGGGATCATGGATCACAGCCTTTTGCGTTGGGAAGTTGTTGCGCGGCTTCTAGACTGGCCCCTAAGAAACCTCAAGGAGACACGCCATGGCCCGATTGATCTTTGCCCTTTGTTTTGCCGCAAGTCCCGTATTTGCGCAAATCTGGACGCCCATGACTGGCCCGCAAATTGAAGCGGCGTTGACAGACCAAACATTGGACTACAGCGATGCCTCGCAAACTTTCAACGCAGGCGGCAAAACACTGTACAACGCAGGGCGCGACAGCTGGGGGCTTTGGCGGGTGCAAGGCAATCAATACTGCAGTGAATGGGTGCCGGGGGCAGGGTGGACATGCTACGATATGGCACAGGACTTGGCGCATGATCGCGTTAAGTTTATTGCACACGGCGGCGCAGAAACCATTGGGGTGTTCCGCCGCTAAAACCAAATTGGGAACGTGCTGTGGGATTTTGGAAAACTGATACTGATGATCTGGCCACCCCCGGCGGCATTGATCACCAAGAATTCAAAAAAGTTTGGCTGCTTAAGCGCGAGGTGATCCCCGAAGGCGGACGCAAAGCGCGGTTCGATGGATTTGCCCGCGTCAACAGGAAGTGGACTTACATTGAATGGGGCAATCTGGAAATTGATGGGGCCGACTATACCTCAAGCCGCCGCTATCAGTGGACCCCCATGAAAGGCGGGTTTTCGATCCGGTTTGAAGATGGCAAACCGTTCCACACCATGTTGTTCAATCGCCCATCTGCGCAACATTCCTGCCCGCCGGACCAATATGTAGTGGTGTACGATTTTTCCCAATGGCCCAAGTGGCGCAGCACATGGCGTGTGACGGGGCCGCGCAAGGATTATACCATGCACAGTCTTTACGCGCCCTTCAGCGCCCAAAACGCCATGGATATGCAACGCGATTAAGGCGCCCCGCTTGCGCAAACACATGGGCTTGGCCCTTGCACGCCCTGACGCTGCGTCTTACACCACCCGCAACGCAACACGGGAGGCCACAATGGCACTTACAGCAAACGACCGCGTCCTCGCAGAGGCAATCTTGCCCCAAGAAGGTCAAGCGAAACTGGTAAAACAAGCCGTTCTAGTGGTGGCTGGTATTTTGGCCTTGGCCATCGCTGCAAAAATTAAAGTGCCTATGTGGCCAGTGCCCATCACCATGGGGACATTCGCTGTTTTGACCATTGGCGCGGCCTATGGCCCGCGTTTGGGTCTGGCGACAATCATAGGGTACATGATCATCGGAGCTTTGGGTTTTGATGTCTTTGCCGGATCTTCCGCTGAGAAATTCGGCCTGACTTACATGATGGGCGGCACAGGTGGTTACCTGGTAGGATACGTTCTGGCGACATTGGCCCTGGGTTGGGCAGCACGCCAAGGTATGGACCGTTCCTTTGGGAAAATGGCATTGGCGCTGATCGTTGGGAATGTACTGATTTACGTACCTGGTCTGTTGTGGCTGGGCACGCTGTACGGCTGGGACAAGCCGATCTTGGAATGGGGCCTGACACCCTTCTTGATGGGTGACGCGATCAAACTGGTTTTGGCGGCCTTGTTGGTCCCTGCAGTTTGGAAATTTGTCGGCAACGCCCGCGCTTAAGCCGCGTTAATAGACTTTACGGAAAGGGCCGGTTTTTGACCGGCCTTTTTTGTGCCCACAATAGAACGCAAAGGCCCAATCCTCATATATCCCAGGCACTATTTTGGCGTGTTACCAGAATGTTCATAGGCCGTACGGTGTGTTTACCTTTGACCGGAACGACTAGATCCTTGGCGCACAACCTGTACACCATCCGCACACCGCGACTGTGCATGCGGTCTGGCACACCGATTTGGTTCAAGCCCGAAAATATTTTCAAACTTTTTGACAGCAGGCTTTGGGAACCCCAACACGCCCCGTTCGATCAACGATCCACCAAATGGGTCACAACATGGTTTTGCGCTTCCAAGGTGCGATGAACAGGGCATTTATCTGCGATTTCCAACAAGCGTTTTCGCTGATCATCGCTCAATTTGCCGTCCAAGGTTATGGCGCGGGTGAATGTATCTATCTTCGTGGTTTGCCCCGGTTCTGCATCTTGGGCATGGACCTTGTCGTGGGTTACATCCACAGACACATGATCCAAAGGCCAGCCCTTGCGGCGCGCATACATGCGGATGGTCATCGACGTGCAAGCGCCCAAGCCTGCGGCCACAAATCCATAAGGCGTTAAGCCACGATTTGTCCCACCATAGGCCAGGGGTTCATCGGCCAAAGTGTGGATGTTGGCACCATGGTTCACATCTTGCAAAAATCCCGTTGGGTCCGCCTCTGCCACACGGACCACGCCCTCGGGCGCGCCAATGGGTTTGGCCAAGTCAGGCAAATCCAAGTACCGTGTGGCCCAAGCTGCAATCACGTCAGCGGCATATTCCGCATCTGCCGCGCGGGTGACCAAGTGATCAGCTTGGTCCAGGGTCACGAACGATTTGGGATGTTTGGCCACGCCAAAAATTTGCGCGGCGTTGTCAATATCCACAGTGTCATCCAAAGGCCCGTGCATCACCAGCAAGGCCTTGTGCAACGACGCAATGGCGGGGGCCAGTTGAGTGGCTGAAACGTCCTCTACAAACTCCTGGCGAATTTCAAACGGCCGCCCCGCCAATGACACCATGGCTGACCCAGTTTGTGCAACTTCATCCAACGCGCCGCCAAAATTGTGGGTCACGTGGCCCGGATCAAACGGCGCGCCGATGGTCACCACCGCTTTGGAAGATGCGATATCTTGCGCAGCTTTCAGTACGGCAGCACCGCCCAAAGAATGCCCAATCACCAGATCCACAGCCATACCTTTGGCGGCCAAAGCATCCGCCGCCAAAACCAAATCCCGCACGTTGGACGAAAAACGTGGTGTTGGCGAATTCCCCGCCCGAATGGCCCAGGCCGGTGAAATCAAACCGCAACACCGCAATACCACTGGCCGCCAACCGCGATGCAATGCGTCGCGCGGCGGGGATGTCTTTGGAACAGGTAAAGCAATGGGCGAACAACGCCGTGCCCAAGTGCGGCCCATCGGGCAAATCCAATCGTCCGGCAAGCGTGTTGCCGTCATGGCCTTGGAAGGTGAATTTTTCTGTGGGCATGAAAAAGGGGCCTTTCGCTGTGGCCCCTTATTTTGTGCGCAATTTGCATCCGCGCAACCCATGTGTCAGCGGGGTCACGCCTTGTTTACAATGACGTCAAGCCGCCTAAGGCGCGCTCACAAGTCTTTGAAGACAAACGTTTATCCGTCGATCTTGGCGCCCATGATGGCGATGGCTTGTTGGTAGACCCCGGCGGCGTTCCATTCTTGGATGACGCGGAAGTTGGCTTGGCCTTTTTGATAG
>JAHDCP010000021.1 GCA_020629775.1 Planktomarina sp.
GCCGCAGCCATTCAATGCCCTTCAGGTTCGTGGTGAACCCGTGCTGCACCACCAGGTCCCGCCCAAAGCGCAGCACATCGGCGGCGTCAAACAAGGGTTCTTCTTCTGTTGTGACGAAGAACTTTTCTTCGGCCCACTGCAGGCGCTTTTCCACGCCGATTTTATCAGACAAATAATCGGGATGGTAATCCGCATCGGTCAAACGCGGTTTGGGGGCGGCTTCATGGCGAAAGTTGGGGTCTTCTTCCCAGTACTTTTTCAACAGTGGGCGATAGTTCAAATACTCAAACCACCGGCAACGATAAGACATGGTTGCTTCTAAAATTTCTGAACCCACTGTCAGCAGCACGTCACGAGGCGGCATGCAGCCAAATTGGCTTTCAGTATGAAAGTCCGGCGTTGTGACGGGTTGCGAATGATCAATGCTGTCGGGGCGATCCACCCGAACACCGCGGGCTTTCAGTTGGGCCGCAAAGTTATCCAACAGTTCATTGGCCCGGTCGATTGTTTCTTGCGGGCGGCGGCCCCATTGGCCGCGCATGTCGCTGTCTTCCGGGACTTTGGCATCCAAGGCAGGTTCTTCCGGGGGAATGTGACAATCGTCTGCACGGCCCACAATCACATGTTTCAGCGGGTCCCATTCGTTCCAGCTGTTCACAATGGTTTTTTCTGACATCTTTTTGCCCCTTCTCCCCTAGTGCACCGCACCGATAAATGAGAAATCCACAAAGGAATAGTTAGAAACCGTCACAGGTTGACACAGGTCCGTCCAATGCGCACGTATCGGTCACTTCGCAACGAGGGCAATCAATGACGAATTTTCTGTATAAGGGTGATTTGCCCGACGATCTGGACCTGGGCTCCATCGTGGCAATCGATTGTGAAACCATGGGTTTAAATCCCCATCGCGATAGATTGTGCTTGGTACAAATGTCTGGCGGCGATGGGAATTGCCATATGGTGCAGGTCGCCATCGGCCAAACCGAAGCGCCGAATTTGTGCCGCATGTTGGAAGACCCAGATGTCTTGAAGCTGTTTCACTTTGGTCGCTTTGATATTGCCGCCATGTTCCACGCGTTTGGGGCGCTGACCGCCCCTGTGTTTTGCACCAAGATCGCCAGTCGCATGGTTCGCACTTATACAGATCGACACGGGCTTAAAGCTTTGTTGAACGAATTGTTGTCAGTCGATATTTCAAAACATCAACAGTCCTCGGATTGGGGTGCGCCTGATCTGACAGAAGCACAAATGGATTACGCGGCATCTGACGTTTTGTATTTGCACCGTCTGCGTGACGAATTGCTGGTGCGCCTGGAACGCGAAGGCCGGGTTGATGTGGCACAAGCTTGTTTTGACTTCCTGCCCACCCGGGCAAAACTGGACCTGATGGGCTGGCCAGATAACGATATTTTCGCCCACTCCTGAGGTTTAGATGAAAACGCCAACCACTTTCTTGGAAACCGCCCAGCGCGTTATCCGCACCGAAGCCGCTGCTTTGGGAACCCTGGCCAACGCCGTAGACGACAATTTTTCAAAAGCGGTGGAAATGATCTTGGCCGCTGATGGTCGTGTCATTGTGTCAGGCATGGGAAAGTCCGGGCATATCGCGCGCAAAATTGCCGCCACTTTGGCAAGTACAGGAACACCATCGCATTTCGTGCACCCCGCAGAAGCCAGCCACGGTGACTTGGGGATGATGACCAAAGGCGACGTGGCTTTGGTTTTGTCCAATTCCGGGGAAACCCCAGAACTTGCTGACTTGGTCGCGCACACCAGACGGTTCAACATTCCTTTGATCGGTGTTGCCAGCCGCAAAGACAGCAGCTTGATCCGGCAAAGTGATGTCCCGCTTTTGCTGCCCAAAGTAGAAGAAGCCTGTGGAACTGGCGTGGTTCCCACCACCAGCACGACGATGACCCTGGCCCTTGGGGATGCTTTGGCTGTTTCATTAATGGAATACCGGGATTTCACCGCAATTCAATTTAGGGACTTTCATCCCGGTGGCAAACTTGGCGCCCGTTTGACCAAGGTTCAAGATTTGATGCATACCGGATCAGCCTTGCCAATCGCCAAAGCTTCCAGCCCCATGAGCGACGTTCTTTTAAGCATCAGTCAAAAGGGTTTCGGGGTAACAGGTGTGTTGGATGATGAAGGCCGTTTGGTTGGCATCGTCACAGACGGCGACTTGCGCCGCAACATGGATGATTTGTTGTCCAAAGATGCTGCTGCAGTGATGACCGCGGATCCGGTTTCAGTGGCAGAACATGCCCTGGCAGAACGGGCCCTTGGGCTAATGAATGACCAGAAAATCACGTGCCTGTTTGTAACAGACCAAAATCGCAAAGTTCTTGGCCTTATCCATATTCACGATTGTCTTCGGGCGGGCCTGGGTTGATGCAACGCAGCCGCGATATTTATTCAACTTTTGTGGTTTGGTCCAAAGTCGCCATGCCCATCGCCGCTTTGGTTTTATTGTCCACCTTGTTTTTGTTTTCTGGAAAAGTGGACGTGACAGAATCCCTACCTTACGCAAATTTAAACGTGGACGAGATTATTAAGGATCAGCGTATATCGCGTCCCTTCATCGACAGCGTCACCGAAGATGGCACCGAAGTAACGCTGACAGCGGCCTTCGCCAAACCTGACATCGCCAACCCTGGCAAGTTTGAAACAGAAGATCTTCAATTGCGCCTGCGTGACGCCAACAATCAAGCCGTCAAATTAACCGCAAAAACCGGCATTGTGGACCCAGCAGGTGCCGAACTTTCCGACGGGGTCACAATCGTTACCTCTGACGGGCTGACGGTAAAAACCCCGTCTTTGGCAGCCCAATTCGATCAAAAACGCTTTGTGGCCAGAGATGGCATCACGACTTTTTTGAACATCGGCGCTTTGGAAGCGGATTCGATGGTCATTGATCAATCTGAAAACAACACTGAAATTGTCTTTCAGGGCAATGTTCGGTTAACATATCAACCACCAACACCGTAAAGGAAGCAGTGTGCTGAAAGCTTTAGTATTCTTCGTGGCGGCCTTCTTCTGGGCCGGCTTGGCCGTGGCGCAAACTGGCGTTTCGCTCAATGGCCTCAGCATTGATCCCACTGCACCGATTGAAACCTCTGCTGATCGGCTTTCCATTGATCGCTCCACACAGTCTTCTGTGTTCGAAGGCAACGTGGTGATTGGCCAAGGGGATTTCCGCCTGGCCGCCGGGCGCGTTGAAATGTTCAGTTCGTCCAATGGTGTAAATCGAATTCGCGCCACGGGCGGTGTCATTTTCACAACCGCGACCGATGCAATCGAAGCACAAAGCGCGGATTATTCCTTGGCGGATGGCAGCCTGACACTTTCTGGTCAGGTACTTTTGTCCCAAGGCCAAAGCGCGATTATGGGGGACCGGGTCCGCATCAATTTGCAAACCGGAAGTGCCGTCTTCACCGGAAATGTGCGCACCATTTTGCAAACAGGTACCGGCCAATGACCCTGTCCGTGTCCGACGGGGACGGCGGTCTGAAAGTTCAGTCCCTTCGCAAAAGTTACCGCAAAAAAGTGGTCATTCGCGATGTAAGCCTTGATTTGAACAGGTCAGAAGTTGTGGCGCTTCTTGGCCCGAACGGTTCTGGAAAAACCACATGCTTTTATTCGGTTGCTGGTTTGGTGACCCCAGACGGGGGTAAAATCACGGTTGATGGGCGTGATGTTTCCCGCCTTCCGATGTATCGTCGGGTCAAACTTGGCATCGGATATCTGCCGCAAGAAATGTCAATTTTTCGGGGTTTGGATGTTGAAAGCAACATCATGGCAATCCTGGAAATCGCGGAAAAAGACAGCCGCAAACGGCGAGATCGTTTGGAAGAACTCCTCAGCGAATTTTCGATTGATCACTTGCGTCAGGCCCCTGCCTTGGCCTTGTCAGGGGGCGAAAGGCGGCGGGTTGAAATTGCACGTTGTTTGGCAGCAAACCCAAAGTATTTGCTGTTGGATGAACCTTTCGCCGGCGTTGATCCCATTTCTGTGGGTGAAATCCGCAAACTCATTGATGACCTGAAACAACGGGGTCTTGGGGTTTTGATCACTGATCACAACGTCCGTGAAACTTTGGAAATTGTCGATCGTGCGTATATTTTGCACGATGGCCACGTCCTTATGAGTGGCACCACACAAGAGATCGTGGAAGACGAAAACGTTAAGCGCGTTTACTTGGGTCAGAACTTTCGCATGGTCTAACCCTTGACTTAAGGGGGCATTCTGGTCCCAAATTAGGTTGTGATTAACCAATACATGATGAATTCCCATATATCGTCTGGTCTTCGGCCAGAGGGACAGCTCGCGTTTGTTAATCGCGTTATTCCAAACAATACGGAGAAGTCATGCGCTATCAAATCACCGGAAAACAAATCGATGTTGGCGAAGCCCTGCAAACCCATGTGAAGTCCAACTTGGACGCCGTCGTGGAAAAGTATGCAGAACGACCGACAAACGCGGCGGTGATATTTTCAAAAAGTGCATCTGAATTCGTTTGTGAAACCAACGTTCACCTTTCAACAGGACTTACCGCCCAAGCAAAGGCCCACGCCCACGACATTTATGCTGCGTTCGACGCCTGCAACGACAAGATGGAAAAGCAACTGCGCAGGTATAAACGGCGGCTAAAAGATCATCATCGCGAACGAACGGAACCCGTTGAACTTTCCGGCGGTTCCTCCTATATCCTGGCGTCAGATCAGGGTCCTGAACAGTCAGAACCCGAATCGTTGCAACCTGTGATTGTCGCTGAGATGGAACAGAAGATTCAGTCTTTGTCTGTCGGAGAAGCTGTGATGCAGATGGAAATTGCCGGTGCGCCGGTCGTTGTCTTCAGAAATGAAGGCCATAATGGAGTGAATGTTGTTTATCGCCGGGACGATGGAAACATCGGTTGGATTGACCCAGCCTAGGGCGAAAACTGCTTAAAACAATATGGACCTAGTCGACATCCTTAGCGCCGATGCTGTTCGTGTAACTGGCAGCGTCGGTAACAAGAAGAAATTGTTTCAAGACATCGCGAACCTGATGGAGAGCGAGTATGGGCTCGACTCCGCGATTGCCTTGCAAGCTTTGTTGGCACGCGAAACGTTGGGGGCAACTGGCGTTGGTCGCGGCGTCGCCCTGCCCCATGCCCGCTTGGACAACCTGGACCGCATTGTCGGCTGTTTTTTCCGCTTGGATCGCGCGATTGATTTCGACGCCGTTGATCGCCAGCCGGTCGATCTTGTTTTCGCACTCTTCGCACCACAAGACAGCGGTGTTGGCCATTTGAAGGCCCTTGCAACTGTGTCACGAACACTGCGTGATCCAGGTGTATGCGAAAAACTGCGCGGCAATAATAAAGCGCCAACTCTGTTCGAAGTTCTTCTTGAGGGGCCCGCTTCACAGGCAGCTTAACCCTAGCTTCGGCTTAACGGGAAAAATCCAAAGGTGAGGTAATCTTTTTGATATACCTCCCGCACGGCTGCTTCGATATCTTCATTGTAAATATCCGACAGCTGAAAACGATATGGCGTTTTGTCATCGCCCAACGCGGTTGACGTTTGTCCCACCAAGGCGGCCATGCTGTCCAATTCAGCGGCCAAATTTGTTTCACGCAAAATCAAATCAGGTGCTGCAAAATCGGCCAACCCTTGAACTGTATGCGCCTGACTGGCCCAGGCATGATCAACGCGAACAGCTGTCTGGCCTGACAGGTTTGCTTTGAGAAACTGTACAAAACTCAAAAATGCAGCGCGGGTATCTTCCGCGCTGAAATCACCACCCGGTGTCGTTTCAGGCAACGGCACATTGTAAACTTTGCGCAAGGTGTTGCGCAGCTCCTTGTAGCTGCCTGGCCCCGTATGGAAGATGTGCTTGCAAAACGCATCATACGCGCGGGCCACAGGATGCCGAACCACCGTGAATGTGCGATGTCCTTTGTTCTGCCGCTTCCACTGCCGCACCTCTTTTTGGGACAGGTCAGACCGAAGTTCGGACATTTCAACGCCATCCAAATCAGCCATCCACTGCTTAACAGCATGGGTTGGACCGCATTTGATAGGCATGAACAGGAGCGGGGCTTTGGCCGCAATAACATAGCTGGGCAAATTTGCCCCACGGCGCGGTTCGAAATTTGGCGTCCGCGTCAAATTGAATTGATCCAAACGCGCCACGGCACGTTCCATATCTTCAAAGTTTTCCACCTTTTCAGACATGGGGCTTGGGTTTTGCTTTTTCAGCTTTTTGGACAAACCATCCATTGTGGTCTTACTGCCCAAATACTTTGCAAGACCATTCATCACTTCAATGTCCTGCAAATCTTCATAGGCAACATAGAATGCCGTCTGCCCACTGCGCTGCAAAGTATTCAGCAATTCGATTTGAAACGCCTGCAACTTGGCGACATGGTGTTCAAATTCGACCCCATTAAAATGCACGCGTTCCGTTTTCTGGTGCGTGGCGTTGGTCAACTTCCACTGGCCTGTGGCGGTGGCGATCTTCCATGAGATAAAGCTTTCCGCTGGATTACGGGTCAGGACAATTTTGGCGCACCTGGGGTCATCCAGACACTTCGCCAAAATGCGATCATCATGGTCATGGAAAAACCGAAACCCGCCGATCCCTTCACTTTTGGATCGGATCGCATCCAAAACCTGCACTGGATCCTTCTCACGATCCGCATGGGTGAACCCAAAAAGATTTTCCGTATCCGGATACGCCAAGAAATGCGGGTTATACACTTCACCGTGGCATTGAATGTCTGGATACCGGTTGAGGTTATCTTCCAGAAAATTCGACCCCGTTCGCATTTCCGCAAAAACGATAAAGTAATCGAAATTTCCAGACATCTATTTCACCAAATAAGGTTTACGTACCACAGGGGTGTGGTTGGGATTTTCTGTATCTTCACGATAATCACCCAAAAGATAAGGGTTCATCCCTTCATTTTTGAGCTGCTGCACAAAATCACCGAAGCCAGTCAAATCCACCATTTTGGGGGCCTCGTTCAAATGCGGTCCTAAACCAGCAACGATCTGATTCATCACCATCGCAAGGTTTTCTGCGGGCGCTTCCAAGAACTCCGCCAAGGACCAAGACAAAACCTGGGCATTGGCATAGTTCGATTTCAACGCTGACAGATGCTCAGATTCAATTTTTTGCAGCTTTGCGGCTTTTTTACGAAGCGCATCAAACTCCATCCCGGATTTAAAATCTTTGATCAACCAAGCGCCGGTAATTTGTGCGACGATGGCTTTGCCGTCGGTTACAAAATCCCAATGCACACTTTGATTATCGGCGGGACCAAAGTGGAACGCCTGGTATTCATCACGTGCGTTCCAAACAAGGTTTCGCAAAAACGCCTGCGGGTCGTAGTCGCGTAAGTGGATACTGTCTGACAAACCACCTTTGAAATTGGGTTGGTCACCGGAAAATTCCACAGCGTCTTCAGCAAACAAATGACCGTGCACGCGCATTTCTGCGACGCGCGAAATCCAGTCACTAAACCCTTCGAACAAACAGTCAAAGCCTTCGAAAACCACATACCCGCGGGCTGATTTCCCATGGCGCCAGATATCGTCTGGAACCCTGCTTTGCATGACCAATCCGTCCCTACCATAAACACGGCGTTCGGCGGCTTTGGAAAACAAACGGTCGATCTTTTCGGGTTGGGGTTCTGCAATGGTCAAAGCATCTTCGGGTGAACGTAAGAAAGACTGATACAACTTGTCAGCCCCAGACCAGATTTTACGGGCCACGAAACAATCTGACCGCCGCAACAATTGCAAATGGTCATCATAAAAGATGTGGGGCTTACCGTTGTAGTCAAACTTCGACAACGTAAGTGAGCGGCTTTCTAGCTTACGGGCATAAGTGCGCGCCAAGGTTTGAAAATAGGATTCATCAGGGATCCAAACCTTGCTGAAATACGCATCGTATTTTTCGCGCAACGGATCATTCAAAACCCCTTCTAGTGTTTCGCGGGTGAGACACCACCATTGCGACCCAATGTGAGGTTGCATTTTGAAAGGCAGTTTACGCTTTACTTTGAGACGCCTTTGTAAACTGACATACCGGTCAAAAAGCCGACGCTGTTTGTGCCATGAAAACGGAAAACGCAGGGTAAAACGTTCTTCTTCCAAGCCATCGATGGCCCAAGTCACATCTTCGATCGTGGCGCTTTCGATAAAATCGGTGTCTGCATTGGCATCCAGATATGCCACCAATTCTTGCACGGGACGCAACGGAATGCAGGAACCAGACGCCAAATACACGTGTCTGACATCCGGGAAGTTTGATAGCATGTCTTGGCAGGCATCTTGTGTCGCGGCCACCAGACCCCACATGCCCCATTCACAAGCGTGGCGGTCAGAAAATTTGACGCCGTCCAGATCAGACAATTCAGTTTTAAAATCGTTGAACTGTTGGGACCCAACCTTTTTGTCGACATGGATGACCACCGGGCAACCGCCGGCAACCCAGTGCCGCGCCGTTTGGGCGGCACGGTCAAACGCCGTGTGTACCAGCATCACGATTCCAACCGTCATGCCCAGTTCCCTTTTGACATCAGGCCCAGCACTTCAAGCTGACGCCAGTTGATGTATTTTTCCGACCACTTGCACCACAAATCTGGGTTCTTTTCACTCACCTTCGCATAGGCTTTGTATTCATGGCTGCCACCATAATGTTGTTTTCGAGCCAATTCTTCTTTGGCCTTTACATTAAACGTGGACAAAAATTTGGTGTGTAAAAGAACGCCAGACGCCTTTTCACCACCTTGTGTATCATAAACCTGGTTCAAACCACGGGGCAGTAAGCTGTGGGTCGAACTCACGTAAGCGAACCCTTTTTCCCACTTCACCAATGGTGTTTTGTTCAGTGCAGGGGCTTTCGACGGATCT
Source organism: Planktomarina sp. (assembly GCA_020629775.1). Lineage (GTDB taxonomy): Bacteria > Pseudomonadota > Alphaproteobacteria > Rhodobacterales > Rhodobacteraceae > Planktomarina. Next base: position 8,910 of record JAHDCP010000021.1, read on the forward strand.
TCGTCGAAAAACAGTCGCGTCCGCGGCCCACCCTGGATCCAGATGTTGCCCAGCAAATGATTTCGTTTGTAGGTGTAATTGCCACTGTCAAACCAACCACAGGCGGCCATGGGATCGTCGCCGGGCTCATAGAACGTGTCATTGATTGGTCCCTTTGGATACATGTCCAACAGCATTGCCCCAAAGGACCGCACGCCGGTTGCATCCAACCAATCTGTCAAAGCCTGCAGTGGGCGGGAATCACAAAATGGGAATACGAAAAATTCATCAGGATCCACCACCAAGCACCAATGACCAACACCGTATTTGGATTGCAGATAGTTCAACCAATCCACACCAAACTTAGAGGATTTGTAGGATGCTTTGGTGGAAAAAAGGGTTACATCATCTTGGGCAGCCAACAGTTGAGTGGACCCATCATTGCTGTCGTTGTCCACTATGAAAAAGTGTTCGACCCCTTGTTTGCGGTAATAATCAAGAAAGAATGGAAGCCGCACTGCTTCATTTCGAAGGGTCGAAAAAACAAAAATGCCCCCTGGAGTCGTACTGTTGCTTCGGTCCACCACATTGCGCAGCTCACGTGACTTGCGCCACGCACGGGCAAGATGACGCCGCCGCTTCAACCGAAGCCGATATGACTGCCTTAACCCCACCGACTATCCTTGTTCTAACTGGCGAACCAATCGCGCCGTACACTCTATATTGTTCTTGTTTAGTAAACCTTAAAACGTTTGGCGAGTACCTTAGCCAGCAACGCGTCCTTTTTGGCACATTAACGCCTGGATCAGGCCCACCCGCCAGATGACAGCAGGCCCAATTCTTCCAACTGTTTCCATCCAAGGTATTTTGTTGAATGTTCGTTCCACAAAACTGGATTTTCCGACAACGCAGCATAATAGTCGTCGTAAAGTTCTGACTTGTTGAAGTGCTGCTTGCGCGCTTGTTCTTCGACAGATTTTTGCACGATGGTGTCCAGAAATTTTGTGTGCAGCAAGATCCCTGACACTCGCTCTCCGCCGTCGCGGCGATACACTTGGTTTAGCTTTGGTGGCAGGGCAGAATGGGTCGAATTCACATAAGCATACCGCCAATTCCACCGAACCAGCGGAATCTTGTTCAACGTTGGCGCACGCCGTGGGTCATCTGCAAAGAACATCCTGGCCCTTGGGCCCCCTTGGATCCACAGATTTTGCATGGGTTCTTGTACTTGCAAACAGTAATTCCCGTGGTCGAACCAAGAAAGTATGTCGATCGGGTTTTGGCCTGGTTCAGACACCGCTTGGCCCACCTGGCCCTTTGGATACATGTCCAACATCATGGCCGGCAATGCCCTCAAGTTTTGATCATCCATCCATTCCGTCAATGCCTGCAACGGTCGTGTTTCGTGGTGCGGATACACCAACAATTCATCCGCATCCAACGTTAAACACCAGTGACCATTACCGTAACGCATCAACAACCCGTTGATCCAATCCAACCCAAATCGTGACTGTTTGTAAGATGCGGTTGTTGCCCAAACAGATGCATCTGGTTGGGCATTCAAAAATTCCAACGTTCCATCATCACTGTCGTTCACGACAAAAAGAAAGTGGTCCACCCCCAAGGCCCGGTAATGGTTTAAGAAAAAGGGCAACCTTTCCATCTCATTCCTGACGGTGACAAATGCCAAAATTGCATTGTCGTCAAAGGTATCTGTACGATCCACAACCAAATCAACGGCTTTGCGCGCCAAGATCGCCCGCACCAAAAGGCGCCGCCGCTTAACTCGCATACCGTATAATTTAGCAATCTTTTGCAGCCCGCCTGTTACCGAGTGAACAGCGGGACGCACAAATTGAAGGCCGCGACCTATGGCGGTTGAAGCCTTCATTCTGTTCTGCCGCTCTTTAACCCGCGGCCATGTCGGTCTGAATGCCCGAGATAAAGGAGGACAATTCATCCTTCAACTCTGGGCGGTCCAAACCGAACGCCACGGTAGCTTGCAAGAACCCAGCCTTTGACCCGCAATCATAACGCTGGCCTTCAAACTTGTACCCATAAACGGGGCGCAAAGATTGCAGTTCCCGGGCGATTGCGTCGGTCAGTTGGATTTCACCACCTGCTCCCGCCTGCTTTTTGTTCAAAGACCGCAAGACATCAGGGGTCAAAATGTACCGTCCGATAACAGCCAGATTGGATGGTTCTTCACCCTTTTTGGGTTTTTCCACCATACCTTTGACAGACACCAGCGGACCCATCGTTTCTTTGACGTCCAACACGCCATACGAAGAAGCCTGTTCTTTTGGCACTTCCATGGCAGCCACCATGCAACCGCCAACCTCTTCATAGGTTTCGACCATCTGTTGAAGGCAAGATTTTTCACCTGCGATTACGTCATCGGGAAGGATCACCGCAAAAGGTTCGTTGCCAATCAAGCGACGCGCACACCAAACCGCATGTCCCAGACCTAACGCTTGGTGTTGGCGGATATAAGCGATGGCGCCGCTGTCCATATTGGTGGAACGGACAACATCCAGCAATTCTGTTTTGCCTTTGGCTTCCAGGGACGCTTCCAACTGGGGCGCGGTGTCAAAATAATCTTCAAGCGCGCCTTTGCCGCGCGATGTCACAAAGATAAATTCTTTGATGCCAGCCGCCCGTGCTTCATCGATCGCGTATTGGATCAATGGGCGATCCACCAACGTCATGATTTCCTTTGGCACAGACTTTGTGGCCGGCAAGAAACGCGTTCCCTGACCTGCAACGGGGAAAATGGCTTTCGTGACTTTTCTGTTCATGGTGTCCTTGCTTTCGTCTTATCCCCAAGCGCACCTAAACGGCATTAAGGGGGGCTGTCACCTTGGCTTCTCAAGAATTGGTAAGAATTGCGTAAAGTTGCTTATCTTTGACCAAAATTGGTTACCGTTTCACTGCGAAGCAGATGGGCCCGATGGCACGTGCTGCTTCCAAAATTTATGTTAACCGTCGCTTAAAACGACGCCTTCTGCATAGGCAATAAAAAATGGATTAGCATAGGTTTCTTTTCCGTAGCCTAAAGTTTCCAAATTTTCAAACTGCACAACATGCCCACCGGCACCCGCCAAAACAGCATGGCCTGCGGCTGTGTCCCATTCCATAGTTCGCCCCAAACGCGGATACAAATCCGCCTCACCGGTGGCCACCAAACAGAATTTCAACGAAGATCCAGCGCTTTTCATATCGGCGATCTGGTATTTCCCAATGTAATCATCCGTGGCCTGATCGCGGTGGGATTTGGATGCCACAACCCGCAACGCACTGTTGTCCGGCTTGGCAACTGAAAGGGGCTTAAGCTCCCCCACCTTATCCAAGTCGAATGTGCCCATTTCTTCTACTGTTTGACCGTCGGCTTGCGTGAAGAACATGCGGTTTTTCGCAGGGGCATACACCACCCCACGCACCGGCACGCCATTTTCAACGTATGCGATGTTCACAGTGAAATCGCCGCGCCGATGAATAAACTCTTTGGTGCCATCCAGCGGATCAACGATCAGAAAATTATGGCTTTGCAATTCGTGACTGTCAGCTTGTTCTTCAGTCACCAACGTTACGTCAGGAAATGCAGCCCGCAAACCAGCGGAAATCAGTGCATCAGCTGCTTCATCCGCAGCAGTGACGGGACTGTCATCGGATTTTGACCGCACGTCGAAATCTGGGCTGTTGTAAATATCCATGATCACAGCACCGGCTTCGATGGCCAATTGGCGCATGACGGGAACAAGTTTATCAAAATCCATGGACGTTTACCTTATTTTGCCTGATTTGCTTTTCTTATAAGCCGTGGGTAACCTTGTTGCGCTGGGAAAGCTAAACAAAAAATAACCCCAGCCATGATGAAAAACGCAGGTGCAGAATGTTTGAAGTCCGCAAACCCCAAACCGGTTACCAAAGAACAATTGCGTTCTTAGAACTTCTTTACCATTCGATCGTTCGATCAGTGCGTAAATCCGGCAGCAACAATGCGATTATCAGTTTGCTCAGCAACATGATGCAAACCGTCGTCTTTATCGCTGCGTTTTTTATAATGTTTCAGGTGCTGGGTGTGCGCGGGGCTGCGATCCGTGGGGACTTTTTGTTGTACATCATGTCCGGCATTTTCATGTTCATGACCCACACCAAAACCGTGGGTCAGGTTTCCGGTGCCGAAGGCCCAACGTCGGCGATGATGAAACACGCGCCGATGAACACCATGATTGCCACAATTTCTGAGGCTCTCAGTTCTTTGTATCTTCAAATGCTGACGCTTTTGCTGGTTCTATTCTTGTATCACGTCATCATGACTCCGGTTGTCATCGAACAACCCATTGGCGCTTTGGCGATGGTCTTAATGGCGTGGTTTTCAGGTGTGGCTGTTGGGATGGTCTTGTTGGCTGCCAAACCCTGGGCCCCCGGCTTTGTTGGATTGGCTTCCACAATCTACCAACGGGTGAATATGATTGCGTCGGGCAAAATGTTTGTCGCGAACTCTTTGCCCAGCTTCATGTATGTCATGTTCAGTTGGAACCCGTTGTTCCACATCATTGACCAAACCCGTGGGTTTGTTTTCATCAACTACAGCCCGCACAAAACATCTGCCACGTACCCGGTTGTGATCGCCGTCGCGTTGGTCGTGATTGGCCTAATGGGCGAATTTTACACCCGCAAACATGCTTCTGAAAGTTGGGCGGCACGGCATTAATCAAGCCCGCCTAGCGTACAATGCGCAATGTTATGTTGATACGCCCACCCTTTGGTAAAAGGGTGCTGGATCCGAATTTGATCCGATCAACGCCGTGATATGCCAATCGGGCGTCTCCGCCCAGTACCGCCACATCGCCCGATTCCAACCAAGTACTTTCCGTTTTGCCACCTTGGGTGACGTTTCCAACGCGAAACAATGCACTGTCACCCAGGGAAATTGAAACTACAGGCCACTGAAAGTCAGCTTCGTCACGGTCTTGGTGCAATCCCATTTTTGTGGCTTCCCCATAGTAATTGATCAAACAGCATTCCGGCTCAGGCGCATGGGGGGCAACCTGTTGCCATATGTCCAAGACAGACTTTGGTATTTGCGGCCACATCGCCCCGGATGGATGTTGTTCGATATACCGATATCCACTTCGATCCGAAAACCAACCAAATTGCCCCGCTGAAGTCATTTTTACGGACAGCGGTCTGCCGCCAGGCGTTATCGGGCTATAAAACGGGGCTTTCCTTGCGATAGCCCTGATATCTTGAACCATCGCGCTTTGCCCGTTTGCGTTAACCATTCCTTTATAAATGTGCACCCCGCGCAACACCTGCGGCGTAAGTTGCCCAAGTTCGCCAAATAGGTGGTCCATCGTCATTTTCCCAAACCCCGAACGGTTGCAGCCCTAGACTCCCACTCCTATATAGCGCGCTGAACGGGGAGAACTCTTTTCCCCATTAATAAGTCTAAAGGGCGCTGGATGCCGCACACGCGGGCCACGCCCCGGTATCGCCATGGAAAGGGATGCTAAACATGGGTAAAGTTATTGGAATTGACCTCGGGACCACAAACTCCTGTATCGCAATTATGGATGGCTCGCAGCCGCGGGTTGTTGAAAACGCCGAAGGTGCACGTACAACACCTTCGATCGTGGCCTTCACAGATGATGAACGTCTTGTCGGCCAGCCGGCAAAACGCCAGGCGGTCACAAACCCGGACAACACAGTATTCGGCGTTAAGCGCCTGATCGGTCGTCGGTACGACGATGAACATCTGAAAAAAGACCTGAAGAACTTGCCGTTCAACGTCATCAACGGCGGCAACGGTGACGCTTGGGTCGAAGCTCAAGGCGAAAAATACTCTCCTTCCCAAATCTCGGCCTTCATCTTGCAAAAGATGAAAGAAACCGCCGAATCCTATTTGGGTGAAGACGTGGATCAAGCCGTGATCACTGTGCCCGCGTATTTTAACGACGCCCAGCGCCAAGCCACCAAAGATGCTGGCAAAATCGCTGGTTTGGAAGTGTTGCGCATCATCAACGAACCAACAGCGGCGGCCCTGGCCTACGGTCTGGACAAAAAAGAAACACAAACCATCGCGGTCTATGACCTTGGCGGCGGTACCTTTGACGTCACCATCCTGGAAATTGACGACGGCTTGTTCGAAGTGAAATCCACCAACGGGGATACATTCCTGGGCGGTGAAGACTTTGACATGCGCATCGTGAACTACCTGGCAGACGAGTTCAAAAAAGAAAACGGCGTCGATCTGACCAAAGACAAAATGGCCCTGCAGCGCCTGAAAGAAGCCGCTGAAAAAGCCAAGATCGAATTGTCGTCTTCCAGCCAAACAGAAATCAACCAACCGTTCATCAGCATGGATGCCAAAACCGGCACACCATTGCACATGGTGGTCAAGTTGACCCGCGCCAAACTGGAAAGCTTGGTGGGTGATTTGGTGAAAGCGTCCATGAAACCGTGCCAAGCCGCGCTGAAAGACGCTGGTTTGTCCACTGGCGACATCGACGAAGTGGTTTTGGTGGGTGGTATGACCCGTATGCCAAAAGTCATTGAAGAAGTGACCAAGTTCTTCGGGAAAGAGCCGAACAAAGGCGTTAACCCCGATGAAGTTGTTGCCATGGGTGCCGCCATTCAGGCCGGTGTTCTGCAAGGTGACGTGAAAGACGTGGTTCTTTTGGACGTGACACCACTATCCTTGGGTATCGAAACCCTGGGTGGCGTGTTCACTCGTTTGATCGACCGCAACACCACGATCCCAACGAAGAAGTCGCAAATCTTCTCCACTGCGGAAGACAACCAGAACGCTGTGACGATCCGTGTGTTCCAAGGCGAACGCGAAATGGCTGCGGATAACAAAATCCTGGGTCAATTCAACTTGGAAGATATTCCACCGGCACCACGTGGCATGCCGCAAATCGAAGTGACCTTCGACATTGATGCCAACGGTATCGTATCGGTCGGCGCATCTGACAAAGGCACTGGCAAGGAACAGAAGATCACGATCCAAGCATCGGGCGGTTTGTCCGATGATGACATCGATGCGATGGTCAAAGACGCTGAAGCCAACGCTGAGGCGGACAAAGACCGCCGCGAAATGGTGGAAGCCCGCAACCAGGCAGAAAGCCTGATCCATTCGACTGAAAAGTCCATGGAAGAGCATGCTGACAAAGTGGATCCCACCACCATTGAAGCCATCGAACTGTCGATCGCTGCTTTGAAAGATGATCTGGAAAACGAGAAATCGACTGCCGATAAGATCAAATCTGGCATCCAGAACGTTACTGAGGCTGCGATGAAGCTGGGTGAAGCGATCTACAAATCCAGCCAAGAAGCACAAGATGCTGGCGATGCGGATGTTGGCCCTGAGCCTGATGAAGACATCTTGGATGCAGACTTCGAAGATCTGGATGGCGACAACAAGCGCTGATCTGAACCGAAACCCCGGGCACCTTCCATCATTCGTGGGGGGTGCCCCCAGTGTTCGGGGAAAATTCAATGTCAAAACGAGACTACTATGATGTTCTAGGGGTGGCCAAAGGGGCCAGCGCCGATGAAATTAAGAAGGGTTTTCGCCGCAAAGCGAAGGAACTTCACCCAGATCGCAACGCCGACAATCCAGAAGCTGAATCGCAATTCAAAGAAGCGAACGAGGCTTATGACGTTCTAAAAGACGCCGACAAGAAAGCCGCGTACGACCGGTATGGTCATGCTGCATTTGAAGGCGGCATGGGCGGACGGCCCGGCGGTGGAATGGGCGGCGGCCAAGGTGACTTTGCCAGCGCTTTTTCTGATGTGTTCGACGATTTGTTCGGCGATTTCATGGGCGGTGGTGGCCGTGGGCGCGGTGGCGGCCGGGCCAGCCGTGGTTCAGATCTGCGCTACAACCTTGGCATCAGCCTGGAAGAAGCCCACGAAGGGCTGCAGAAGACCATCAATGTGCCAACGTCCGTTTCTTGCGGATCGTGCAATGGCACAGGGGCCGAATCCGGCAGCGAACCTACCACTTGCCCGACTTGTTCAGGCATGGGGAAAGTCCGCGCGCAGCAAGGTTTCTTCACGGTTGAACGCACCTGTCCAACATGTTCGGGCAACGGCCAGATCATTAAGAACCCCTGCACCACCTGCCGTGGAGCGGGACGCACTGAACGTGAACGGGCATTGTCCGTCAACATTCCGGCTGGTGTGGAAACAGGCACCCGAATCCGCCTGGCGGGCGAAGGTGAAGCCGGCATGCGTGGCGGGCCACAAGGCGATTTGTACATCTTTATTGAGGTGGCAGATCATGCCTTGTTCGAACGCGATGGCGTAAATCTGTTCTGTCAGGTTCCTGTGTCCATGGCCAAAGCCGCCTTGGGTGGCGACGTGGAAGTGCCCACCATTGATGGCGGGCGCAGCCGGGTCAAAATCCCTGCAGGCAGCCAATCTGGCCGTCAGATGCGCCTGCGCGGTAAGGGCATGCCTGCCCTGCGTGGCGCTGGTCAGGGCGATATGTTCATAGAAATGGCAGTGGAAACACCTGTGAACCTGACGTCCCGACAGAAAGAGCTGTTGGAAGAATTTGAACAACTGTCGAAGGACAACAATCCGCAGATGAGCGGGTTTTTCGACCGTGTGAAAAACTTCTGGGATGGCATGAAGGGTTAAGCTCCTTTTAACCGGAATCGGGGCTAAGATGGGCATGCCATCTTCCCCGATCAAAGATCTGTTTTTGAAAGAAGACCTCCCCATTGCTGGCAACAGCAGCGGCACACCAAGTTATGTGCGCGATCATCGGAAACGTCTTCGCACCCGCTTTGTCCAAAGCGGGCCAGAAGCACTGCCCGATTATGAACTTTTGGAACTGGTGCTGTTCCGCGCCATCCCGCGCATGGATGTAAAGCCCCTGGCCCATCGTTTGCTGTCAATTTTTGGATCGTTCAACGACATCATCGCCGCCGATCCAGCCCGATTGCACCAAGTGAAGGGTTTGGGGGCTTCGGTTGTTGTGGAACTCAAAATTGTGGAAGCCGCTGCACATCGGTTGGCGCAAAGCGCACTGCAGGAAAAACCTTTGATTTCAAGTTGGGATGCAGTTGTTCGGTATTGCCGCACAACATTGGCACACCGCGACACTGAACAATTCCGCATCCTGTATTTGGACCGCAAGAACCGCCTGATCACCGATGAAAAGCAAGGGGATGGAACAGTGGATCAAGTCCAGGTTTATCCAAGGGAGGTGATTAAACGCGCGCTGGAAGTTTCCGCCACGGCAATGATCTTGGTGCACAACCACCCGTCCGGCGACCCCACGCCTTCACCCGATGACATTGCATTAACGCAAAAGATTGTATCTGCAGCCCAAGCTTTGGATATCACGGTTCACGATCATCTGATCATCGGCAGCAGCGCCGAAGTCAGCTTAAGATCGCTAGGTCACATTTAACGTAACCAGATTTCGACACGTCGGTTTTGATGCTGGCCCCAAGGAATATCGTTGCATGCCAAGGGCAGAACCTCACCAAAGCCTTGGGCTTTGAATCGGTCACGGGCCGGGGCATTTTCTCCCATCATACCCAAAATCGTGTCACGCAGTGCTTCCGCCCGGGACAAGGACAGGCGCAGATTGGCCTGCGCATTACCGCTGCTGTCACTGAAGCCTGCAAACAAAACGTCTCGGTTGGCAAAGCGGCCTTCTTGCAAAAGTTCAGTCAAATACCCCAAATTTGACCGCGACACATCATCCAGATCCCGCGTGCCTTCACGATACCGAAACGTTAAAGACAAACGCCCAAACCCAGACAAATCCCGCACTGCCTGCCGCAAATCTGCAAGGCCAACATCGTTGCTGGAATTCAAAACAGCATTCATCAAAATGCCCTGTTCTGTGTCCATCCCGGCCTCTACGGGAGTTCTGCTGATAAAGCCGGATCGTTCTACGATGCGCTGCGCTGGCACAGACAGCATGTACCCCATGAAATCGCGCGCGATCTTGGGCAATCGAACATTGGCATGAAACAGATACATCGGCGCTTCCAAAGGGTGGGCACCAAATGTGTCATCCGCCCGCTGAACCGGCGCGCCGCAGCTGGCAGAAATGGGGATGTGTTTCAGCGGCGGGGGCAAAGACAAGTTCGGCGTCACCAAAATCATATCCGCTGATGCAGCGCGGGACCTTGCTTGAAGCGGGGACGCAAGTTGCCGGCCCATCACTTGATACAACGCGATCAAACTGTCGTTGTCTCCATCCAATCCAAAGGTATCTGCCTGCCCGGCAGTGGGTGCGTCATCCAAAGCGCCGGTTTTTTCCATCAATTGCCGAACAGTCAAAGCCGGAAACGGGCTTTCGGCATCGGCATACAGCCGCAAGGTTTCCCACCCAATCACCTGCGACCGCAGGGCTGAGGGGTTGTTTTGAGACATCGTCCGTTTTTCGGACAAAGTTGGCGCGCGGCGCAATACGGCCATATCCACTTTGTCATTGGCAAGCGCATCGAACCCATCGGTGGCTTCCATCAATGACATTTCAATCGTTGCAACAGTGCCCATCACTGCTGGTGCAGCAAGATCAATCAATATCGTACCGCGATCGGACGCCCGTGCCGTCAGGCGAAACCCCCGGCTTGACGAAAAATTTTCGATCAACGCCGGAACCAAGCGATCCCCCAACTCTGGCGAAACAGCCATGTGAATTTTGGGAACAAGTTGGGATAAATCCGGGCAACCTGATCCTTCACAACGCGACGTCGCCGCCGCCATGGTCAATTCACCGAAATCAGATTCGATCGTGAAAAATTCACTGTCGAACCGTTTGAGGATCCCAGACACAGAAAAAGAACCGTCTTGAAGCGAAAGGGTAACTTGGTTCGCAACAACAGGCGCGGCAACAGATGAAAACCACGCTAACCAAAACCCAAACACAAGATGCCCAAACTTGGACATGCACCCCCCAAACTTTTGGGAGAATGTCTTCGTTTAAGAAAGATTCCACAACTGTCTGCCCGCAGGACAAGACCGCGACGCGTTGCTTTCCGAAAAGTCAGTGGCGCTTATGTCACGCGCCCGTGACAATGCTTGAATTTTTTACCACTGCCACACGGACACGCATCGTTCCGGCCTGGGTTGCCCCAAGTGGAGTCATCGTTTTCATCAAACGCCCTGGGTGCCGCTGGATCAGAATCGCCATTCGCCTCTGCGGCTTGCTGCATCAGCGCTTGTTGCCGCATCAGTTCCGCCATCAGTTCTTGCTGTTCTTCCGGGCTACGCATGCGCACGTGGCCCAAAATCTGGCTGACCCGCTCGCGCAAGCTGTCCAACAGGTTTTCGAACAGCTGGAACGATTCAGATTTGTATTCGTTCAAAGGATCGCGCTGGGCGTAGCCACGGAAACCGACAACAGATCGCAAATGCTCCAAGGTCAACAAGTGTTCGCGCCACTTGCCATCAATCGATTCCAACAGAACTTGCTTTTCAATGGACCGCATATTTTCCGGGCCAAATTCCAGTGCCTTCTTGGCCATCGCATCATCTGAGATCGCTTCAAGCTTTTCGCGGATACTGTCATCATCTTCGCCTTCGGCGTTCACCCATTCCAAAACAGGCGCTTCGAAACCCAGCTTTTCGATAACAGCCGCGTACAAACCTTCACCATCCCATTGGTCAGCATAGGATTTTGGCGGGATGTAGAAGGCAACCAAATCTTCAATCACCTGGTGGCGCATATCGCGGGTGATTTCAGACAGATCTTCGGCTTCCATGATTTCCATACGCTGGCTGAAAATAACCTTGCGCTGTTCGTTCATCACGTCGTCAAACTTCAAAAGCTGTTTGCGAATGTCGAAGTTGCGACCTTCCACTTTGGCTTGGGCGCGTTCCAAGGATTTGTTCACCCATGGGTGCACAATTGCTTCGCCTTCTTTCATGCCCAAAGTGGACAGCACTTTTTCAAGCCGTTCCGACCCAAAGATGCGCATCAGATCATCATCCAAAGACAGATAGAATGAACTGCGGCCCGGGTCCCCTTGGCGCCCAGAACGGCCACGCAGCTGGTTATCAATACGACGGCTTTCGTGGCGTTCCGTGGCAAGCACGTACAAACCACCAGCGGCCTTGACGGCTTCTTCATCCGTCGTGTGGGCTTCTTCAATGCGCGCCCGGATTTCTTCAGGATCGCCATCAGGATCAGCGGCAATCGCTTCCATGATTTTGAATTCAACATTGCCGCCCAGCTTAATGTCAGTGCCGCGACCCGCCATGTTTGTGGCAATGGTGACCGCGCCCAATTTACCGGCGTCAGCCACAATTTGCGCTTCTTTTTCATGCTGGCGCGCGTTCAAAACGTTGTGGTCAATACCAGCCTGCGTCAGCAGTTGTGACAAAAATTCAGACTTTTCAATCGACGTGGTCCCCACGAGGGTGGGTTGGCCCTTAGCACTGGCTTCTTTGATGGCCACCACGATAGCTTCGTATTTTTCACGATCTGTCCGGAACACTTGGTCATCTTCATCAACCCGGGCAACGGGGCGGTTTGTGGGCACTTCCACAACGCCAAGCTTATAGATTTCGTCGAATTCATCGGCTTCCGTGGCGGCTGTGCCAGTCATGCCAGACAATTTGTCATACAGACGGAAGTAGTTTTGGAATGTGACAGATGCCAACGTCACGTTTTCTGGCTGGATGTCACAATTTTCCTTGGCTTCGATGGCCTGGTGCAGGCCGTCAGACAAACGGCGGCCAGACATCATGCGCCCAGTAAATTCATCAATCAGCACCACTTCACCGTCGCGCACGATGTAATCTTTATCGCGGGTAAACAGTTTGTGGGCGCGCAAACCTTGGTTCACGTGGTGCACGATTGTTGTGCTTTCGGGATCGTACAGCGATTGCCCGTCTGGAAGAATCCCGCGGGCGCGCAAAACCTCTTCCAACCAATCATTACCTTCATCACTGAAAGTCGCGTTTTTGGCTTTTTCATCCAGCGTAAAGTGTTCTTCCGTTACGTCTGGGATCAATTCATCAATCGTCTTGTACAGTTCTGAACGGTCCTGGGAGGGGCCCGAAATAATCAACGGTGTCCGGGCTTCATCGATCAGAATGGAATCAACTTCGTCCACAATGGCAAAGTTGTGATACCGCTGGTTCATATCCGAAAGTTCAGACTTCATGTTATCGCGCAGATAATCAAAGCCCAATTCGTTGTTCGTGGCGTATGTCACGTCAGACGCATAGGCGGCTGCTTTTTCTTCCGGGTTCTGTTCGGGATACACGACGCCGCATGTCATGCCCAAAGCATTGAACACGTTGCTCATCCATTCGGAATCCCGCTTGGCCAAGTAATCGTTCACTGTCACCACATGAACGCCTTTACCGGTCAACGCATTCAAATAGGCCGGGAAGGTCGCGACCAGCGTCTTACCTTCACCCGTTTTCATCTCAGAGATATTGCCTTGGTGCAAGAAAATCCCGCCCATCAGCTGAACGTCAAAAGCACGCAGACCCAACGCCCGTTTGGCAGCTTCGCGACAGTTGGCAAATGCTTCTGGTAACAAGTCATCCAGTTTTTCACCGTTTACGGCGCGTGCCCGGAATTCGGCTGTTTTTTCAATCAGGCCTTCATCCGTCAAGGCTTCGAATTCTGCTTCCAATGCATTGATCTTTTCGACCAATGGCAGCGTTGCTTTGACCTTGCGATCGTTCGGGGTGCCAAAAACCTTTTTGGCAAGTGTTCCAAATCCAAGCATTATTACCCCGTCCGGTTGACCAAATTGTGTGAGGGTTCCTGCTTGCCGGGCTTACGCCAGCGACCTATGACAAAGATCAACCAGCGCCCGTTGTGCACAGGTCCCCAAGGACCAGTTAGCGATGTATGGGTCCGGTCATAGAGTGTCAACGCCGCGGCCGATCCGCTGCACCCGAAAGGAAACAAAGATGGTATTTTCACACCCAATCCTGCGCGCATCCGCGATGGCAATTGCCCTGGCCACCCCAAGTTTCGCCCAAGAAGCGACAGTTAACTCGGTTGTGGCAACAGTCGGCGGCGAAGACATCACGGTCGGACACGTTTTGGACATCAAACGTTTGCTGCCGCAGCAGTATCAAACAATCCCAGATGACGTGTTGTTTCAAGGCATCGTGGACCAGTTGGTGCGCCAAACTTTGTTGTCCCAATCTTTCGAAGAACAGCCAGCCTGGATTGAAATGTCCATCGCCAACGAACGCCGCAACTTGCGGTCCCAAATCGTGATTGACCGTCTGGAAGCTGAAGCCGGGACTGAAGATGCGGTGCGCGCATTGTACGAAGAACGTTATGTGAATGCACCAGCAGAACAAGAATACAGCGCCGCCCACATCCTGGTGGACACGGAAGAGAAAGCCAATGAATTGGTGGTCTTGCTGAATGACGGCGCTGATTTTGGTGAAACAGCCAAAGCCCATTCCACTGGCCCATCTGGCCCGCGTGAGGGCGACTTGGGTTGGTTTGGCAAAGGCCAAATGGTGGCCCCATTCGAACAGGCCGTAATGGCCTTGGAACCCGGCACCATTTCAGCACCCGTCGAAACGCAATTCGGATGGCACATTATCCGTTTGAACGAAATCCGCGACACAGCCGCCCCTGCTTTTGAAGAAGTGCAAGGCGAATTGGCGGCTGAATTGGGCAACAAAGCCATTGAAGAACATTTGGCCCAACTGACTGAAAACGCCAACGTTACGCGCGTGGAAGATGGGTCTGTGCCAGCCAGCGTTTTGTCCACTTTGGAACTGACGTCCGCGCAATGACCCAAAAATCACCCTTGGCCCCCGCTGAATTCCCAAATTTGCCACCTGTCGCAGGTGTTCGATTTGCAACGGCCCGCGCAGGGGTGAAATACAAAGACCGGCCAGATGTAATGCTGGCCGTTTTGGACCCCGGCACATCTGTAGCTGGGGTGTTCACAACGTCTTCAACACGGTCAGCAGCAGTGCTGGATTGTCAGGCCAAGATTGATGGGTCTTCGCTTCAAGGGTCTGCGATTCTGGTGAATTCCGGCAATTCGAACGCGTTCACCGGAAGCCGCGGACAAGCATCTGTGGATGCCATCACAGACGCTGTGGCAAGTACATGTGGTGTCCCCAAGGACCGGGTCTTCACGTCATCCACAGGGGTCATTGGTGAACCCCTGCCCCATGACAAAATTCTGGCATGTTTGGACGATCTGTCTGCCGCGCTGTCAGACGATGGCTTGGCAGATGCAGCAACGGCGATTTGCACCACGGACACCTTTCCAAAAGGCAGCCACCAAACGGTACAAACACCGGCCGGCACAGTCCAAATTTGTGGCATCGCCAAAGGGTCCGGGATGATTGCGCCCGATATGGCCACCATGCTGGTGTACATTTTCACCGATGCCCAGATCGAACGAAGCGCGCTGCAAGTTTTAGTGTCAGACTTAAATGCCAAAACCTTCAACTGCATCACGGTGGACAGTGACACCTCCACCTCTGACACGTTGCTGTGTGCAGCCACCGGCGCCTCTGGGGTCGATGTCGCAGGATCCGAAGAATTCTCAAACGCCCTTCACGCAACTATGTTGGACCTGGCCCACCAAGTGGTGCGTGACGGTGAAGGCGCCACCAAGTTTATCGAAGTGGCCGTGACAGGCGCAAAATCGCAAGCGGATGCCCGCAAGGTGGCCACTGCCATTGCAAATTCGCCCTTGGTGAAAACCGCAATCGCCGGGGAAGATCCAAACTGGGGCCGCGTCGTGATGGCAATTGGGAAATCCGGAGCCGCGGCGGACCGGGACACCCTGACAATCAAGTTCGGTGATGTGCTGGTGGCTGAAAAGGGCTGGGTCGCAGAAACATACACCGAAGAAGCGGGTGCAGATTATATGCAGAACACCGAATTAGTGGTCAGTGTTGATCTTGGGCTTGGTGATGGAAACGCCACCATGTGGACTTGCGATCTGACTCACGGTTACATCACG
Organism: Planktomarina sp.; assembly: GCA_020629775.1. GTDB lineage: Bacteria > Pseudomonadota > Alphaproteobacteria > Rhodobacterales > Rhodobacteraceae > Planktomarina. The sequence goes on from JAHDCP010000021.1 coordinate 24,839, forward strand.
ATCAATGCAGATTATCGGTCATGAAGTCAGTGCTTGTTTCAGCCGTTGCATTAATCGATGTGGACGGGCGGGTTCTTTTGGCCCAGCGCCCAGAAGGCAAAAGCATGGCGGGTCTTTGGGAATTTCCCGGCGGCAAAGTTGAAGTCGGAGAAACCCCAGAACAGGCCCTAATAAGGGAATTGGAAGAAGAACTGGGGATCAACACGTGGCAATCATGTTTGGCCCCACTGACCTTTGCCAGCCACGCATATGATGACTTTCATCTTTTGATGCCGCTGTTTGCTTGCCGCAAATGGGACGGCACCCCTCAAGGCCGCGAAGGACAGACTCTGAAGTGGGTGCGAAAACACCAACTTAGAGACTATTCCATGCCAGCGGCAGATGTGCCGCTGATCCCAATTTTGATGGATTGGCTGTAAAGCGCGACCTTAGTCCAGGTTGCGCTCTACTTCCTCGCGCTCGAAGATTTCAATCACGTCGTTGGGGCGAATATCGTCATAGTTTTCGAACGCCATACCGCATTCTTGACCAGACTGAACTTCCGCCACTTCATCTTTGAAGCGCTTCAACGTTTTCAGCGTGCCTTCGTGGATCACCACGTTGTCACGCAGCAAGCGAACACCCGCAGACCGGCGCGCCACGCCTTCGGTCACCAAACAACCAGCCACTTTGCCGATGCCAGTAACCTTGAACACTTCTTTGATATTGGCATAACCAATGAAGTTTTCTTTGATTTCCGCGCTCAACAAACCGGATGCGGCTGCTTTTACATCGTCTACCAGATCGTAAATCACCGAATAGTACCGGATTTCCACGCCCTTTTGGTTGGCAGAATTCCGTGCCGGCGCATTGGCCCGCACGTTAAAGCCGAACACAGGTGCGCCCGATGCTTCTGCCAAACCAACATCACTTTCCGTGATCGCGCCAACTCCGGAATGCAACATGCGCACGCGCACTTCGTCGTTGCCGATTTTTTCCATCGCTTGCGCAATGGCTTCGGCAGAACCCTGTACGTCTGCTTTTACCACGATGGGTAATTCGCTTACGTTTTCGTCTGCTTTGGCGTTCGCCATCAGCTGTTCCAAAGTTGTCGCTGCGCCAGCGGCGGCACGTTTGTCTTTGGCAGCTTGCGCACGGTATTCCGCGATTTCACGGGCTTGGGCTTCGGTGTCCACAACGTTCAAGACGTCGCCAGCTTCTGGTGTGCCATTCAGGCCCAGAACTTCAACCGGTACAGAAGGTCCGGCTTCTTTGACGCGGTCGCCTTTGTCATTAACCAAGGCGCGGACTTTACCCCATTGTTCACCAACAACGAAGATATCGCCCTGTTTCAAAGTACCGTTTTGAACCAAGACCGTCGCCACTGGGCCACGACCCACATCCAATTGCGCTTCGATCACTGCACCCGCAGCTGCGCGTTTTGGATTGGCTTTCAGTTCCAAGATTTCAGACTGCAGCGCGATGGCTTCCAGCAATTCATCCAGACCAGTTCCTTGCACAGCAGAGACTTCAACGTCCTGCACGTCCCCTGACATTTTTTCCACAATCACTTCGTGCTGCAGAAGGTCAGTACGAACTTTATCTGGTTGGGCTGCTGGCAAATCGATTTTGTTGATCGCAACAATCATGGGAACACCCGCCGCTTTGGCGTGAGCAATCGCTTCGATTGTTTGCGGCATAACAGCATCGTCTGCAGCAACCACCAAAACAACAATGTCAGTCACTTGCGCGCCTCGGGCACGCATGGACGTGAACGCCGCGTGGCCTGGTGTGTCCAGGAATGTCAGCGTCGCATCGCCTTGTTTGACTTGGTACGCGCCGATGTGTTGCGTGATCCCGCCCGCTTCTCCGGACACAACTTTGGCGTTCCGGATCGAATCCAAAACAGACGTTTTACCGTGGTCAACGTGGCCCATCACAGTGATGACTGGTGGACGCGGCTTAAGATCCGCTTCTGCGTCTTCAACAGTATCGATCACATCTTCCACGTCAGCATCGGAAACCCGAACCATTTTGTGGCCAAATTCTTCCACAACGATTTCTGCTGTGTCTTGGTCAATGGTTTGGTTTTGCGTCAGCATCATGCCCATCTGCATCAGTGACTTCACGACGTCTGGCACTTTTTCCGCCATGCGGTTGGCCAATTCAGACACAACGATGGCTTCTGGAACCTGAACTTCACGGACAATCTTTTCGCGTGGCTCGTTGGTGCCCAGCGCCTTTTGCCGTGCGCGTTCTTGCTTGCGTTTCATGGATGCCAACGAACGTTGACGTCCGTCACCACCAGACAAAGCTTGGTTCAAAGTCAGCTTACCAGAACGGCGGCCATCATCGCGACCTTTGTTACGGTTTTGCCGTTGGTCATCGCGGCGCGGCTCCTGACCCTGCTTGCGGGCCGGGGCAGTTTTGGCTGCACGTTCTTCTGGTGCAGCTGCTGGTGCGGCAGCGCGTCGGGCAGCAACTTCAGCGTCACGCTTTTTGCGTTCTTCTTCTTCTGCCTTAGCTTTCGCTTTTTCTTCGCGCTCTTTTGCTTCACGCTCTTTGGCCTCCGCTTCATCGCGGCGGCGTTGGCGTTCTTCTTCGCGGGCTTTTTCTTCAGCGGCACGTTTGGCGGCATCGTCGGCCTCGCGGGCTTTCGCTGCTTGAACGGCCTTTAGGCGGCGTTCCATTTCCGCATCAGAAATACCGGCTGGGCGGCGGGACGGATTTCCTGCCGGCACAGCGCTGCCTGATGGTTTCGCACCTGGTTTGGGCACCACAACGCGTTTACGCTTGGTTTCCACCACAACACTTTTTGTCCGGCCATGGCTGAAGCTTTGCTTCACATTACCAGAACGTGGTCCACCCTGGATCCCCAGGGGTTTTTTGCCGTCATCGCTCATTAAGCTCTATCGTCCTTTTGGGCTGTCGCGCCTTCACGTAAGCCGCGCAGCTTTGTGGCATCCTCTACAACACGTGTACTGAGTCCGCCAGCGGAGAGTGCACCGTGTATGACATGCCCCCTGCCGAATGCCAAACCCAATTCAGTTGCTGTCAAACAACCGAAGTACCGTGCGCCCTGGGGTGTCCAGAGCTTTGACTTTCCGCGTTCCGAACCATCGCTGGCTTGGAACAATACTTTGACCCGTTCTTCTGCCAAACGGGCTTTCACTTTTTCGAACCCAGCCACAGCCAATCCCGCTTTGCGGGCCATGGCAATCAAGCTGGTTACGCGTTTGGCCAGCTGATCTTCCACAGTGGCCACCAAATCTTGGGGCACGTCCACTTTTTGGCGCGCCCCTTTGGCAAACAGGTTTTTCTTCACAGCTTCGGTCAACGCTTCCCGTGTAGAAGATACATAATACCCCCGACCCGGCAGCTTTCCCATGATATCAGGCGCAACAGTGCCGTCCGGTCCTGTAACGAACCGGATCAACCCTGATTTGGGGCCACTTTCCCCAGTTACAAGACATTTTCTGTCTGGTTCCGAGTCGGCCTTATGTACGCCACCGCGTGCCATGATCTGTGAATTATTCCTGTTCTTGCGTTTCTTCTTCTTCGGCAGCTTCTTCCGCGGCCAAATCATCAGGATCAACCCAACCCAACATAATGCGGGCTGTCATGATCATGTTTTGGGCTTCTTCCAAGTTTACGTCGAACTTTTCCAAAACCCCATCGTCTTTGACCCGTTCCCCTTCAACCGTGGTCCAACCACCAGCCAATTCCCAGTCCGCACAGGTGGCGAAGTCTTCCAGGTTTTTCACATCGTCTTCAGCCAGCGCTTCGATCATCTGTGGGGACAACCCTTCGAAGTCGATCAAGCTTTGTTCCACACCCAATTCACGGGCGTGCGCCAAAGCGCGTTCGTTTTCGGCTTCGATCACATCGCGGGCACGGGCCTGCAATTCAGATGCAGTGCTTTCGTCAACACCATCAATCACGAGAAGTTCGTCAACTTCGACGTAGGCAACTTCTTCCAGGTTCGTGAACCCTTCGGACACCAAAAGCTGTGCAAAGAATTCATCCAAGTCCAAGGCAGCCATGAACAAACGTGTGCGTTCTTCAAATTCAGCCTGACGACGTTTCGATTCTTCTTCCTCGGTCATGATATCAATGGCCAAGTTGGTCAGCTGGCTGGCCAACCGAACATTCTGGCCGCGACGACCAATCGCCAAGGAAAGCTGTTCGTCGGGAACAACCACTTCAATCCGTTCAGCTTCTTCGTCCAAAACAACCTTGGTCACTTCTGCAGGTTGCAGCGCGTTCACAAGGAATGTGGGCTGATCTTCATTCCAAGGAATAATGTCGATCTTTTCACCCTGCAATTCGTTAACAACCGCTTGAACCCGGCTGCCGCGCATACCAACGCAGGCACCCACGGGATCAATAGAATTGTCATAAGAGATCACGGCGATTTTTGCGCGCGAACCTGGGTCACGGGCCACGGCCTTGATGTCAATCACGCCATCATAGATTTCCGGAACTTCCATCTTGAACAGTTCAGCCATGAATTCAGGCGCCGTCCGTGACAAGAAGATTTGCGGACCGCGCTGTTCGCGACGCACATCTTTGATGAACACCCGAATACGATCGCCCGGGCGATAACTTTCCCGCCCGATCTTTTCGTTGCGGCGCAGCACGGCTTCACCACGGCCAATATCAACGATGACATTGCCATATTCTTCACGCTTGACCTGACCGTTGATGATTGTGCCAGCGCGGTCTTTGAATTCCTCGTACTGACGATCCCGTTCCGCTTCACGAACTTTTTGCAAAATCACCTGTTTCGCAGACTGTGCTGCAATCCGGCCCATTTCCACTGGGGGTACTTCTTCAATAAACTGGTCACCGACTTTAGGATCTTCCAGATATTGCTTCGCCTGTTCTACAGTGAATTCAGCTTGGTAGTTTTCCAACTCTTCTTCTTCAACAACCGTGCGCACGCGGGTGAACGTGGCCCGCCCAGTCTTGCGGTCGATGGAAACCCGAATGTCCATTTCTGCGCCGTACCGAGATTTGGCGGCACGGGCCAAAGATTCTTCCATCGCTTCCACCACCAACGCGGGGTCGATCATCTTTTCCCGTGCCACGGCCTCGGCCGTTTGCAGAAGTTCAAGCTGGTTTGCAGATGTAATAGCCATCAGTCTTCCTCTCCATCTACGATGGTTTGAATGTCGTCGAATTGTTCTTGGTCGATCTGGCCCGCGTCTTTGCGCCCTTTCAGGACATCGCGGATCAAATCATCTGTCAGGACCAGCTTGGCATCTGCCAACCAGTCAAATTTCAGGCCAATGGTGCCTTCTTCAATGGTGATCAAAACCTCATCGCCTTCTGTTCCGGCCAAATCGCCTTTGAACCGACGGCGCCCGTCAATCAGGTTTTCGGTTTCGATCTTGGCAACGTATCCGTTCCACTGGTCAAAATCTTTCAGCCGAGTCAACGGCCGATCGATACCGGGGCTGGACACTTCCAATGTGTATGCTTCGATAATGGGGTCTTCCACATCCAACAAAGCGGAGACAGTTCCGCTGATATCAGCGCATTCATCCACTTCGATGGTGCCATCGGGTTTTTGCGCCATGATTTGCAAAATCGGGGCATTGCCACCCATCAAGCGAATACGCACAATTTCAAAACCCATGTCTTCAACGACAGGGTTGATAATTTCAAAGACACGACGGTCCATTGCAGCTTTGGCGATCAAATCAGCCATGGGTTTCCTTCAAGCACAAAAAAACGGGCGCGCGGCCCGTTGTGAATTCGGTGGGTTCCAGGGGTGGAGGCTGGAACGCCGCTGTTGAAGGTCACTTAGTTTGGAATCATCAGAAATGCAAGGTCCCTGCTGAATTTGGGCCTTTCTCAAAGGTTAATATCAACGCTGCGCACACGCGGTGTAAAGGTTGTGCCGCCAAAATCAGCGAAATAGGCTAAAGGTTAACAAACAAAAAGCCCCGCACAATGGCGGGGCTTTCCGGTTTCAAATGCGCAATTGCCTTATGCGAACCACCAGCGTTCAGTCATCCGGCTGCTGTCCATCATCCAAAGGTTCCCAAGGTCAGGACCGTGGGCAAGTTTGGTGGAGTGCGCGTCAACATAGTTGGCGTACATCGGAACAATTGTTCCACCTTCTTCGGACATGATCATCTGCATTTCGCCATAGATGTCTTTGCGTTTGCCGGAATCCAGCTCAGCGCGACCTGCCAGCAGCAGTTCTTGGAAACGTGCATTTTCCCAAGATGTGTCGTTCCAAGGCACACCGGATTCATACGCGGTTGAGAACATCCAGTCTTCGGTCGCACGACCAGACCAGTAACATGCGCACCATGGCTTTTTCAGCCAAACGTTGGACCAGTACCCGTCTGCAGGTTCTTGAACCACGTCAATGTTGATCCCTGCGCCTTTGGCAGAGGCTTGATACAGCTGGGCCGCATCAACAGCGCCAGAGAACGCTGCGTCTGAAGCAGACAAAGACACATCCAAAGACGACAAACCGGCTTTATCCATATAGAATTTGGCCTTATCGCCATCAAACTCCAGCTGCGGCAGATCTGCTGCATAGTACTGGTTCGCTGGGCCGATTGGGTGATCGTTACCAACTTTACCGTGGCCTTGAAGAATTTTGTCGACCATTTCCTGACGGTTGATCGCATACTTCAGGGCTTTACGAACGTTCACATCATCATATGGTGCTTGGTTCGTCAGCATTGGGAAAGTGAAGTGTTGGTTGCCCGTGACTTCGAAAATTTCCACGTTGGGGTTAGCTTTCATCAATGGCTCTGTCTTGAAATCAACGCGGTTTACGGCGTCAACTTGACCGGTCATCAATGCGTTCATCCGAGCAGAGCTGTCGTTGATCGCAATCGCTTCGATGCTGTCAAACCAACCGGCTGTGCCGTCTTTATAGTGGCTGTCGACGCGTGACAGTACGCAACGTACACCAGGGTCAAAGCTTTCAACTTTGTACATCCCAGTGCCGATACCTTTGGCGATGCCCTCTTCAATCATGCCAGCTGGGAACATCAAAATGTGATAGTCAGACAACAGGAATGGGAAGTCAGCGTTGCCAGCCGCCAGCGTAAACTGGATCTGGTGGTCGCCCATCTTTTTCATATCGGTGATGGCAGCAACAATTGGTTTCGCCGCAGATTTTGCGCCTTCTGCCGTGTGCATTTGCAAAGATTCGATAACGTCATCTGCACCGAAAGATTTGCCGTTATGGAACGTTACACCTTTGCGCAGGTTGAACGTCCAAGTTTTGGCGTCTGCGCTGGCTTCCCAGCTTTCTGCCAATTCGCCAACCAGTTCGCCATTGGCTTTAACTTCAGTCAAACAATCGAAAACCGTACCGTGACCCATGTGGATCATGAAATGGTCAGAGTGCGTCCGACCATCCCAGCTGTCGGATGTGTTTGCACCAGACAAACCTAAGCGCAACGTGCCGCCACGCTTTGGGCCGTGACCAGCAGCGCTGGCCTTCATACCTGTTGCAGCAAGAACCCCTGCTGCAGCACTGGTCTTCATCAGACCACGGCGAGTAAATTGAGACATTCTATTTTCTCCCTTGTTGAACGTCTTTTTAGTCAAAGACTTTTATCCCCCTTTCGGAGGGGTGATTCCCTAACCCATCTTACCAACTGCAGCGTCGCCGATGTTATCAACTCCGCGTTCTTTCAACAGCGTGGTTAGCCAATCCGGGTCCATTTCTGGAACCGACGACAGCAACAGATCGGTGTATGGATGATGCGGTGGTTGGAACATGACCTCCTTGGTGCCTTGCTCCACAACCTTACCGTCTTTCATCACTACGACTTCGTCACTTATCGCACGGACTGTAGCCAAATCATGGGTGATGAACATGTACGACAAACCAAGATCATCCTGCAGGTTTGCCAGAAGCTTCAAAATCCCTTCAGCCACCAATTGATCCAAAGCCGAGGTCACTTCGTCACAAATGATAAACTTGGGATCAGCCGCCAAGGCACGTGCAATGCCAATGCGCTGTTTTTGCCCACCCGACAATTCGGAAGGCAAACGGTTATAGTATTGCGATGGCTCTAATTCGATCTGGGCCAAAAGTTCGTCGACGCGTTTGCGTTTTTCCGCGCCCGTTTTGCCAGAATAAAACTGAACTGGACGACCTATCAATTCTCCGATTGTTTTCCGCGGGTTTAATGCTGTGTCAGCCATCTGATAAATCATTTGGGCTTGTCGCAGCTGTTCTTTTGACCGTTTACGATAATCCAAAGGCATGGCTTGACCATCAAATTCGATGTGCCCTTGCTTGGGCGGCAAAAGCCCTGTGATACAACGCGCTGCAGTGGACTTGCCTGATCCAGATTCCCCCACAACGGCCACTGTACGTCCTTCGTGGATGTCAAAGTTCACATCAAACAAGACCGGCACAGTACCATAAGCCGCCGTAACATTTTGAACCGACACAACTGGCGTGGCACCGGTATTCACCGCTGGCTTCTGTGGGCGTTCAAACGACCGAACGGCCCACAACGATTTAGTGTATTCTTCTTTCGGGGACTGCAGCATGGTTCGGGTGTCGGCCTCTTCAACCTCGTCTCCTTTCAGCAATACCTTAATCCGGTCCGCCATCTGCGCCACCACCGCCAAATCATGGGTGATGTAAATTGCGGCTGTGTCAAATTGTTCAACGATATCGCGGATGGAAGCCAAAACCTCGATCTGTGTTGTCACATCCAACGCCGTGGTCGGTTCATCAAAGATGATCAAATCTGGGCGACACGACATGGCCATGGCTGTCATCGCACGTTGCAACTGCCCACCCGAAACCTGGTGCGGATAACGGAAGCCGATGTTGTCTGGGTCCGGCAACCGCAAGCGGCGATACAGTTCGATCCCATCAGCCTGGGATTCCGCACGGCTTTGCACGCCGTGTTGCACCGGGCTTTCGGTATGCTGGTCAAGCAGTCGGTGTGCAGGGTTGAATGAAGCAGCCGCAGATTGCGCCACATATGCTATTCGCTTGCCCAAAAGCCCGCGTTTTACGGCCGCCGGCGCATTCACCAAGTCGATGCCGTCAAAATCAACAGATCCACCTGAAATACGGCACCCGTCCCTCGTGAAGCCCATGGTCGCCAATCCCACCGTAGATTTGCCAGCGCCGGATTCCCCGATCAGACCCAAAACCTCGCCTTTGTGCAGATCGATGTCCACTCCGTTTACGATCGGGTTCCACGTTTCATCTGACCGGCCTTCGATCTTAAGACCACGAACTGTAAGCAGTTGATCCGTCATCGATTATTCCTTCAGGCCAGAAGATTTGTGCAACATCCAATCCACCACAAAATTCACCGCCACAGTGAGCAATGCAATGGCCAGTGCAGGCAACAAAGCCACAGCCGACACCTGAGGGGCGACGCTTGCGAAGTTAATGAACTGCGCCAGATCGCGCACCATGGTGCCCCAATCTGCCAATGGTGGTTGAAT
>JAHDCP010000022.1 GCA_020629775.1 Planktomarina sp.
CTTGGGAAATCAGTGTATCCGATGATGGTCACGCCGTTATCTGTGACAATCTTTTCGTCCATCACGGTTAACTTGCAGTTCCCGCCACGTTCAGCAGCCAAATCCACAATCACAGAACCGGGCTTCATGGACGCGACCATGTCTTTGGTCCACAACTCGGGTGCATCCCGGTTCGGGATCAACGCAGTGGTAATGACGATGTCCATTTCTGGGGCCAATTCGCTAAATTTGGCCAACTGAGCTGCGGCAAATTCTGGCGAAGACACAGCGGCGTATCCACCTGTGGCGGCCCCGTCGGCTTGTTCTTCTTCGAAATCCAAAAACACAAATTCTGCGCCCATGGATTCCACTTGTTCGGCCACTTCGGGGCGAACATCGAATGCATAAGTGATGGCCCCCAAAGATGTGGCCGTTCCAATGGCAGCCAGACCAGCAACACCGGCCCCAACGACCAGAACTTTTGCGGGTGGCACTTTACCGGCGGCAGTCACCTGTCCGGTGAAGAACCGACCAAAGTTGTTGCCCGCTTCAATCACTGCACGGTATCCGGCAATGTTTGCCATGGATGACAACGCATCCATCTTCTGGGCGCGTGAAATTCGGGGAACCATATCCATTGCAATGACGTTGGCACCCTTAGAGCGTGCCAATTCCATCAGCTTTTCGTTGGAGGATGGATAAAAGAAAGAGATCAGCGTTTTACCCTCAGTCAGCCGTTTGGCTTCTGTATCACTGGGGGGGCGCACTTTTACGATCACGTCGCTGGCTTTGGTCAAGGCTGCGGCGGATGCCACCACTTCAACGCCGGCGTCTTTGTAAAGTTTATCTGCAAATCCAGCGGCAGATCCTGCCCCCTTTTCGATTGCACAGTCGTATCCAAGCTTTTGCAGCTGGAGGGCGCTTTCGGGTGTCATCGCAACGCGATTTTCCCCCTCAAACGTCTCTTTTAAGGCTCCGATTTTCACGATTTCCGTCCTTTCGCGCGGTCTCTCACCGTTAATTAGTCTATATTGAGTGGACGACCCGTATACCGCGCAATATTATTGCGCAACCGTTTGACCGCCAGAAAACTTTGCAAAGACCGAAGAATACCTTTGCATACAAACCCCAAGGTAAAAGCGATGCAAAAACATGCAGTTATCACAGGCGGCGGCACGGGCATTGGGCTGGCCATCGCCCATGCCTTGGATGCCATGGGCTGTGCCATCACCATAACGGGCCGAAGAGCTGAAGTATTGGAAGCCGCCGCCCAACCGCATGGGTGGAACCCATGTGTTATGGATGTCACCGATGAAGCATCCGTTGTCGAAGGCATGGCCCAAGCCGCACAATTTGGCGGTGGCATCGACATTGTGGTGGCCAACGCTGGACTGGCCGAAGGACAAAACATCCGCAATTCAGACCTGGATTTTTGGCGGCGTATAATGACCACCAACTTGGACGGTACATATCTGACCGTCCGCGAAGGAATGCGACACATGCCCTTCCAATCATGGGGGCGCGTTGTGGCCATTTCATCCATCGCGGGATTGCGTGGTCTAAAAGGCGCGCACGCCTATACCGCCAGCAAACACGGGGTGGTGGGTTTAATTCGCGGATTGTCGGCGGACCACACAGCCCTGCCCGTAACCTTTAATGCCATCTGCCCAGGGTATGTGGACACCGACATCATCGCGCGCAACACCGCCAAAATCGCCCAAAAAGCCAAGATCACCGAAGACCAGGCCCGTGATTTGATGGTGAATTTGAACCCCCACAACCGCTTAATTACGCCCCAAGAAGTGGCGGCAAGTGTGGCTTGGATTTGTGGGCCGGGCAGTGACAGCGTGGATGGCCAGACCATCGAAATATCTGGCGGCCCCGCTTAAGCGGCGCGCAACACACCGTCGCGGAACGCCCAGACGGCACGGCCCAAGGCCTCAAACAACGGTTTGGACACAGGATCTTCATCCGCGCGGTATTCGGGGTGCCATTGCACCCCCAACGCGAAACCCAAGGCATCTTGGATATAAATCGCCTCGGGTGTGCCATCGGGCGCTTTACCGTCCACGACAATCCGGTCACCCGCGTCTTTGATCCCTTGGCCATGCAAGGTGTTGGTGCGCACCACATCTGCGCCAAACAACCGCGCAAACGGCCCACCTGGCGTCAAATGCACATCGTGGCGCAGTTCAAACTTTTCATCCAAAGTGCCATCGGGCGGCATCCGGTGATTGACGCGGCCGGGCAAGTCGCGGATTTCTGGGTGCAAACTGCCCCCCATTGCCACGTTCATTTCTTGAAAGCCCCGGCAAATTGCCAAAAACGGCTGACCGCGTTCCACTGCAGCACGGATCAAGGGCAGCGCCACTTCATCGCGCGCTTCGTCCATGTCGCCATGGGCGTCTGTCAATTCTTCGCCGTAAAATCGGGGGTGCACATTGGGCCGCCCGCCAGTGAACACAAACCCATGACAGGTCTGCATCAAGTCCGCGATATCCACGTGGGCTGGGTCGGCTGGAATGATCAGCGGCAAGGCATCGCACACCCGCGCCACAGCCGCGCAATTCATGTCCCCCGCCGCGTGGGCGGGGTATTCGTCGTTCAGCAAGTAATGATTGCCAATGATACCGATGACAGGGCGGGTCATGCACACTCCTTCACAGAATGTGCCCCCTTACCCCAGGTCCCCGGCAGATGGAAGATCACCCTTCGGCGACCAACCCAGCAGCTTCAATCGCCGCAACCGCGCAAATAGCATCGTTGTCGGAGGTATCGCCCGTGACACCCACTGCGCCGATCACGGCGCCCTTTTTATCGCGGATCAAAACACCGCCGGGCACGGGCACAACAGCCCCACCGAATACTCCGTTTACCGCATTCATGAAGTACCCTTGGGCTTCGGCACGGGCCATTTGCGCTTCGCCGGCCATGCCAAGCATTACAGCGCCGTACGCCTTGCCGTGTGCAATGGCGAAACGGCCTGGGGCTGCGCCGTCGCTGCGTTCAAAAGCAATGACATGTCCGCCATCGTCCAACACAACAACCGACAATGGTTTCAGGTCCAATTCTTGGCCCTTGGTCATTGCTGCCTTAATGATCGACCGCGCCTTGCGTGTTGCCACACCTGCCATATTCTTCATCCTTCTTTGCGCCCGAAATACCTCGGGGGTCCCTATGGGGCAGCGCCCCCATATATAAGATCGTGTCGGCGTCAGCCGGCTTTTTTCTCAAGCCTGCGGGCGTGCAACACCGGTTCGGTATATCCGGACGGCTGATTGCGCCCATCAAACACCAAATCACACGCGGCCAAGAACGCAACCCCGTCAAAGCTTGGAGCCATGGGTTCATACAGCGCATCGCCTGCGTTTTGCCCATCCACCACGGCGGCCATCTTTTCCAAAGAGGCGCGCACTTGGCTTTCAGTCACAACGCCGTGGTGCAACCAATTGGCCAGGGCTTGGCTGGAAATTCGGCACGTGGCGCGATCTTCCATCAAACCAATGTTGTTGATGTCGGGCACCTTGGAACAGCCCACGCCTTGATCGATCCAGCGCACCACATATCCCAAAATGCCTTGGGCGTTGTTGTCCACTTCACGTTGGATTTGTTCAGGCGACCAGCGACGGAACGCCGCCAAAGGAATGTCCAAAATGGATTGCGTGTAAGACCCACCTGCCCCAGCGCGCATTTTCGCCTGCACACCCATGACATCCACCATGTGATAATGCAGCGCGTGCAGCGTGGCTGCTGTTGGGCTGGGCACCCAGGCGCAGTTGGCTCCAGATTTCGGATGGCCAATTTTTTGTTCCAGCATCGCCGCCATCATGTCGGGCATGGCCCACATGCCCTTGCCAATTTGCGCCTTGCCGGAAAACCCGCAGTCCAGACCCACAGAAACGTTTTGATCTTCGTATGCGCCGATCCAAGTTTTCTTCTTGATAAAGTCCTTCCGGCTGAACGGCCCCGCTTCCATGGATGTGTGAATTTCATCACCCGTCCGGTCCAAGAACCCTGTATTGATGAACGCGACCCGGCTTTTGGCGGCGCGGATACATTCTTTCAGGTTCACCGTGGTGCGGCGTTCTTCATCCATAATGCCCACCTTGATGGTGTCTTTGGGCAAGCCCAAAATACCTTCAATGGTGCCGAACACTTCGTTTGTGAAGGCCACTTCTTGGGGGCCATGCATCTTTGGCTTTACGATATAAACCGACCCATGCACCGAATTGCCGCTGTCGCGCTTCAGATCATGCTTGGCGATCATCGTGGTGACCAGACCATCCAACAAACCTTCAAACACTTCGTTGCCATCAGCGTCCAGCACGGCAGGGTTGGTCATCAAGTGACCCACGTTGCGCACCCACAACAAAGCCCGGCCTTTCAATGATTGCGTTGAACCATCTGGGGCGGAATATGTTTTGTCGTCGGCCAAAACCCGCGTCATGGATTTACCACCCTTTTGGAAGGTGCTTTGCAAGTCACCTTTCATCAGGCCCAGCCAATTGCGATACGCTTCTGCTTTGTCTTCACCGTCCACACAGGCCACGGAATCTTCACAATCCATGATGGCAGACACGGCACTTTCAAGCCGCACATCTGCCAACAAAGCCTGATCACGGCTGCCAATGGGATGGGCGCGATCAAAAACAAGTTCGACGTGCAAGCCATTGTTTTTCAACAAAACTGTGTCAGGTGCCTTGGCGTTCCCGGTATACCCAACGAACTTGGATGGATCTTCCAGCGGCATGTCGTCAATCAACAATTGCCCCTTGTCCACATAGTAACGCCGTACATCAGCGTGGCTGCCACCGGCAATGGGGAAAGCACTGTCCAAGAACACGCGGGTCCGGGCCACAACCCGGCCGCCGTGACCACGATCATACCCGCCTTTGGGGGGCAAAGCGCCCATGGCATCCGTGCCGTAAAACGCATCATACAGGCTGCCCCAGCGGGCATTGGCGGCGTTCAGCGCAAAACGCGCGTTGGTGATGGGCACCACCAATTGCGGTCCGGGGATGCTGGCAATTTCTGGGTCGATATTTTTGGTTTCAATTTCAAAGCTTTCGCCTTCGGGCACCAAATACCCAATGTCGCGCAGGAAATCGGTGTAAGCATCACGATCGTGCGGCGCGTTGTTATTGGATTTGTGCCACGCATCGATCTTGGCTTGAATATCTTCGCGTGTGGCCAGCAATTCGCGGTTACGGGGGCCATGATCAGCCACCAGTTTGGCCAAACCATCCCAAAAATCAGAGGAAGACACATCGGTGCCAGGCAACGCCTCATCCTCAATGAAATCATACAGGATTTTATCCACCTGCAAGCCTGAAACGTTGATACGGTCTGCCATGTTGCCCTCCGAAATGTGCGTATGCGGCGGAATACCGCGCCAAGCCCTCAGCGACAAGCAAAATTGGTTAAGGTTTCAGACCAGTTTTCCTTTAGTGGACTTTCTTTCCCGCTTGCACCGATCCGAACAATACCGAACGTCGTCCCAAACTTTTTCCCATTTCTTGCGCCATGTGAACGGCCGTCCGCAATGGGCACAGTCTTTCACGGGCAATCTTGGTTTTTTATGTCCCCGTCCCATTACAGATCCAACTTCAGCTGCTTGTCTTCTTTTGGCGGTGTATCACGCACAAAGCCACGATCGCCTTTGCGACTGGCGTGTTTTTGAACGATGGTTTGCGCCTCCGCCCGAAACGCTGTGCCTTTGCGCAGCCCCCAAATGGCGGCGCGGGCTTGGGCGGCGGCGGCTTTCACATCCACAATTGGGGCCGGATACCCATCCCATCCACCGCGTTTCCACGGTTCTTGAACAAATTCATCTGCAATACCGGCCAGTTCCGGCACCCATCGCCGGATAAAAACACCACGTGGATCTTGGTCATACCCCTGCTTCACCGGGTTATAGACCCGCACAGTGTTCATCCCCGTTGTGCCAGATTGCATCTGCACTTGGGACCAGTGGATGCCGGGTTCATAATCCGTAAACCGCCGCGCCAAAACGGCCCCCGGTTTACGCCAATCCAACCACAAATGATAACTGGCCACCGCAATCAGCATCGACCGCATTCTAAAATTCAACCAGCCCGTGTGGGTCAAGTATCGCATGCATGCATCCACAAAGGGAATGCCTGTGCGCCCCTCAGACCAGGCATGCAGTCGTGCATCATCATCACTGCGAATACCTTGATAAACTGAATGTAAACAATGGGTTTCGATGCGAACTTCATCTTCCAATTTCTGCATGAAGTGGTCGCGCCAGGCCAAACGGGATTCGAATGATTTCAAAGATCCGGACCAACCATCACGGGCTTTGGGCAAATCCGATTTGCGTGCCTTTTGGGCCTGGTGCGCCTCACGCAGGGACATCACCCCCAGCGCCAAGTAAGGTGACAGCCGCGAGCAGGTCCATTCCCCGGCCAGGGGGGATGACATGTCTTTGCGGTACGTGCGGCCCCGTTCCGTCAAAAAGCCCCCCAGCAAAGATAAAGCCTGATCCCGCCCGCCAATTTGGCGTCCAGGGCACGGATCGTCACGCAAAGCCAGATCGGTTGATGTGGGCACCGCCCCCAAGCTTTCCGTCACTGAGGGCAAGCCCGCCACTGACGGCACCCGGGGCTGCGCCATGAAGATATTACGGCGCATGGCCCAACCATCGCGCCCTTGGGTGCGCCGTTCTGTGCCGGATTGTTGAAATTCGTGCCACCGAATGCCCTGCCCGCGCGCCCATGCGGCAACGGCTTTATCCCGATCAAACGTCCACAGATTGCCCGTTTCTTCGTGGCTGACCATCACATCAAACCCAAAGGCCTGGTGCAAATTTTGCAAAACCCCCACCGCATCGCCTGTACGCACCACCAAAGGCTGTCCCAGTGCCGCCAATTGGTCGCGCAATTCCACAAGACATTCCCGGGTAAAGTCCCATTGACGGGCCGATGTATCCGGCAAGGCCCAATAATCGGGTTCCACGATATAGATCGGCAAAACCGGCCCCTGGCTTGCGGCAAAGGCCAAAGCGGCGTGGTCTGTGACCCGCAAATCGCGTTTGAACCATAAAAGATTGGTCTTCATAAACCGCACCTATGGCGCAAATGCCAAAAGGAAAGACCTTGCGGGCCGCGCATCGGCGTTCCATTTATCTGAAGAACGCTTTGAAAGGTGCCCCCATGCGCGATGCAGCCCCCCAAACCATTCATTTGAAAGATTACACCCCGTTTGGATGGTCCGTTACTGGCGTTCAGCTGACTTTTAGATTGCATCCCACCAAAACACGGGTGGTGTCTCGCGTCGATTTCGTGCCAACCCCGGGATCATCGGGCGAGTTTACCCTGCACGGCGAAGAACTGACCTTGATCAAAGCCAGCATCAACGGCACTCCAGTAGATACCAACGTTCAAGACAATACGCTGACCTGCGATGTGCCCGATGGCCCTTTCACATGGCAAGCAGAAGTGGAAATCAACCCCCAGACCAACACAGCCTTGTCGGGCCTGTACATGTCCAATGGCATGTACTGCACCCAGTGCGAGGCAGAAGGGTTCCGCCGCATCACATTTTACCCCGATCGCCCGGATGTTCTGGCCCCTTTCAAAGTGCGCGTCGAAGGGGATGCACCGGTTTTGTTATCCAACGGCAACCCAACCAGCTCGGGTGATGGCTGGGCTGAATGGGAAGATCCCTGGCCCAAGCCCGCGTATTTGTTTGCCTTAGTGGCCGGCGAATTACACGCCCACCCGGGCCGCTTTAAAACCATGTCCGGTCGGGACGTAGATTTGAACATTTACGTGCGCGACGGGGACCAAGACAAATGCGAATTCGCCATGGAAGCCCTGATCAAATCTATGGAATGGGACGAACAGGTTTATGGGCGGGAATACGACCTGGATGTGTTCAATATCGTGGCCGTGGATGACTTTAACATGGGCGCGATGGAAAACAAAGGTTTGAACATTTTCAACTCTGCAGCGGTATTGGCCAGTGCAAAAACCGCCACAGATGCCAATTTCGAACGTATTGAGGCAATTATCGCCCACGAGTACTTTCACAACTGGACCGGCAATCGTATCACTTGCCGGGATTGGTTTCAGCTGTGTTTGAAAGAAGGTTTAACCGTTTTTCGCGACCAACAATTCAGTGCGGACGTGCGTTCAGCACCGGTACGCCGGATCGAAGATGTGCAAGCTTTGCGTGGGCGTCAGTTCCGCGAAGACAATGGCCCCCTGGCCCATCCTGTGCGCCCAGCCAGTTTTGTGGAAATCAACAATTTCTACACAGCGACGGTTTATGAAAAGGGCGCCGAATTGATCCGCATGCTGAAGATCCTTGTTGGGGATGATGCATATACCAAGGCGTTGGATTTGTACTTTGACCGCCACGATGGCCAAGCCTGCACTATCGAAGATTGGTTGCAAGTTTTTGAAGACACCACGGGCCGGGATTTGTCGCAATTTAAGGGATGGTATGCCCAGGCTGGGACACCGCGGGTGAAGGTGACAGAAGGGTTCGCCGACGGCACATATACCCTGACACTGGACCAATTCACCCCAGCCCCCCCCGGACAACCCGAAAAGGCCCCACTTGTGATCCCCTTTGCCTTTGGTCTGCTGAACGACCAGGGCGAAGAAGTTCGCCCCACTCAAGTTATCGAATTGGTGGATGCCCAGCACACTGTGACCGTAACTGGTTTGGCGGGCAAACCCGTCTTGTCGCCTCTGCGCGGATTTTCGGCCCCAGTGATTTTAGAACGCGATGTGCCCACAGCGGAACGGTTGCACCTTTTGCGCCACGACACGGATCCGTTTAATCGCTGGGAATCCGGGCGCTTGCTGGACCGCGAAACCATGGTTGCCATGATCGTGGACTACAAAGACCCCGATCCGGCAGTGTTGCAGGCCAAGGTGGCCATGGCCGCCGACGAAAGTCTGGATCCCGCATTCCGCGCATTGTGTTTGGCCCTGCCCGGCCAGGATGATGTGGCCCAAACTCTGGCCGATGCTGGGGCAACGCCCGATCCTGTTCAAATTTATCTGGTGCGCGAAGCGTTGTCTTATGCCCTGGCGCAAGCGGGCGGTGACCTGTGGGCTGATCTGTACACCAAGCATCAAGTCGCCGGGGATTACACCCCGTCCGCTGAAGACTGCGGGAAACGCGCCCTAACGGGAGCAGCCTTGGGGTTAATCACTTACCTGGACGGCGGCACCACCGCCCAAGCCCAGTTTGACACCGCCACCAACATGACAGCGCAAATCAGCGCCCTGGCACGGCTTGTTTCTGCGGGTGAAGGCGATGGGGCCCTGGCAGCGTTTTATGAGCAGTGGTCCCATGAACGCTTGGTGATTGATAAATGGTTCGGCCTGCAAGTCAGCCAATGCCCGCCAAACCAAGCGGCGAACATCGCCACAGGCTTGCTGGACCACCCAGACTTTTCCCTTACCAACCCCAACCGCGCCCGGGCTTTGCTGGGCAGTTTTGCCATGACCCCTGCCGCATTCCATCAGATGGACGGATCGGGATACACGCTGATGGCCGATCAGTTGATCGCCATAGATGAGCTGAACCCCCAGCTGGCCGCGCGCATGTCCACCATGTTTGAAACGTGGAAACGCTATGACACGGACCGCCAGGCACAAATGCGCGCTGCGATGGAACGCATCCAGGCCCGCCCAGGCCTGTCACGGGATTTAGGGGAAATGCTGGAACGGATGATGGGATGAAACCACGCCACAAGGGACTTGCCCCGCCCCTTGGCCTTGCCTAAGAAACGCCAACCCAAGATCAAAGGACACGCGCCATGTTGGACGTAAACTTTACCGCCCCCGCCCCCAAAACCATCGCCGGTGCAAAATCGGACTGGGAACTGGTGATCGGCATGGAAGTCCACGCCCAGGTGGCGACGAAATCCAAACTGTTTTCCGGCGCGTCCACACAATTTGGGGCGGAACCCAATGCCAACGTGGCCTTTGTGGACGCGGGCATGCCCGGTATGTTGCCCGTCATCAACGAAGAATGCGTGGCGCAAGCAGTTCGCACAGGGCTAGGTCTGAAAGCCGAAATCAACCTGTTTTCGGCGTTTGACCGCAAGAACTACTTTTATCCTGACTTGCCGCAGGGGTATCAAATCAGCCAGTTGTATCATCCCATCGTGGGCGAAGGCGAAGTTCTGGTGGAACTGGGTGATGGCACTGCGCGTAACGTGCGCATCGAACGTATCCACTTGGAACAAGACGCGGGCAAATCTGTGCATGACATGGACCCCAACATGTCCTTCGTGGATTTGAACCGCACTGGCGTCGCCTTGATGGAAATCGTGTCCCGTCCGGACATTCGCGGGCCAGAAGAAGCCGCGGCTTATGTCACCAAACTGCGCCAAATCATGCGATATTTGGGCACCTGCGACGGCAACATGCAAAACGGCAACTTGCGGGCCGATGTGAACGTGTCCGTGTGTAAACCCGGCGATTACGAGAAATTCCTGGAAACGGGTGACTTTGGCCATTTGGGCACACGCCGCGAAATCAAAAACATGAACTCCTTGCGGTTCATCCAAGCCGCCATCATGACCGAAGCGCGCTTCCAAATCGGCGAATTGGAAGATGGCCGCGAAGTCGTGCAAGAAACCGTGTTGTACGACGTGGAAAAGGACGAAACCCGGTCCATGCGGTCCAAAGAAGAAGCCCATGATTACCGGTACTTCCCGTGCCCTGATCTGCTGCCTTTGGAAATTGAGCAATCCTGGGTGGATGACATAGCAGCGGGCTTGCCCGAATTGCCCGACGCCAAGAAAGCCCGCTTCATGGGCGACTTCGGCTTGTCCGATTATGACGCCAGTGTTCTGACCGCCGATACCGACAACGCCGGATATTTTGAAGCCGTGGCCAAGGGCCGCGATGGCAAAATGGCCGCCAACTGGGTGATCAACGATTTGTTCGGTCGGTTGAAGAAAGATGAAAAAGACATCACCGACAGCCCCATGTCTGCCGACCAACTTGGTGGCATCATCGATCTGATCGCATCTGACGCCATCAGCGGGAAAATCGCCAAGGACGTGTTTGAAATTGTGTACACCGAAGGCGGCGATCCCGCCCAAGTGGTGGAAGACCGCGGCATGAAACAAGTGACCGACACGGGTGCCATTGAAGCGGCCCTGGACCAAGTGATTGCCGACAATCCGGCCCAGGTTGAAAAAGCCAAAGCCAACCCCAAATTGGCGGGCTGGTTCGTGGGTCAGGTGATGAAAGCCACGGGCGGCAAAGCCAACCCCAAAGCGGTAAACGAACTGGTGGCCAAAAAGCTGGGCGATTAATCGCCCTTCACCCAGCCTTGTAAGCCCTGGCCCAAGTGCGCGTAAACCGCACGTACTGGGGCCGAAGTTTTCAATGCGGAATGCATCAACAAGTTCATCGGCAACGGCGGTAGTTTCAGATCCGGCATCAGCCGAACCACGTCCGGAATCATAGCGGCGACTTTAACTTGGGTTGCCACGATCCCCACTCCGCGGCGCAAATATTCCAGGTGCAATGCTTGGTCATCGCTGCGCAAACGAAAATCTGACGGTTTGGCGGCAACACCCAAAGCCCGCAAAGACCGAACCATCAATTCTGATTGGTCATACCCCACAACAATTTGGTGTTTCATATCTTCAAAGCCGCCCATCGGTGGCGCGGTTTCAAGGTATGATTTATGGGCGAACAACCCCAGCTCTACGGTCCCGATTTTGCGCGAAATTACGTCCAATTGGTCTGGTGCAGTCATCCGGATGGCAATGTCGGCCTCGCGTCGCAACAGGTTCGTGGTGGCGTTACTTGCCACCATTTCAATCTGGATGCCAGGAAACGCCGTTAAAAAGGACCCCAAAATGTCAGGCAACACAAAAGTGGCCACCACCTCTGACGCGCTGATGCGCACCACCCCTTCTAAACGTTCAGACACACCATCCACCGAAAGGCTGAGGTTCTGGGCCGCCTGCGCCATGGCGCGTGCATTCGGCAACAGCACATTTGCAGCAGGCGTGGGCAAAGCCCCGGTGCGCCCGCGCACAAACAGCACCTGGCCCAAACTTTCTTCCAGTGCCGTGATGTGCCGCCCCAACGTCGGTTGGCTTAACCCCAGCCTATCGGCGGCCGCCAGAAAACTGCCTTCGTCCATCACCGCTAAGAACACCTGAACCAACGACCAATCCAGCCTATTATTCATTTGTGAAACTCAAAGTTATAATATTTGGCATTTATTATTCACCAATGAATTCTCAAATTCAACCTGAGATCTACTTTTTTGGAGAATGCATCATGACACAGACTGTATTAATCTTAGGGGCAAGTGGCAGCGCCGGGCACCATGCGAAGCAAGCCTTCCAAACCGCCGGTTGGACCGTCCGCACATTCAACCGCAAGACAGACACCCTGCCCGACGCCGCACTTGGCTGCGACGTTATTTTGAACGCCTGGAACCCGGCCAATTACCACAACTGGGCCGGTATTCTGCCCAAAATCACGCAATCCGTTA
This sequence comes from Planktomarina sp., assembly GCA_020629775.1. Classification (GTDB taxonomy): domain Bacteria; phylum Pseudomonadota; class Alphaproteobacteria; order Rhodobacterales; family Rhodobacteraceae; genus Planktomarina. The sequence goes on from JAHDCP010000022.1 coordinate 12,490, forward strand.
TTCATGCCGCACAAGTCAGCGGTGCTTTGGTGGTGCTGCCAGGCAATGTTTATAACTTCGGTGTTGAACCTGGACCTTGGTCCCACGAAACGCCCCAAACGGCTTGCACACGCAAAGGCAAAGTTCGCAAAGACATTGAAGCAATGTACGCAGCCGCCGGCATACGGACGATTGTTTTACGTGCTGGGGATTTCGTATCGTCAGACGGTCCGGCAAATGTCATCGGCAAGCTCATTTTGAAGGACTTTCACAAGGGTCGGATCACCACGTTGGGGGACCCAGATGCCCCAAGGGCCCACGCATATCTTCCAGATTGGGCGCGCGCCGTTGTTGCACTGATGGATCATGCGGATGCCCTGCCCGATTTTGCAGACATCAGTTTTCCAGGCCATACATTTTCCACCAACGACCTTAAACTGGAATTGGAACGCACCCATGGCCCGCTTCAGCTGACACAGTTCCCTTGGTGGTCCATGAGCCTGGCCGCCCCATTTTGGGAACTGGCCCGCGAATTTCGGGAGATGCGGTATTTGTATGACCACCCGCACCAATTGGACGGTTCGCTGTTTCAGCGACTGTTGCCTGATTTTCAGATGTCGGATTTCAGCACGGTGGCACGGGCAGAACTTAGAACGGGCCAAGGGCAAAGCCTGCAGCTGCAAACCGCCTGACGCAAGGATATGGCCGTTCCAAAATAATTCGAAAAATCTTTCTCCCCAAGTGCCCCGCGTTAACCAGATTCGCGGGGCATATGGCCAGTGTACGAGGTGTGTACAGCTTGTGTACGGGCTGTGACCTGGCGTGATGGTCTTTCAGGTCCCGTCGTTATGGGACCGGACGGTGCGGTCACGGAATATCAATGTCCAACGCCAGAGCGTGAATTGCGCCCATGATATCTGCCCCCAAGGCTTTGTGCACGGCACGGTGACGGGCAATCCTTGATTGACCTGCGAAGGCCGTGCTGCGGATACGCACCTCCCAATGGCTTTCGCCCCCTTCTTGGAAACCCGCGTGTCCCCGGTGCCCTTCGGACACATCCGCCACCACCAGCTCCGCTGGGGTAAAGGTCTGCGTCAACGCGTCTTCAATTCTTCCCTGCATTCCCGCCATTTTTTACCCTAGCCCCCTTTAATCCTGTGCCACAGCCTGTACATTACGTTGTCCGAGTCGAGCAAGAGGACCTGCCAAATGGCCAAGAATGATCCCTTCGGGTTTGATATTTCTGTTTCTTCTGCCAAGAAGAAAAACCCGCGCGGTCGCCGGGGCATGTCCGGTGAGTTTGAAACCTCGACCCGGAAATGCGAACATGCCGGTTGCCAAGAAGCGGGTAAATATCGCGCGCCGAAATCACCAGATATTTTGGATGATTTCTTTTGGTTCTGCAAAGACCACGTGCGCGAATATAATTTGAAATGGAACTTCTTTGACGGGTCCACCGAAGAAGAAATGAACGCGCAAATGGATTCCGATCGGGTCTGGGAACGCGAAACTAAACCGTTCAAAAAAGCCACCGACGAACAACGCGCTTGGGCACGTTTGGGCGTGGATGATCCGCACCAAGTTCTGGGGGCCAACGCGACACAAAACCCTGGTAAATCCATCACTGGCACACGTAAATTGCCCGCCACGGAACGCCGTGCGGTGGAAATTTTGGAAGCCAAGGACCACTGGACCAAGGCTGAAATTCGCAAGAGTTACAAAGCCTTAATCAAGGTTCTTCACCCAGATATGAACGGCGGAGACCGGTCTGACGAAGAAAAACTGCAAGAAGTTGTGTGGGCTTGGGATCAAATCAAAGAAAGCCGCAGCTTTCACTGACTATTGACCCGAATTGCCATAACAGCAAAGTGAATGAAGGTTGTACCCAACAGCCAAACCGGCAAACAAAAGGTGAATGTAAAAAACAACGCGACGCATGTTGCGAATAGATACGTTCCCAGATTACCATTACCAAACGAAGCCATACCTTCGGCCAACGACCATATGACTGGCACTGAAAACGCTGTACCAACTGTGATCACGAAACTGGTGCCCGCTGTTCGCAACCAAGAAAATTCCACCAGCTGGCCAATGTTCTTTGAAAGCGCTGTACCCCAGAAAAAAGCTGGCCAAGCCAACCAAAACGCTCCGAGAAGACTTTCCAAATCGATACGGTCCAGACCGCCGCCCAATATTGCAAAAATTGACAAAACGCTGAGTGTCGCAAAAACCGTAAACAATATTCCAACCAGTGCTTGCATATGTCTTCTCCCAATTTGGTAAAGACAGGCAAACAGGCTCGCTGTGCAAATATTGATCAGCGCTTTCGGAGATTACGCTGCGCGGAACACCAAACTCACGCCATTTAAACAGTGCCGTTTGCCTGTGGGTTTGGGGCCGTCGTTGAAGATATGCCCAAAGTGGCTGCCGCAGCGGCGGCAGTGGCATTCGGTGCGACGCATGAACAATTTGTTGTCTTGTTTTGTGCGGATCGCATTGGGTTTGGCTTGAAAGAATGATGGCCAGCCGGTCTTGCTGTCATACTTGTGCTCAGAGGCATACACCGCCAGATCGCAGCCCCGGCAATGGTACGTGCCGGCAGCATAATTCTTGTCCAAGGGTGATGAAAACGGGCGCTCGGTCCCTTCTTTTCGCATCACTTCGTATTGTGCTGGTGTCAACATCGCGCGCCATTGGGCGTCTGAACGGGTGACCTCAAAATTGCCTTCGGCCATGGCGGGTGTCACGGCGGTGCTGGCCAGGGCTGTTAACATGAATGTGCGGCGTTTCATCGGTCTTCTCCGTTGCTGTTTAAGGGGGTTGGCTGCCCCGCGTCTCCCATCGCGGAACAGCCCCATGGATCAAATGACTTACTTCGGCAGCAAGACTTTGTTGACCACATGGATCACGCCGTTGGATTGGTTCACATCACTGATGGTCACCTTCGCGGCGTTTCCGCTTTCGTCATAGATATACAGGTTTTTGCCCCGAACTTGAGCTGAAAGTGCATCACCTGACAAAGTATTGAAGTGCACGAAACCGTCAGAAGATGCCGCTGCTTTGCGCATAATTTCTGCCCCAGAAAACTTGCCTGCCACCACGTGCGCAGTCAGGATTTTGGTCAGTAAGTCTTTGTTTTCAGGCTTCAAAAGCGTTTCCACCGTACCGGCGGGTAATGCGGCAAAGGCATCGTTTACAGGGGCGAACACAGTGAACGGCCCTGGCCCCTGCAAAGCGTCCACCAGGCCCGCGGCCTGAACAGCGGCCACCAAAGTGGTATGGTCAGCGGAATTGACGGCGTTTTCAACGATGTTCTTTTCTTCAAACATTGCGGCACCGCCCACCATCGGATTTCCGGTTGGGGCATGGGATTCAGCGACGGCCAATGTTGTTGTCAGGGCCAGGATTGCGACGGTGGCGAATTTCTTAATGTGCATTGCGTATCTCCGTTTTTTCGTCGCCAAGCGTTTTGCTTGGTCCCTCGAAACCACGGGACATCGGGAAAAATAGTTTCAAACTTTTTGAAAAAAGTTTCAGGCCGCGCTCAAAGGCGCCACAACAATGGGGTTGGTGGTGGGGGCGCCGTTGGGCGATCCGCCCAATTGTTCAACGGTGACAGCCAGCACTGCACCTGCAAGCGGAATGTTCGCCGGAATTTTCACGGATCCGTCTGCAACCACCCCCAATGACACAGGCGCCGCATTTGCCGCAATGATCCACAATTCATAGTCTTTCCCATCCGGCGCTTCGGAGACATCCAGGGAAACTTGTAGAATACGATCATCTGCGAAAACTTGTGCATCCATCGCTAACCCTTGGGCCATCAATGTGGCGGAATAATCGGCTGATGCAGGCCAGAAGAAAATACCCGCCATCGCCATCGCAGCTACCGCTGTACCCAACACGACATATCCACGGATCTTCTGCCAAAGGGTTTCTGGCGGCCCAAAAAGGTGCAGATCAAGGGCGTCTTTCAAAGCGCCAGGCGGTTGTACACCGTCTGGGTCCAGGACCGTCAAATCGTCAACCCAGGCCGCGTAAAGCGCACGCAATTCAGGTTCACGGGTCAAGCGGTCTTCAAAGACACGCTTTTCCGCCCCTTCCAAAAGGCCCATGGCGTATTCACCCGCCAGTGCTGGATCGTTGCTTCGGTCTGCCATTATGACAAACACTCCCTTAACGCGATAAGGCTGCGGCGCAGCCAGGTTCGCATGGTGTTCAAAGGAACGCCGTATGTTTCGGCCAGTTCCGCATATGTTGCGCCTTCTACGTAAGCGCGTTTGACTGCCATTGCGTGATCTGCAGGCAGTTTATCCAAGCAAACGTTTAAACGCGATCGGTCGTCTGCTGTGATGGCTGCATCCTCGGGACCAGGGCTTGGATCTGCCCAGGTATCGGACAATTCTGAGGAATCGGGTTTACGTTTGCGCTTTCGGTCAATGGCAATATTGCGTGCCACGGTGATCAACCACGTCATGGGGCTTAAACCATTGACGTTGTAACTGCCTGCCTTGTTCCAAATCCGCACAAAAGCTTCTTGCAACGCCTCCTCCGCTTCGGCTCGGTCATTCAAGATACGAAGCGTAACGCCAAAAAGTTTCGCGCTGGTGGCGGAATAAAGCGAATTAAATGCAGAACGATCAGCCAAAGCGACCCTGGCGATCATTTCTTCTATGTCTTCGCGATCAGGCAGCGGCTTTCCCCTTTTGCTTGGGCGCACAGTAACCAACAATGAAAACCAATCAACGGTTTTGTCGTTGCCGCCTTCCCCTTGCCCTGCCCCGCATTATGTTGCACTTGGCAAACAAGATGACGCGAGACTCGGAGAAGATTCATGCCTGATGGAAACCTGGACATCGATATGCACCCTGACACTGATATTTCGGTGCGCGATGTATTCGGTATTGAAACAGACATGATGGTCAAAGGGTTCGCTGAAGCCAGCGACCGTGTGCCAGAATTGGACCCCACTTATAAGTTTGACCCAGACACAACGCTGGCCATTTTGGCGGGGTTTGCCTTTAACCGCCGTGTGATGGTTCAAGGCTACCACGGCACAGGCAAATCCACCCACATCGAACAAGTTGCCGCCCGCCTGAACTGGCCTTGTGTGCGCGTTAATTTAGACAGCCACATCAGCCGGATTGACCTAATCGGCAAAGACGCCATCAAATTGAAAGACGGTGTGCAGGTCACGGATTTCCAAGAAGGCATTTTGCCGTGGGCCCTTCGTAACCCTACTGCGATTGTTTTTGATGAATATGATGCGGGCCGCGCGGACGTAATGTTTGTCATCCAACGGGTATTGGAAGTGGACGGTAAATTGACCTTGCTGGACCAAAACAAGGTCATCACGCCGCACAAACATTTCCGCATTTTTGCAACCGCAAACACGGTGGGTTTGGGCGATACAACGGGCCTGTATCACGGCACTCAACAGATCAACCAAGGTCAAATGGACCGTTGGTCACTGGTGGCCACGTTGAATTACCTGGGCATTGAAGCCGAAAGCGCGATCATTTTGTCCAAAAACCCCAACTATAACACCGCCGAAGGCCGCCAGAAGGTGAAGCAGATGGTGACCGTGGCTGACATGACCCGGACAGCCTTCATGAATGGGGATTTGTCCACAGTTATGTCGCCCAGGACTGTTATTGCATGGGCCCAAAACGCTGAAATTTTCCGCGATGTGGGTTATGCATTCCGTCTGTCGTTCTTGAACAAATGCGATGAGTTGGAACGCGAAACCGTGGCTGAATTCTATCAGCGCTGTTTTGATGAAGAACTGCCCGAAAGTGCCGCCAGCATGAGTTTGGGTTAAGCCCCCGGGCTGACCCAACGCTTGGACGCGCGATATGGCAGGACAAAACGACAACCCGGCTGATCCATTCAAGAAAGCCCTGGCCGAAGCCACCAAAGTGATGGCGAACGACCCAGAGCTTTCCGTCAGCTATTCGGTGGACCCGCCCGGGGCCACGTCTGAAACCATTCGCCTGCCCCAAGTCAGCCGCCGTATGACCCGTGAAGAGGTGGTGCTGGCACGTGGCACCGCAGATGCATTGGCCCTGCGCCACAAATACCATGACGAAGGCACGTACAACAAATACGTCCCCCAGGGTCAAATGGCTCGGGACATCTTTGAAGCCATGGAAACCGCCCGGTGCGAGGCCGTTGGCGCGCGCGAAATGCCGGGCACGGCCAGCAACATCGACGTCAAAATCAGCAACGAAGCTTTGCGCCGTGGATACGGCGACATCAAAGAAGCCGCTGGCGCGCCCCTTTCTGTGGCGGCAGGATATTTGGTGCGCCATTTAGCCACAGGCCGTGATTTGCCGCCTGATGCAGCCAATGTGATGAACCTGTGGCGCGATTTCATTGAAGCACAGTGCGAAGGATTGGGCAGCCTAGAAGAGGCCATGGCCGACCAAGCCACCTTTGCAAAATTTGCGCGCCAGATGATTGATGATCTGGGATATGGCGACCAACTGGGCGATGATCCCGATGGTGAAGATGAAGAATCCGATGAAGACGGTGGATCTGATCAAGAAGAAGAAGATCAAGCTGACAGCACCGGACAAGACGACAACGACGACGAACAAGATATGGACGCGTCGCCCGAACAAAGCCAAGAACAGCAAGACGATGCCGCGTCTGCCCAAGTCACTTTGGATGACATGGCAGATATGGAAATGGGCGATGAAGCAGAAATGCCCGACGGCGAAGCGCCATTGGAACCGCCTGCGCCGCAGCCCATTTCCGACGCCGATCCTGAATACACCGTCTATGACACCGAATTCGATGAAGAAATTCGCGCAGAAGATTTGGCGGAACCCCAAGAATTGGAACGCCTGCGGGCGTACTTGGATCAACAGCTGGAACCCCTGAAAGGCGCTGTCAGTCGGTTGGCAAACAAACTGCAACGCCGGCTTCAGGCCCAGCAAAACCGGTCTTGGGAATTTGATCTGGAAGAAGGTATTTTGGACGCTGGCCGCCTGGCCCGTATCGTGGCCAACCCCACTACGCCTTTGAGTTTCAAGATCGAAAAGGACACAGAATTCCGGGACACCTGTGTCACGCTGTTGTTGGACAATTCGGGATCCATGCGCGGACGACCAATTTCCATCGCGGCCATTTGTGCGGACGTTCTGGCCAGAACTCTGGAACGGTGTTCCGTGAAAGTCGAAATATTGGGCTTCACCACGCGTGCTTGGAAAGGCGGTCAAAGCCGTGAAAAGTGGCTGGCGGATGGCCGCCCACAAGCACCTGGTCGTTTGAATGATCTGCGGCACATCATCTACAAGGGCGCGGATGCCCCTTGGCGCCGCGCGCGGCCCAATTTGGGTTTGATGATGAAAGAAGGCCTGTTGAAAGAAAACATCGACGGAGAAGCTTTGGAATGGGCCCACCGTCGAATGATCGCGCGCAATGAATCGCGCAAGATTTTGATGGTGATTTCGGACGGTGCCCCGGTGGACGACAGCACGTTGTCGATAAACCCCGCCAGCTATTTGGAAAAGCACCTGCGCGATGTGATCGCCATGGTGGAAAAGCGCAAACAAGTGGAACTTTTGGCCATCGGGATTGGGCATGATGTCACCCGGTATTATGACCGCGCCGTCACCATCACCGATGTGGAGCAACTGGCCGGGGCCATGACAGAACAACTGGCGGCCTTGTTTGACAACGATCCCCGCGCACGCGCGCGGGTGATGGGCATGAAACGCGTTAGCTGATCCCCATTGCGACCAAGGTCGATTGACGCCATGGTTAGGGCCTGAACCAATTCCAAAGGCCCGCCCATGTTTCAAACCTTTGACGCCACCACTTCACCTGATCAAGGGCCCCCAAGACTGAAAGCTTTGCGCGCATGGATGGCCACCCAAAGCTTGGATGGTTTTCTGGTGCCCCGTGCGGACAAACACCAAGGCGAATATGTGGCCCCGTGCGATGAACGCCTGGCTTGGTTGACGGGGTTTACAGGGTCTGCTGGGTTTGCGTGCGTTTTGGAGACTGTGGCCGGTGTGTTTATCGATGGTCGGTATCGGTTGCAGGTGCGTGATCAAACCGCGGATGTATTCACGCCCGTGCCATGGCCCGACATCAAACTTGCCGATTGGCTGCGCGAAAATGCCAGTGCCGGTCAGAAGATCGGGTTTGATCCTTGGCTGCACACCGTCAAAGAAATTGAACAAACCATTGCCGCCTTGGATGGAACAGGCATTTCTTTGGTGCCCACCACCAACGGCGTGGATGCCATTTGGACCGACCGGCCCCCGCCCCCCAAAGGCGCGGCTTGGGCTCATGATTTGAAATATTCCGGGGAAAGTTCCAATGCCAAACGCGCACGCATCGGGGCTTTGGTGGCCAAGTCCGGTTGCGATGCAGCCGTGCTGACGTTGCCTGACAGCATTTGTTGGTTGTTGAACATTCGCGGTGCAGACATTCCACGCACGCCTGTCGTACAAGCCTTTGCGGTTATTGATGCGGCGGGCAAGGTTGCTTTGTTTTCAGACCCATCCAAATTCGCGGGCTTGGGGCCCGACCCCAATATTGACCAACGCGATTGGGCAGATTTTGAACCCTTTTTAAAGGCGATGTCGGGCACGATTTTAGTGGATGCTGCATCCCTGCCCTATGCCGCTATGGCAGCATTGGAACACAGTAGCGTCATCACAAAGCGCGGCCAAGATCCGTGTTCGTTACCCAAAGCCTGTAAGAACGCAGTGGAATTGCAAGGCGCACGGGACGCACATTTGAAAGACGCCGTTGCCTTTGTAGAATTCTTGACCTGGTTTGACGCCCAAGACCCCAGCGCATTGACCGAAATTGATTTGGTTCAATCTTTGGAACGCCATCGCCGTGAGCTTGCCAATATTCACGACGTCAGTTTTGAAACCATCAGCGGCAGTGGGCCCAATGGGGCCATCGTGCATTACCGAGTAACGCAAGACACCAACCGTGCCTTGGATCGTGACAGTTTGTTGCTGTTGGACAGCGGTGCGCAGTATCCCAACGGCACCACCGATATCACGCGCGTTTTGCCCTTGGGACAGCCCAGTGAGTGGATGAAAACCGTGTTTACCGCCGTTTTGCGCGGTATGATTGCGGTATCCATGTTGCGGTTCCCAAAAGGACTGGCTGGCCAACACATTGACGCGTTCGCCAGGGCACCACTTTGGGAAAAAGGATTGGATTTTGACCATGGGACCGGCCATGGCGTGGGCAGCTTTCTGTCTGTGCACGAAGGCCCGCAACGCATCAGCCGCATTGCCGATGTCCCTTTTCAAACCGGCATGATCGTTTCTAATGAACCTGGCTATTACAAAGCTGGCAGCTTTGGCATTCGCATTGAAAACCTGATCGCCGTTACTGAAGCCCCGCCCCTTGAGAACAGCGATGACCGCCCCATGTTGTCCTTTGAGACGCTGACACTGGTGCCCATCGACCGCCGTTTGGTGGTGGCTGCAGATCTGTCACCGGCTGAACAAAAGTGGTTAAACGCATATCATGCGCGAGTCCGGGACAGTTTGAAGGGCAAACTGTCCTCAAAAGCACGCATGTGGTTAGACCAGGCCACACAACCGATTTGAAGCAAAGGAAAGAACGATGTCAGATCACATCAAAATGCACAAATTGGATGGGAAATGGACGGTGCGGGTGGCTGGTGCGGTTTTGGTGGAAACGTCGAACGCTGTTGAACTGATCGAAGGGGACTACAAACCAGCGGTATATTTCCCGCGTGACGACATCGCCATGGCCTTCTTAGACAAGACCGACACCACCACAACCTGCCCTTACAAAGGCAAAGCAACCTATTATTCGGTGATTACCAAGAACGGCCCGTTGCAGGACATTGGCTGGTCCTATGAAACCCCCATCGAAGGCATGTCCCGCATTGCCGGACACATGGCGTTTTATCCGCACGAAAAGCTGGCGATAGAACAAGTTTAAAGCCGTTCTTAAGAACTTGCAGCAGCGGCTTTTACGAAACGCGCTAGGAATGTTCTTCCGCTGATTTTGCCGCCAAAGCCCGGTTAAACGCGCGCAATGCATCCACTTGGAACACTACACCCAATAAATCTGGCGGCTTATCTTCACCGCCCAGGCTGAGCACAGGGATAAACCGGGTGTTGGCGGCGTCGAACACGCCCATGGCGACTTCCAAAGTGGCGGAACGATCGACGTAGTTGCCTTGTTCCACCAGGTCCCAACACGCTGCTTCATCGGGCATATTGGGGTCCGACTTTGCAACCATGCTGCTGGCCACCGGGACAACGGACAACAAATACTCTTGCGGCCCGGCTGCAATATGGACGCCCCGTCGTTCCAGTTGGGTCAAAAAGAAACTTCGGTTCACGATCCGCGATGCCAGGGCCGTGCTTATGGACACTGCCACCATGACGGCCAACCCTGCTTGCCAGTCACCGGTCAATTCAAACACGATCAAGACCGTGGATATCGGCGCCCCCAACACAGCAGCCGCGACGGCCCCCATGCCAGCCAAGGCATACAGTGTCGCCCCGACTGACAAACTGGGCATAATGGACGTCGCCACAATGCCAAATCCAAGTCCTGTCAAAGCGCCCATCATCAAACTTGGCGAAAATATTCCCCCGCCCATGCGGCCAGCCATGGTGATGGCCACGGCAGCGGCTTTGACAATGGCAAACACCACAACTGTACCCAATGCCAAATCCCCTGAAAGGGCCTTGCTGGTCATGTCGTACCCAACACCAATGATATGGGGGAACCAAATGGCGATGACCCCCAACACCATCCCAGCCAACGCCGGGCGCAACATCGGTGGAATTTTAAAGCGTGTCGTAACGGCCGTGGCAATGTCATCTGCAACGAAGATACTGCGCATGAACAGAACACTGACCAAGCCGCAAACAAGCCCCAGCAACAAAAACGCGGGCAACTCCAAGTAAAAGTCCCGTGCGGTCATGGCCACCAAGGAAAATTCAGCCACATTTCCAAAGGCCAAACGCCCGATCACGGCCCCCGACACCGATGCAATGACGATTGGTGCAAAGGCATGAACGGCGAAATGGCGCAAGATAACTTCAAGGGCAAACAATGCCCCGGCCAGTGGAGCGTTAAAACTGGCCGCCACGGCAGATGCCACAGCACACCCCAACAAATCACGTCCAGTGATGCCATCAACCCGGAAAAAATCTGCCACTTTTGTGGCAATCACCCCAGCCAAGTGCACCACCGGCCCTTCACGACCTGTGGACCCACCGGTGGACAACGTCACAAAAGATGCAAGGGCAGATGCAATGCCCGCCCGGCGTTCCATTCGCCCGTCGCGCAATGCAGCCCCTTCGATCACGTCGGCCACGGCCCTTGCCCTGCTGTCAGGGGTGAATCGGGTCAAAATGTACCCCACAAACAAACCGCCCAACGTGGGAATGGCGATCATCGCGTACCAGGGCAAATGCACGAACAAGATGTTTTCGACCCCGTACAAAAACATTTTGCTTTCAGAAACGGCCACACGGAACACCAGCGCCGCCAAACCCGCCATAATCCCCACCGCCCAAGCAATGAACCAAAACTGGATTTGGCCCGGGCCCCGGTTCAACAACACGCGCCATGCCAGCCGCAATTCTGCGACGGATCGATCAAACAGCGCTTTTGGAGTCAGGTTCATCTTCCAGAAATTCCTGAAGGCGTTACACTGCTAGCAACCACAGAAAGGGGCGTTATGGCAATCGCAGATGCAATCACAGCGTTGAAAGCTGCACTGGGCGACAAGATCAGCACATCCCCGTCCGATACTGCCCTGCATGGTCAAAGCGAAAGCCACTTTGCCCCCATGAACCCAGATGCCGTGGCCTATCCCATCAGCACTGCAGACGTCGCCAAAATCGTACGCATTTGTGCGGACCACCATTGCCCTGTCATTGGGTTTGGCGTTGGGACATCTTTGGAAGGCCAAACCAGCGCCAAACGCGGCGGCGTCACGGTGGATTTTCGCGACATGGCTGCCCTGGTGGAAACGGCAGAGGCAGATATGTTCGCCCGCGTGCAGCCCGGCATAACCCGCGAAGGCTTGAACACGGAACTGCGCCATTCTGGGCTGATGTTCCCTGTGGACCCAGGCGCGAACGCCACCTTAGGGGGCATGGCGTCCACACGGGCATCGGGCACAACTGCCGTGCGATACGGCACCATGCGCGACAATGTTCTTGGCCTTGAAATTGTGACGGCCGATGGCACCATCATGCGGACTGGCACACAGGCCCGAAAATCTGCCGCGGGCTATGACTTAACGGGTTTGTTCGTGGGGGCCGAAGGAACCCTCGGCCTGATCACTGAATTGACGTTGCGTTTGCACGGCCAACCCGAAGCGACCGCCGCCGCAGTGTGCGCGTTTGACGATATGGAAGCGGCCGTGGCGGCCGTTACAGCCACCATACAGTGCGGTGTTCCGATGGCACGGATCGAATTTGTGGATGGGGCCACAGCCCTTGCCTTCAACGCCTTCGCCGATGCGAAAATGCCTGAAAAACCGCATCTGTTGGTGGAATTTCACGGGTCTGAAACGGCGGTCAAAGAACAGTCCGAAACCTTTGGGGACATCGTTTCAGAATATGGTGGGGCCGATTTCCAGTGGACCCTGCAAGCCGAAGATCGCAACCGTCTGTGGGCGATGCGACACAACGCATACTACGCCATATTGGCGTCACGCCCCGGCGCACGGGCATTGGTGACAGATCTGTGCGTGCCAATGTCCAAACTGGCGGCGGCTGTCGAAGAAACCCGCGCTGATATCGCAGCATCCCCCATTCCAGGCCCGATTTTGGGGCATGTAGGTGACGGAAATTTCCATGCAATCTTGCTGATGGACCCAGATAGCGCCGCCGAAAAAGAAGCCGCGATGGCACTGTCCGCGCGCATGGTGGAACGGGCGTTGTCCATGGGGGGCACCGTCACCGGCGAACACGGCGTTGGCTTGGGCAAGTTGGAATATATGGAAGCCGAACACGGGGCAGCGTGGGGAATGATGGGGCAAATCAAACGCGCATTGGATCCGCACAACATCATGAATCCCGGCAAGTTAGTCCGCTTGAATTAGCGCATTCGCAGCAGCAATGGCAGCATCGGTCACACGGTCCCCAGACAGCATTCGGGCGATTTCTTCCGAACGCTGCCCGTCGCTTAACCGGGTAACCTGGCTGAAAGTGGCACCATCGCGCACTTCTTTGCTTACGGTCCAGTGGGCATCGCCCAAGGCCGCAACTTGTGGGCTGTGGGTGACCACCAAAACCTGACCGCCCTGCCCCAGCGATGCCAAACGCCGACCAACAGCATCCGCAGTGGCCCCGCCAACACCCCGATCAATTTCATCAAAGATCAGGGTCAAACCGCTTTGATGTCCGGTGAGGCAAACTTTCAAAGCTAACAAAAATCGGCTCAGTTCCCCACCCGAAGCGATTTTGTTCAATGGCCCTGCCGGCGCACCAGGGTTCGTGGCCACCCGAAACGCAACTGCATCCACCCCATCGGGCCCTGGATCAGATGGCGTGACATCGGTGGCAAAAACGGCGCGTTCCATTTTCAATGGGGCGAGTTCGGCAGCCATGGCCTTATCCAACCGCCCTGCCGCTTCTGTGCGGGCGGCGGTCAGGGCCTTCGCGGCGGCATCATAATTTGCTTGGGCTTCATCGACGGCCGCTTGCAGCCCATCCAAATCACCTGCTGAATTGTCCAGCAAATCAAGGCGCGCTTGGAACGAGACAGCCAAGTCAGCCAAGGCATCAGGCACCACATCGTGTTTTCGGGCCAACCCCCGCATGGTGAACAGGCGTTCTTCCACCTGTTCCAATTCAGATGCGTCAAATGCCAAGGATTGGACCACGCCATCTACGGCTTGCTGCGCTTCTGCCAATTCATTCATGGCCCGACTGACGCTGTTCAAAGCGCCATCCAGCAGACCATCGTCCAGTTTCGACGCAGCCCCTTCAAGCCAACGTTGACCATCCAGTAACGCGCCTTCAGCGCCTTCGCCCCCCAACACTTGGGCAGCATTGGTCATGTCGTCGCGAATACGTTCGGCTGATTGCATCAAACGACGTTGGGCATCCAGTTTGTCCGCTTCCCCAGGTTCGGGTGCCAAATCAGACAGTTCCTTGGCCGCATGGCGCAAAAAATCTTCCTCTTCCGCCAAAGCTGCACTTTGGGCCCGATGCGCCTCTAACGCTTTGCGGGCTGATCGCAGGCCGGACCAAGCGGATTTGCAGGCCTGCTTTTGACCTTCGACTTGGGCGAAATCATCCAACAGGCGACGGTGGCCGTTCACATTCAACAGCCCGCGATCATCGTGTTGGCCGTGCATTTCAATCAACGTTTCAGACACGGATTTCAACAAATCGCCAGAACAACGCCGATCATTGATAAAGGCAGTCTTGCGCCCATCTGGGGCATTGGTCCGACGCAAAATCAATTCCCCTTCATGGGGAACGTCCGCTTCGTCCAGAATTTCAAAGACTTTGTGATTTGGCGGTAAATCAAAGTCCGCGGTCACTTCACCGCGCGCCGCACCCGTGCGCACCAGTTCGGCCCGTCCCCGCCACCCCAAAACGAAGCCCAGACAATCCAACAAGATCGACTTACCTGCCCCGGTTTCACCCGTCAGCACGTTAAGCCCGGGCTGGAACTCAAGCTCCAGCCGGTCAATGATCAACATATCTTGGATTGTCAGGCCGCGCAGCATTGCAAGGCCCCTTCGGTCAGAGCCATTCGCCCTTAACCATCTGACGATAGATTTGCGAAAGCCAGTTGTTGCCACTTGCTTGGGGTTCAAACCCTTCTTTGGTCAACAAACCGTAAGCGTCTTCGTACCAAACCGTATCTTGGTAGTTGAAGCCCAAGATGGCCCCGGCGGCCTGCGCTTCATCCATCAAACCAAGGGACATGTACGCCTCCACCAAACGGTACAAGGCTTCCGCAGTGTGACTGGTGGTTTGGAAATCCTCCACCACCACGCGGAACCGCTTGATGCCTGCCGCAAAATGGCCCCGGCGCAGGTAAAACCGCCCGATTTCCATTTCTTTGGCCGCCAAATGGTCAAACGCTAGATCAAACTTTGCCGCCGCTTCTTTGGCATAGACGCTGTCTGGATACCGTTCGATCACAACACGCAAGGCTTGTAAGGCAAGGAACGTTAACCCCTGATCCCGGCCCACTTCGTCGATCTGGTCATAATAGCTGAGTGCAAGAAGATAGGCCGCATAAGCGGCATCTTCATCCGCCGGATAAAAATCCATGTACCGTTGTGCAGAAGAACGGCTGTTCTCGTAATCACGCGCCCGATGATAAGCAAACGCCTGCATGATCAAACCGCGTTTGGCCCATTCTGAATATGGGTAAAGCCGTTCAATTTCCCCGAAGAAAAACGCAGCCTTTTCAGGCCGGTTGCGTTCCAATTCAAATTCGCCGCGGTCAAAAATCTCCTTCGCGGAGAAGTTTTCCAAAGGCACTGTCGGTTCATCGCTGATCCCACAGCCAACCAGGCCCATAAACAGGACCAAGATCAGCGCCAGCGGTGTGCGGAAAAGCAGCATCCTGCCCCCAAATTCTGCAACATGTATTCGGTAGCACAACTTGTAGCGTGACCGGAAGGGGTTTACGCCATAAATTGCGAAATTGATCGTGAGAATTTTAAGAGAATTGTGCCAAATCAGCCCGTGAAACACCGGCACCAGGCAAAGTCGCAGCTTGCGCAGCATCGCATTCTACGATGCTGAAATTTGTTGGGTCAGACATCAGCTTCTGCAACAACTTATTGGTTAACGTATGGCCAGCCTTGTACCCGTAGTATTGCCCCATCACCGGCGCCCCTGCCAAAGCAAGATCCCCAAGTGCATCTAACATCTTGTGGCGTACAGGTTCATCTTGGTGGCGCAGCCCACCAGGGCTCAGCACATCGGCGCCATCCACAACGATGGCATTTTCCATTGTTCCGCCCAAGGCCAAGCCTTGGGACCGCATCGTTTCAACATCCGATTGCCGACAGAATGTGCGACTGTCACACAAGTGATGCACAAACGCGCCGTTGGCCAAAGACATGGATTTTGACTGCTGGCCAATGGCCGCATCGGCAAAATCGATCTCAAAATGCATCTCCAGATGATCGCTGGGCACCAAGCGTGCCACGCTGTCCCCTGCGCGGACTTCAACCGTCTTTTCAACTTTGATGGCCCGCAAAGGCGCGTCTTGTTCCACGATACCCGCAGCCAACAAACGACGCACAAACAAGACTGAACTGCCATCCAAGATCGGCACTTCAGGACCGTTCAATTCCACCAAAGCGTTTGTCACACCACAGCCTGCCAAAGCAGCCATGATGTGTTCCACAGTGGACACTTCCACAGCGTCGTCATTCACCAAACGTGTGCAAAGTGGTGTGTGCACAGCGCTCTGCCAGTGGGCAGGCACCATTGGGTCTGCGTCTGTGATGTCGGTGCGTTTGAACCAAATACCAAATTCGACGGGTGCAGGGCGCAAAGTCATGCGAACAGGCTTGCCTGAATGCAGGCCACGCCCTTTGAAAGTCACGCTCGATTTCAATGTCTTTTGCATTTGTTCACCACCACCGTGACGTCGTGGTAAAGGCTTTCTTACTGTCAAACAATTCACGCTTTGCAACCATATGAAACACTTTGCCACAAAATCGACACAAATTGATTTCGGACAAAGAAAAACGGACGCCAAAAGCGCCCGCTTCCATTCACTTTATCGCGTGCGTTAATTCGCTTGGCGGCGTAAAAACGCTGGAATTTCAACGCGTTCCTCGTCAGCCGGGGCGCCATAGTTCTCTTGAACCTGCGGGCGCGCAGGGGTTGGCTGTTCGGCCTCTGGGGCCTGGCCTGTCATGCGATTAATCAAGCTGTTGATGCCAAAACGGCCCTTCCCATCTTCAGAAGAAGGCGTTTCTGGGGCATCTTGCATCGCCGGCTGGGCCACGGGTGCTTCCGGGGATTTCTCTACGGCGGCTTTCAAACGCGCCATTGTGGCGTCTGATGGTTCACCGCGTGGCGCATCTTGAACCTTTGCTGCTTCAACAGGGGCTTCGACCGATGTCACGGCTTCAGACGCTGGCTGATACGCCGGGGCTGGCACATCAAAACCACCCAACGGCAACGCTGGTTCGGCGACTTCCGCCGCTTCTGCCGCAGCATTTGCCACGTCCATGGACGGTGCAGATGGCGCGATGAAGGTCAGCTCTGGTTCTTCAACCGGGGCGGCTGTTTCGGCCAAGGGCGTTACAGCATCAGTGGCTTCGGGCTGGGCCATCGGTGCAGGAACAACGCCTTCTTTGGCATCGATCCCTGTTGCCACAACAGACACACGCATGGAGCCATTCATGGTGGTATCCAAAGTGGACCCCACGATGATGTTTGCATCGGCGTCCACTTCCTCACGGATGCGGTTCGCTGCTTCGTCCAGTTCGAACAATGTCAGATCCGTGCCACCAGTGATGTTGATCAACACGCCGCGCGCGCCGCGCAAACTGATTTCATCCAACAATGGGTTGGAAACGGCTTTGTCAGCGGCCTGTACGGCGCGATCTTCGCCTTCGGCTTCGCCGGTGCCCATCATGGCTTTGCCCATTTCGTCCATCACGGCGCGAACATCTGCAAAGTCCAAGTTGATCAAACCAGGGCGCACCATCAAGTCTGTCACACCCTTTACACCTTGGTACAGAACGTCGTCTGCCAGGCTGAATGCTTCTGTGAAGGTGGTGTTTTCATTGGCCAACCGGAACAGGTTCTGGTTTGGAATAATGATCAATGTGTCCACAACATTTTGAAGCGTTTCAATGCCTTCGTCGGCTTGCTTCATGCGCTTTCCGCCTTCGAATTGGAACGGCTTCGTGACAACACCAACGGTCAGAACACCCAATTCACGCGCGGCTTGTGCGATGATTGGCGCGGCACCTGTGCCCGTGCCACCACCCATACCGGCAGTAATAAAACACATATGCGAACCAGCAAGCTGATCCACAATCTGTTCAATGCTTTCTTCAGCGGCAGCGGCCCCCACCACAGCTTTGGCACCAGCGCCCAAGCCTTCGGTGATCTTCACGCCCATCTGAATTTTCGTTGGTGCTTTGGCATGTTGCAGCGCTTGTGCGTCGGTGTTGGCCACCACGAACTCTACGCCGTCCAAAGCTTTTTCAATCATGTTGTCGACAGCGTTGCCGCCAGCCCCACCCACACCAAACACGGTGATGCGCGGCTTCAATTCCTCATGCGAAGGCATGGAAAGGTTCAATGTCATAGGTCGTCCGCCTGTTATGGGGCTTTGAGTACTGCTCATGCCCTTTTGTTTATGGCGATATCTTAACGCGACCAGGGGCCCCACGTCACGGAAAAAACGCTAACTTAGGCAAAATATTGGCCTTTTTACCACATTTTACCCCAGTTATTGCGTTCTTCCCATGGATTTAGCGGTCACCAGTTCTCTTTGAACCAACGAATAGCGCGTTTCAGGGGTTGTGCGGAAAAATCTTCGGGCGGAACCTCGAAATCCCAGCATTCTTGGTGGGGGTCTGCGGCATGCAATGCCAGACCCACAGCGGACGCAAAGGCCGGACCAGTTGCGGCTTGCGGCAACCCTTGAACACGCATCGGACGGCCCAAGCGCACATTGTGCCCCAACAAACGAGAGGCCAAACCATCAAGCCCAGGCATTTGGCTGGCACCCCCTGTCAGAACAACTTGTCGGCTGGGCAAATGTTCAAAGCCAGCCGCCCCAAGACGGGCGTGCACTTCTTCCAAAATCTCTTCGATGCGGGGGCGAATAATGCCTATCAACTCTGACCGGCTGACCTGACGACGATCATGTTCCCAATCCCCGGTGTCACCGCTTAGATCGATCATTTCGCGATCATCCATGCCAGTGGCCAAGGCCCCACCGTAAAATGTTTTGATCCGTTCCGCCAAAGGCATGGGAATTTGCAAGCCCATGGAAATATCACTGGTGATGTGATCGCCGCCTAACCTTACGGTATCTGAATAAATCAGGTGCTTTTTGACAAAAACACTGACACCGGTGCTGCCCCCGCCAAAATCGATACAGGCTGATCCCAGTTCTTGTTCATCTTCCACCAAGGATGACAGGGCCGACATGTAAGACGACGTGGTCAACCCCGCCACTTGAAGGTCGCACCGTTCCACACAACGCAAAATATTGTGCACCACGTCTTGGTCCAAGGACATCAGGTGCACATCAGCCGCCAACGTGCGTCCTGTTTGGCCGCAAGGATCATCCAAGCCAGTGCGGCCATCCAACACAAAATTCACGGGTTGCGCGTGCAAAACTTGGCGCCCATGGCCCAAATCTGGTTGTTCGCAATCGTACAAAACGCGCGACACGTCTTCTGCCCCAACGATATCGTCGCCGATGTCCACATCGCCCGCCAAACCGTAAGACCGTGGCGAGCCGCCGCCAAAGGAAACAACAACGTGATCTACGCGGGATTTGGCCATCTTTTGCGCCGCTTGGACTGCCGTTCGCACCGCCCGCTCTGTTTCTTGCATGGCGTGCACTTCACCGTAACGCACACCACGGGACCGTGTGGTGGCTGCGCCCACAACCCGAAACCCCTGGCGGCGTGAAAACGGCACAGCAAAGTCATCTGAAAAGTCCCGCACTGCAGTGTCCATGCGCAAAACCAAACAGCCGATTTTCGATGTCCCGATGTCCAAAACTGCCAAAACACCCCGTTGCAGGGCGTCATTGCGGTTGGCGCGTAATTCGCGCTGAAAGGCATAGGTATCAGTCATCAGTTATTCCTGTTTTCTGCGGCAGGTTGTTGGGTGCGCACGACTTCCATCGCGCCTGTGGACAGCCGCACCGTGGGGCGGCGGGGGGCGCGGTAATCCACCAGGGTTACATCGCGCCGAAGCAAATCTTTGGTTTGCGCCAGCACCAGAATTTGGCGCAAAGCTTGAATGGGGTTTTCTTCTGGCAAAGCGATCTTTTGATCGCCTGCCAAAACCAGGTCCCAACGACGATCCCCGACACGAACCAAGCCGCGCAATGCGCCATGCAATGGGCGCGCTTCTGTATATATGGCCAAGGCCTCAGCGGTGTGGGCATCAGCCCCAAGTCCCGCCACCAAAGGCAGATCAGGGTAATCGCGCCGTGCTGTGGCATTGCGCAAAGCAGTGCCGTCTTTTGTCAACAAAATCAGGTCATTACCGGACCGCCACAAAAGCGTTGGCGGCACTTCTTGGACAGCAACGGACAACACACCGCCGGGCAATACCCGCAGAATGGTGGACTCCACCGCGGGCATCGCTTCAAGTTCGGCGCGCACCCCGTCCAGATCAAAAGTCAATGTACTGGCAGGCAGGTCCGTTTCCAACTCAGCTTGCAATTCAGCTTGCAGCGCCGCACTGGCCCCTTCGAATTGCAATGTCGAAATGGCATATTCTGGGCGGGTTTCCACGGTCTGGCGGGCCGACATCATGGCTGTGTTCAACGACTGCACATTGTCTTGATCAGAAAAATAAGCCAACGCAAAGAACCCAAGCGCGAAGGCTGGCACGCCTTTGCGCACAATTGCGCGGATTAACGGGGTCAGCCACAAGCGCTGCACCTTGTATTCCATGCGGGTTGGGGCGGGATCCAAAGCGGTGGATCTTGGGATGGGATTGCGGGCGGCTTGGGACTGCCAGGTATTGATGGGCTTCATCGGTTGCATGATGCATCCTCCACCAGCCATGTGCACAAAGCTTCAAATGACATGCCCGTTTCCGCGGCCTGTTCTGGCGACAAGGATGTGGGCGTCATACCGGGCTGGGTGTTCGTTTCCAGGATGATCAAACCATCCGCGCCACGCGTTTCATCCCAGCGAAAATCAGTGCGCGACATGCCTTTGCACCCCAACGCACCATGGGCGCGCACAGCCAATTCCATACAAGCGTCAAAGATGTCTTGCGGCACGTCAGCAGGCACCACATGGCGGGATCCGCCTTCTTTGTATTTGGCATCAAAATCGTACCAGCCATCCGTCAGAATATCTGTAACGGTCAGGGGCTTATCGCCCAAAACCGTTGTCGTCAGCTCACGACCTGGGGCATAAGTTTCAACCATAACAACGTCAGGCATTTCTGCAGAAAGCACCGGCGGCGTGTTCATAGTGTCATCCACCAGATACACCCCAACGGACGACCCTTCATTGTTGGGCTTCACCACATATGGTGTTGCCATGGGGTGGTCGGTGCCAATCTTGGCTTTTTCGATCAGCAAGCTTTCCACAATCGGCAAACCATGGGCTTTGAAAACGCCTTTGCTGCGCTGCTTGTCCATGGCCAAAGCGGAGGCCAAAACGCCAGAATGTGTATAGGGGATGTGCATCCATTCCAGAATGCCTTGAACGCAGCCATCTTCGCCCCAACGGCCGTGCAAAGCGTTGAACGCCACGTCCGGCTGGGTGTCTGCCAGCACTTGGGCCAAATCAGCCCCTGCATCAATTTCAGAAACACGGAATCCCGCCGCCCGCAATGCGGCTGCGCATTCATTGCCTGACGAAAGGGACACTTCTCGCTCTGCGGAAGGGCCACCCATCAATACGGCAACGTGTTTGGAAGCTCTGCCCGAACCTGCCACGTTT
>JAHDCP010000023.1 GCA_020629775.1 Planktomarina sp.
GAAGGTGCGATGGATCTGGCAACGCGCGTGGCAGAAATCGCCGACAGCGACGTGTCCAAGTTCGAGACTTTGTATGCAGACGACATGCCATTGGCTGAAAAGATCCAAACCATCTGCAAGAAAATCTATCGCGCAGACGAAGCGGTTATGGACAAAAAGATCCTGGATCAGCTGAAGATTTGGGAAGACCAAGGTTACGGCGATCTGCCTGTATGTATGGCCAAAACCCAGTACAGCTTCTCCACCGATCCGACATTGCGCGGTGCCCCCACAGGCCACAGCGTGCCAGTGCGTGAAGTGCGCCTGTCTGCGGGTGCCGGTTTTGTTGTGGCCGTCTGCGGCGAGATCATGACCATGCCGGGTCTGCCGCGCAAACCAGCGGCAGAAAGCATCATGCTGAACGCCGACGGTGAAATCGAAGGTCTGTTCTAAGACCAGGCGCGTGCTGCGGGCCACCTGGGGCCCTTGGCGCGCGTCGCCGCTTTGGCGGCTTCTGCCTCCGGCGGGAGTATTTTGAACAAAAGAAGGTCGGACCGATGTCCGTTTGGGGAGATGAACTATGACCGCAACAGTGATCGACGGAAAAGAATTTGCCGCCCGTGTGCGCGCCCAAGTGGCCGACCATGTGGCAAAGTTGAAAGCGGATCATGGCATTACCGCCGGGTTGGCTGTGATTTTGGTGGGGGAAGACCCCGCCAGTGAAGTATATGTGGCCGCCAAGCATCGCCAGACAGTGGAAGTGGGCATGGCGTCGTTTGAACACCGCATGCCCGCAGATGTGTCCGAGGAAGATCTGTTTGCGTTGATCGATCAGCTGAACGCGGATCCAACGGTCCACGGTATTTTGTGTCAGTTCCCCGTGCCCAAGCATTTGAACGAACGCCGCGTTGTAGCACGGATTGATCCCGCCAAGGACGTGGACGGTTTGTCGGTTGTGAATGCTGGCTTGCTGGCGTCGGGTGAAAAGGGCTTGGTGTCATGTACGCCGCTTGGG
Organism: Planktomarina sp.; assembly: GCA_020629775.1. Classification (GTDB taxonomy): domain Bacteria; phylum Pseudomonadota; class Alphaproteobacteria; order Rhodobacterales; family Rhodobacteraceae; genus Planktomarina. The sequence continues at coordinate 995 of JAHDCP010000023.1, forward strand.
TGTTTAATGCTGCTGCGCGATCAGTTGGGCAATATGTCCGGCAAAGAAGCGGTTGTGATTGGACGGTCGAACTTGTTCGGCAAACCCATGGCGCAATTGCTGCTGCAAGAAAGTTGCACGGTCACAATCGCCCATTCGCGCACCAAAAACTTAGAAGAGGTCTGCCGTCGGGCAGATATTTTGGTGGCCGCTGTGGGGCGCGCTGAAATGGTGCAAGGGGATTGGGTGAAGCCCGGGGCCACAGTGATTGATGTGGGCATCACCCGCATTCCGCACCCAGACAAGCCGGGCAAAACCAAATTGTTGGGGGATGTGCACTATGCATCCGCTGCAGAAGTGGCCAACGCCATCACACCTGTCCCAGGCGGCGTGGGGCCCATGACCATTGCGTGCTTGCTGGCAAATACCCTGACGGCCACGTGTCGCGCCCACGGCTTGGAAGAGCCCGAAGGCCTGACGGCCTGATCCGATGACCGATCACAGACTGTTGAAGGGCGGGCCTGTCCGGGCCTCCATCCTTGAAGATGTGGCTGCATATATTGTGGACCAAAAGCCAACGGGGCGGTTGGTGTCCATCATGATCGGCGACACGCCGGAAGTGGCGGTTTATATCCGCAACCAAGCCAAAGCCGCCGCCAGGGTTGGGTTGGGATTTGAAGAACAAACCTGGCCTGCTGATCTGACCCAAGATCAGTGCAAGGCGCGCATTCAAGTGATGAACGATGACCCAACGGTTTTGGGCATCATTTTGCAGCGCCCGGTCCCGGACCACATCAACGTGCGGTCCTTACAATCGGCCATTCACCCCCTCAAAGACGTGGAAGGTATGAACCCCGCCTCCATTGGCAACATCGTATACAATGACGTGGCCCTTGCCCCGTGCACGGCATCTGCTGCGGTGGAGTTGATCCATGCCACTGGCTTGACAATGGAAGGGCTTGAGGTGGTGATCATCGGCCATTCGGAAATCGTGGGCAAACCGGTGGCCATGATGTTGATGGCCGAAGGGGCCACAGTCACAGTGTGCCACCATATGACCCGGTCCGTGGCCATGCATTCGCGGCGTGCGGATGTGGTGGTGGTGGCCGTGGGCAAAGCCCATTTGATTGGACCAGATATGGTCAAACCTGGAGCGGCTGTAATCGACATTGGGATCAACCAAACTGACGATGGTATCGTGGGGGATGTGGACACGGACGCCGTTTTAGATGTCGCGGGCTGGGTGACCCCTGTGCCCGGTGGTGTTGGCCCCGTGACAGTGGCCATATTGCTCCGGAACGCCATCACGGCCCATCAGCGCCAATTGCAGGCGGGTTGGTTGGCATAGAAGTGTTTCTTTGGGCTGGGGGCGTGCTATGTGCCCGGTCATGGATTTGCCCGCACATATTGAAGATTGGTTCACCGCCAAGGGTTGGGCCATCCATCCCCACCAGCGCGACATGCTGGACCGTGCAAGCGATGCTGCCACGCTGTTGATTGCCCCCACAGGCGGCGGCAAAACCATGGCGGGGTTTCTGCCCACTTTGGCCGAATTGGCAACGACCCAGCGCGATGGTCTGCACACCCTGTACGTTTCCCCGCTGAAGGCACTGGCCACTGATATCAAACGCAATTTGCGCAAGCCTGTTGAAGAAATGGGGCTCGATATCCGCATTGAAGACCGCACCGGCGACACGACGGCCACAGTGAAACGACGCCAAAGGGTGGACCCACCGCACATTTTGCTGACCACGCCAGAAAGCCTGGCGCTTTTGACTTCTTATGAAGATGCGCCGCGCATGTTCAGAGGGGTCCAGCGGATCATCATCGACGAAATCCATGCGTTGTCGGAAAGCAAGCGCGGGGATCAGTTGATGCTAGCTTTAGCGGCGATCCAGGCCATGTGCCCTGACTTACGCCGTGTGGGATTGTCTGCAACTGTGGAAGATCCTGGCGCCATTGCGCAGTTCTTGGCGCGTCACCCAGATCCTTGCAATATCTTACAAGCGGACCCGGGGCCCGACCCTGACATTCAGATGTTGCACACAGAGGAAGCGCCGCCTTGGTCAGGGGGAGGGGCAAAATATGCGATCCCGGCGGTGTTGGACGCAGTGAAAAAGCACAAAACCACGCTGATCTTTCACAACACGCGTGCGCAAGCGGAGTTGTTTTTTCATAACCTGTGGCTGGCCAATGACGAAAGTTTGCCCATTGGGATTCACCACGGATCCTTGTCCAAAGAACAGCGCACCCGCGTGGAAGGGGCCATGGTGGATGGCAGTCTGCGGGCAATTGTGTGCACGGGTTCCCTGGATTTGGGCATTGACTGGGGGGATGTGGACCTGGTGATCCAAATCGGTGCGCCTAAGAATGTGAAGCGCCTGGTGCAGCGGATCGGGCGGGCCAACCACAGATATAATGCCCCGTCCAAGGCATTGTTGGTGCCCGCCAACCGGTTTGAAGTGGTGGAATGCATTGCTGCGTTGGAGGCGGTGAAGGCCCATGATTTGGACGGTGATGGCCGGGGCCGGGGCCCGCGCGATGTATTGTGCCAGCACATTTTGATCGCGGCCTGCGCAGGTCCGTTTGACGCAGATGCGTTGTATGCGCAATTTACCACGGCCGGCGCATTCGCGGATTTGACCCGGCCCGAATTTGACGACTGTTTGGAATTTTGCGCCACTGGTGGATATGCCCTGCGCGCCTATGACAAATGGCAGCGCCTGTTGCAGCGCCCCGACGGGCAGTGGCAGCTGCGCGATCCCCGTGCGGCGCAACGCATTCGCATGAACATCGGCACGATCCAAGACACTGACACGCTTAAAGTGCGCCTAAAGAACCGGGGCGGGGGCAAACCCTTGGGCGAGATCGAAGAAGGCTTTGCCGCCACCCTGACCCAAGGGGATACGTTTTTGATTGGGGGCCAGATCGTTCGGTACGAAGGTTTGCGTGAAATGACGGTGCAAGTGACGCGCCGTGCCGACAAAAAGCCAAAGATCGCCACGTTTATGGGAACGAAATTCGCCACATCCACTCAGTTATCTGCGCGGATTTTACGGATGTTTCGTCAAGACGACTGGCCCGAACTGCCGCCCCACACCCGGCAATGGTTGGCACTGCAGCGCAAGGTTTCCGAACTGCCGTGTGAAAACAGACTGCTGATTGAAAGTTTTCCCCATGATGGCCGGGCACAGACAGTGGTGTATGGGTTTGCTGGGCGCAATGCGATGCAGACCTTGGGCTTGTTGTTGTCCAAGGGCATGGAAGAGCAGGGGTTGGGGCCCATAGGCTTTGTGGCCACCGATTACGCCACGCTGATCTGGTCTTTGGATCCATTGACCGACGCCGCATCGCTGTTCACCTCAGAGGCCATGCAAAATGGGTTGGACTCGTGGCTGGCGGGCAATGCGGTGATGAAGCGCACGTTCAAGGCCAGCGCTGTGATATCGGGGTTGATTGAACGCAATCTGCCTTCCAACCGCAAAACGGGGCGGCAGGCGACGTTCAGTTCAGATATCTTGTATGACACGCTACACAAATACGATCCTGATCACGTACTGATGCAAATCACCCGCGAGGAAGCGCTGCGCGGCCTGGTGGATTTTGGGCGGATCGAAGACATGTTGGCCCGCGTTGGCGACCGGATCGATCTGCGGGTGTTGGACCGGGTTACCCCTTTGGCGGCCCCGCTGTTTTTGGAACCAGGCCGGGTGCCTGTCAAAGGGTTGGCGGAAGAACGGTTGTTGCAAGAAGAAACCGAACGTCTGATGTCCACATCGGGGCTGGACACAGTGGAAACCAAGAAATCTTGGCGGGTTCCGTTTTAAGGTACAGCAACATGGGCTTGCCAAACGACAGGCCGATCTGACATGAACGAAGCATGAACAATTCCTTGGAGTTCCCATTTTGCGGCAGCACGTTGACCGCCCGTGCCAGCGGTGCGCTGTGGTGGGCAGAAGCGCGTGTGCTGGTGGTCTCAGATTTGCATTTGGGGAAATCGGATCGTATCGCCCGGCGGACAGGCGCAATGTTGCCGCCTTATGAAACGCGCGAAACGTTGGATGCTTTGGCAAGTGAAGTGGAATCTTTGAACCCCGCAACGGTCATTTGTTTGGGAGACAGTTTCGATGATCTGGCTGCCGTCGATGCCCTGACGGACAGCGACGTTATGTTGATTACGCGCCTGCAATCAGGGCGGCGTTGGGTTTGGATCGAAGGCAACCATGATCCTGGACCTGTGGAATTTGGCGGGGATCATTTGGCGGAATTATCTATCGGTCCACTGACCTTTCGCCACATTGCCACGGGCGAAGTGGCCGAAATATCGGGGCATTATCACCCCAAAGTGCGATTGTCTGTGCGCGGGCGCATCATCAGCCGGGCGGCCTTTTTGGTGGATGATACAAAACTGTTGGTGCCTGCCTTTGGCACGTATACTGGCGGGCTTTGCACGACGGATCCGGCATTATCGGGCTTGATGGGCCGGGGGGCACAGGCCATTCTGACGGGAAAGACCGTAACCCAACTGCCCATGCCCCGGGGATAATTCATGCAACGCATCTTTGACAGTTTCGCCCGCCAATCGATGATGACCACCTTGGGGGCGTCGCTGGCGGAAGTGGCATCAGGCCATGTGGTGATTGAAGCGCCAATATTGGAAACGTCGCAGCAACAGCACGGCTATGGCCATGCCGCGTTGACCTTTGCCATTGGGGACAGTGCCGCTGGATACGCATCCCTGACCATGATGGAAGAAGGCTTTGAAGTGCTGACTGCGGAGATGAAGGTCAACCTGCTGGCCCCAGCCGCCCAAGGCCCACTGCGTGCCGTTGGACGCGTGATTAAACCCGGGCGGCGGTTGATTGTGGCCCAAGCTGACGTGTTTGATGGCGACACCCAGATCGCTGTGCTGCAAGGCACTATGGTGCCGGTGAAAGTCTCATAAAAACTGCGTCGTCAAAACGGCCAAGATCAGCGGAATGCCAAAGGGCAGGGGACGCGTGTCTTGGGCCAGGCGCAACCCAACAAGCGCCAGCCCACTGAAAATCAACACCAAGACAAAGCCCATTCCCCAAAGCGGCGGGGCCACAAAGGGCACCAGAACGGTTGCCAGTTTTACATCGCCGCCGCCAACACGGTTCAATCGCCAAAGCACGTAAAGAAAAGACCCTGCCAAAAGGCCCGCTGCGAAGCGCGTGAAAATCTGTGAAACGGGCAGGAAACCGATGGACAAAATGGCAAACAACAGGGCCGCAACGCCCACGCATATATTTGCAATGTCACGCCGAGAAATTTCACCCCATGCGATGCACAGGCCCACCGGGCCCAGGCCCAATACCGCCGCCACGGCGAAGCCAGTCATGCAAACAAGGTGCTGACAATGGACCAGCTGCTTTCCCACCAGCCGCTGTAAAATGCGGCCAGCTTGGGAACGAAGTAATCAGAAAAACTTCCGAAGTGCAGCATATGACTATGCCGCCATCACCCGGCGATCCGCAATCATAGTGGCCATACGGTGAATTTCTTGACCCAGCGCGTTAAAGGGTTCGACGGACGACATGGGTGCGAAAGATGCGCTTTCGCCCACGTGATCACCGCCATGGGGCAGGGTCATTTCCACCGGCATGCCTGCGGCAACGCTCAACCGGTCCAGTTCCTGCTGGGCGGTATGGCTTGCGCGGCTGTCCATGCGGTTGACGATGAATTGCAGCTTTTCCAACGGCAAATCTTCGCCCAGACACGTTTGACGGAACCGATCGATCATCGCGGCGGATTTTTTGCCAGCAGTCACGGGACAAAACACCGTGTCGGCCCAATCAAAGGCAACATTGGTCCAGCCGGAAATGGCTTTTGGCATGTCCACCACAACGAAATCAAATTCTGTTTGGGCCAGGGCCAGCAGACGGGTCAAACCATGCGGGTTGATGCTGTCCAGCGGGATCACGTCCGCAGGGGACGTCAGGACTTTCATGTTGGGTCCAAATCTGGCCAAGCTGCCGTTCAGCCAATCAGGATCAATGATTTCTTGATCAAACAGCAAATCCAATGCGGCATCTGATGGGGGCAGGCCCAATTCCATGCCCACGGACCCAAACTGCACGTCCAGATCAATCAAACACACAGACCCTTGGTCCAAAGCTGCGATTTCGCGGGCCAAGTTGATCGCCAGCGTGGATGAGCCCGCGCCGCCAGCTATACCTTGGATGGCGAAAACCTCTCCTTTGGCGGCTTTTTGCACCAAGGATGCCCCTACATCAGGCGCCAAATCACCCAATGCAATGGCCAGATCACCCTCTTGCAGCGGGTATTCCACGTGGGGTGTCGCGCCGCATTGGGTTAGCTGGTAAATTTCCAAGTCTGTCAGATCTTCGGCCACCAACAATGTGGCCAGTCCGATCCGCCGGGCTTTGGCGATCACTTTTTCAACGTTGATAAGGCCATCCCGATCATCTTCATCGACAGCCACCACCAGCAACGCCATGTTGCTTGCGGCTGTGTCGTCCAAGAAATCAGATGCTTCATTGAGGGTAAGTTCCCCCCAGTTTTCGCCAAGTTCTGCGTGCAAGTCTTCCACCAAAAGGGAAAACGCGCTTAGGTCACGGGCTGCAAGACACACTTGCAACGTCGGCCCCTCGGTGGTCAGTCGAGTGTCCATGGATATATCCTGCCTGATAGCGGCCTTAACAGGGCTCTCCTTCCCTGCGTGGCCTTTTGCTTTGGGGCATCGTTGACACCACAAAAAGGCAAGAATGAGACGAAATTGGCTAAAATTGCAGATTCTTAGAAAAATCCGCAGCGGGGGTGCCTTACAGCGTATCCGCAGCACTGGCGGCGTTGGTTTCGCCGAAGTCGGGTCCGAAGAATTTGTCTGATACTGACGACAACACCACAATGGCCAACCCCACCACGGCAACAGACAGAACAAGCCAATCCAAGGTCACAGCACCTGAAGTGTCTTTCATCAATGATTTGCGCGCCATGGTTTGGTCCTATTCGGTGTGATGGGGCTTTATCGTCATCCATTTTGGGCAGGAATGGGGCAAGGGCGGACAGTTTCTGGGACAAATCGGTGGCGGCTGCCTTGGAATGGCCTCTATGACCGTTCCATATTTCCGTGTTAGTAGGGCCGAAAAAGAAAAGTAGGATCGTGCAGATGATCGGTGCCTTGGCTGTCAGTTTGTTGCCCTTGGTGGGACCTGGTCCCCATATTGAAATGCAAAGCGATGCATTGGTGCATCGTGTTCAGCTTGCGCCACGGTCCCCGTCTGCCCCGCGCAATCCCAGCCCGCGCCGCGTGGTGCGCAGCACGTCGCCAACAGTCAAGACCGCCCCAGCGGCAGCGGCCCCGGCACCAGCCCCTGCGGCCCCTGCCACTGCACCGTCCAGCGGGCCCTATAAAGAACAATACACTTGGTTCTGGAAAACCATTTCTGCGGAATATACGGCCGCCAACCCATCCCGATTGGCCTTGGCAGAGGCTTTGGTGGCCGCCCCGCCCGAAGGCGTTGCCACAGTGCGCAGCCCCCAAGCGGCAACGCTGGCCCGCATCGCCAAAGACAATAACGCAGCCCTTCAAGCGGGATACAAAAACTTTAACGTCAGCCCAGCCTATGCTTTGGCGGTGATCTGGGCTGAATCTGCCGGCAAGACCGGGGCAGTCAGCCGTGCAGGTGCGGGGGGATTGATGCAATTGATGCCCGCCACCGCGAACCGTTTTGACGTGACAGATCGTTTTAACCCAAGCCAAAACATTCGCGGCGGCATGGAATATCTGTTTGTCTTGCTGTCGTTGTTTTCCAAAGACCCGTTGCTGGCCTTGGCAGGATACAACGCAGGCGAGGGGGCCGTCTTGCGATACGACGGCGTGCCCCCCTTTGCAGAAACCCGCGATTATGTGCCCAAAGTTATCGCCGCATGGTCTGTGGCCAAAACCCTTTGCACAACGACGCCCGCAAAAGTCACGGACGCCTGCGTTTTTAAGTAACCCTCAGACGATGGTGGCTTCAGTCGCGGCGCGCAGATCGTCCTGTGAAACGCCTTCTGCGGTTTCCACAATCTTCAGCCCGCCTGGCACCACGTCCAACACACCCAAGTTTGTGATGATGCGGTTCACCACACCTTGACCGGTCAGCGGCAGGGTGCAGGATTTTAGCAACTTGCTTTCACCCTTTTTGTTGGTGTGATCCATCACCACCACCACGCGGCCCACGCCGGCCACCAAATCCATAGCGCCGCCCATGCCCTTGACCAGCTTGCCTGGGATCATCCAGTTGGCCAGATCCCCTTTTTCATCCACTTCCATGGCACCCAAAATCGCCATGGCGATCTTGCCGCCGCGGATCATGCCAAAGCTGGTGGCGCTGTCGAAATATGCCGTTTGCGGCAGTTCCGTGATGGTCTGTTTGCCCGCGTTGATAAGATCTGGATCAATTTCATCTTCCGTGGGGAAGGGGCCCATGCCCAACATCCCGTTTTCCGATTGCAGCGTCACTTCCACGCCTTCGGGAATATAGTTAGACACCAAGGTCGGAATCCCGATGCCTAGGTTCACATATGTTCCGTCTTCCAGTTCTTGTGCCGCGCGCGCGGCCATTTGGTTACGATCCCACATGGCTTTATCCTTTCCGCACTGTGCGTTGTTCGATCCGCTTTTCATGCGCACCTTGGAAAAGGCGGTGTACATATATGCCCGGCAAATGAATGGCGTCTGGGTCTAGCGATCCCGTGGGCACAATTTCTTCCACTTCCAACACGCAGGTTTTGCCGCACATGGCGGCAGGCGGGTTAAAGTTGCGGGCTGTCTTGCGGAAAATGGCGTTGCCGGTCTCGTCCGCTTTCCAAGCCTTAACGATTGACAGGTCGGCGAACATGCCTTCTTCCATGATATACGTTTCCATGGACCCATCCGCGCCAGTGGGGAAGTCTTTGTGTTCTTTGCCTTCCGCGATCACGGTGCCCACACCGGTTTTGGTGTAAAACCCAGGAATGCCGTGCCCTGCGGCGCGCATGCGTTCTGCCAACGTACCTTGCGGATTGAATTCCAGTTCCAATTCGCCCGACAAATACTGCTGCATGAAGGTATCGTTTTCCCCAACATAGCTGGAAATCATTTTCTTCACCTGGCGGGTTTGCAACAAGATGCCGATACCAAAGTCATCAACGCCTGCGTTGTTGGAAGCGAAGGTCAAATCTTTGGTGCCTGCGTCCTTGATGGCCTGCAAACAAAGTTCTGGAATGCCGCACAATCCAAAGCCGCCAGCGGCGATGAACATGCCGTCTTGTAACAGGCCATCCAATGCCTCGGCGGCGGAAGCGTAAATCTTTTTCATGGGTCCCCTCATCGGTCTTTTCCCGTTGTTGGAACCCTAGCGGCGCTGGGTCCAAAGGGAAAGCCGTGGAATGGCGCACGCGGTTGACAAAAAGCGCCCCGACCATCAATTTAGAATCATTCTAAAAACTAAACTTCCACGGACCAAAAGGGGCGGCACCATGAGCAAAAGCCTGTCAGAAAAAGAGCGGGATTTCGTTTTAACCTATGTCCAGCCTGGCCTGGCGGGGTTGATCGATGGATCCATCTCCACGCTTGCGCCGATCTTTGCGGTTGCCTTTGCCACCCGCGATCCATGGACCACGTTCTTGGTGGGCTTGGCTGCCTCATTGGGGGCAGGGGTGTCCATGGCCTTTACCGAAGCGGCCAGCGATGACGGTTTGATTTCCGGGCGTGGGTCGCCGGTGATCCGGGGGATCGTCACCGGGGTGATGACCACCGTTGGGGGCTTGGGCCACGCCTTGCCGTATCTGATTGCGGATTTTTGGTGGGCCACCAGCACGGCCATCGGCGTGGTGTTCGTGGAACTGTGGGCCATTGCATGGATTCAAAACCGGTGGATGAAAACCAGCTGGACCCGCGCCATTGTACAAGTGGTGATTGGCGGCGCATTGGTGACAGCCATCGGGCTTTTGATTGGCGTCAGCTAAGGTTGTTTTGGGAAAAAGGTCGCAAGCGGCTCATGATATTTTTCACCAAACCGCAACGTTTCGCGCGAATGCGTTAACCTTTGGGCCAACTGCGCGTGATATTTGGGCGGTGTACGGGGTGTGTACAGGTTGTGCTGTTGATGTGAACCGGGTTTTGGCGCGCCACTTGCAAACTTTACCGCTGCGCCCGGGGGCGTCAGAACTTGCTAACACTGGTTAAGATTTTTGCGAAAACAAGCGGGCGGTGGTGTAATCACCCCGCCCGCATCTTGTGCTTCAGCCCTTTTTGGCAGCCGCCTTCTTAGGCGCCGCTTTCTTTTTCGCGGGGGCCTTTTTCTTGGCCACTTTTTTGCCGGTCTTGGCCGCGCGTTCCGCGATCAAATCCACTGCTTGGGCCAGGGTCAAATCCTCTGGCTTCACGGTTTCTGGGATCGTCGCATTGATCTTTTCCCACTTCACGTAAGGGCCGTATTTGCCGTCAAACACGTTCACGGGACCCCCAGCTTCTGGGTGTTCGCCCAACTCGTGGATGGGAACCGCCGCTTTGCCGCGATTGCCCCGGCTGGCCACTTTGGCCGCGATCAATTCAACAGCGTGGTTCATGCCCACAGTGAACACATCGTCCAAGGATTCCAGGTTGGCATTCACGCCGCCCCGGTCCGAAGTGCTCTCAGAATACTTAATGTAAGGGCCATAACGGCCGATATTTGCCCAAACGTTGACCCCATCTTCTGGGTGCGGCCCAATCAAGCGGGGCAGGGACAGAAGTTTTACTGCCGTTGCCAGATCCACTTCTTCAGGCGGCCATTCCTTGGGAATGGACTGGCGTGGCGGTTTTTTGTTTTCTTCGGTCACTGGCCCGCGTTGGGCGTACGGTCCAAAGCGGCCTTTGAACACGCGGATCTCATCACCGGCATCGACACCCAGCAATTTGCCATCGGGTGGGATTGCCATATCGTCGTCATCCGACGGGGGGCCGAAGGGCCGGGTAAACCGACATTCCGGATAGTTCGAGCACCCGATGAACGCACCACCCGACCGTGCCGTGCGCATGGACAACCGACCGTTGCCACAGTTTTTACATTGGCGCGGATCAACGCCTGGCTCTTCTTCGGGAAAGATGTGGGGGGCCAAAACTTCGTTAATCTTTTCAAGGACTTCGGTGATGGATTTGTCCATGGCATCATCAATCGCCACTTTGAAATCCTGCCAAAAGCCTTCCAACACGTCCTTATATTCCCGGTCCCCCGCCGACACATCGTCCAGCTGTCCTTCCAAATTCGCAGTGAATTCGTACTGCACATATCGGGCAAAGAAGTTGGACAAAAACGCTGTTACCAAACGCCCTTTGTCTTCTGGAATCAGGCGATTTTTGTCTTTTAGAACATATTCGCGATCCTGGATCGTGGTTACGATGGACGCGTACGTGGACGGGCGGCCAATGCCCAATTCTTCCATGCGTTTGACCAGGCTGGCTTCCGTGTAGCGCGGCGGTGGTTGGGTGAAATGCTGTTCGGGTGTGACACCGGATTTTCCGGCAGCTTCGCCTTGCACAACTTGGGGAAGGCGTTTGTCATCATCATCCACCACGGCATCATCACGGCCTTCTTCGTAGACACGCAAAAATCCGTCAAACAGCATCACTTGGCCGCTGGCACGAAGGCCGACCTGGCCATCTGCCGCACCGATTTCTACGGTGGTGCGTTCCAGTCGTGCGCCTTCCATTTGGCTGGCCAGTGTGCGCTTCCAGATCAGATCGTAAAGCTTGCGCTGATCCGCATCAGTGACCTTCAAATCATCCGCGGCGCGGGTCATGTCTGTGGGACGCACACATTCGTGGGCTTCTTGGGCGTTCTTGGCTTTGTTCTTGTAAATCCGTGGCTTAGACGGCACGTAATCCTTACCATACCGGTCTTGAATGGCATCGCGGGCGGCATCCACGGCTTCTGGCGCCATGTCGATGCCATCGGTCCGCATGTATGTGATGTACCCCGCTTCATACAGACGCTGCGCACAAGACATGGTCTGACGTGCGCCAAAGCCGAACTTGCGGCTGGCTTCTTGCTGAAGGGTGGATGTCATGAATGGCGGGGAAGGGTTGCGCGACGCCGGCTTTGCTTCCACCGAAGCGATTGTTAAATCCCGCGAATTGATGGCCGCCACAGCCAATTCAGCATCTGTAGAATTGGCCAAATCAAATTTGTCCAATTTTTTGCCGGAAAGACTGGTCAATTTTGCATCGAATTCATGACCACGCGGCGTTGTCAGAACGGCCTTAACGGACCAATATTCTTGGTTGTTGAAGCTTTCGATTTCCATCTCGCGTTCAACGATCAAGCGCAAACAAACAGATTGCACGCGACCAGCAGATTTGGCCCCTGGTAAACGGCGCCAAAGCACCGGAGATAACTTGAAGCCCACCAAATAGTCCAATGCCCGACGCGCCAGGTATGCATCCACCAATTCTTGATCCACTTGGCGCGGATTCTTCATCGCTTCTGTCACGGCGGACTTGGTGATGGCGTTGAACACCACCCGACTGACCGGGGTGTCTTTCTTAATGGATTTCCGCTTACGCAGCGTTTCTTCCAGGTGCCACGAAATGGCTTCACCTTCGCGATCCGGGTCCGTGGCTAAGATCAATTCGTTGTCGTCTTTTAGGGCATCTGCAATGGCTTTGACGTGCTTTTTGCTGGCAGGAGCGACTTCCCAAAGCATTTCAAAACTGTTGTCCGGATCCACTGATCCGTCTTTGGGGGGCAGGTCCCGAACATGCCCGTAGGACGCCAAAACGGTAAAGCCTGGCCCCAGATATTTGTTGATTGTCTTTGCCTTAGCGGGCGATTCAACAACGACGACGGCCATGGTTTTACCCCAAGTTTTTTGCTGCTAGATTGAACGCCAACATGGCCAGGGCGGGGGGATTGTCAATGTGGCGTGTTCAAATTCGCAGTTTTAATTGGGGGGAATTTTGGAAACCATGCCACCGGATTGGCGTTCGATAGTGCCATCCATTTCCAATTCCACCAAAGCACCAGACACCTGACTTGCAGGTATTTTAAGGTCACGAACCAGCTGATCTTCAGCTGTCGGTGCAGGGCCCAATCTGTCCAAAATGCGTTTGTGCAGATTTGCAATTTGGCTGAGCGGTTTGTGTAAGAACGCTTGGGCGCTTTCCGCGGCTATCTTGGGTTTCGGTGGTGGCTGCGTCAGGGTTGTGTTCGTCAGTGTGGGGCGTTCCAAAAGGGCCAGAATGTCATCTGTACCGCGCACCAATGTGGCCCCATCGCGGATCAGCATATTGCAGCCAGATGCGCGCGGATCCATGGGGTGCCCGGGCACAGCCAACACCTCCCGACCTTGGTCCAGAGCTTGGCGCGCGGTGATCAATGTTCCGGATTTAGCAGCGGCTTCCACCACAATGACAGCTTGGGATAGGCCGGAAATGATTCTGTTGCGGCGGGGGAAGTGGCGTGCTTGGGCGACCAATCCGATGGGTTGTTCAGATATCCGCGCGCCCTGGGCCAATATGTTTTTGCCCAAGTGGCAGTTTTCTTCGGGATACACCTGATCCACGCCGCCGGCTAAAACGGCGACAGTGCCGTGATCCAAACTGCCCAAATGGGCCGCGGTGTCCACGCCGCGCGCTAGCCCTGACACTACGGCAATCCCGGCTTCTGCCAGTTCATGGGCCAGCTTTTTGGCCATACGGGTGCCGTTTGATGATGCATTTCGCGCGCCCACCAAGGCCACCATGGGGCGGTGCAGAACGGAAAGATTTCCCATTACCCAAACCAAAGGCGGCGCATCGGTCACCTGTGCCAGGCTGGACGGATAATCCGCACTGCCTTGGGCCACCAGCTGCGCCCCCAATTTTCGCCCGGCATCCAATTCGCCTTTGGCCGTTTGAAATGTGCATGTGCGATAGCCCTTAACGCCCCGATCAGCCGCAATATCGGGCAAGGCGGCCAAAGCACCCTGGGCCGTTGCGTGTTCACGGATCAATCGATGATATGTGGCGGGTCCCACGCGTCTGGACCGTAAGAGGCGAAGCCGTGAGACCAGATCGTCTTCCGAAGTGGGTGGGAGTGGGGGGTGACCGGAAGAAGAATTCAATCCATCCATACACAACCTCGCCGCCTTACTTTTTCACGGTAGGGTTGAAATGGTTAACAGATGTTAAACAACTTCTGGCGAATGCGAATTAAATTAGAAACGTACCAAGAAACGACTACGACGCGCCGCCCACCGTTAGATTTCCGATCAGAAGTGATGGCTGGCCCACACCCACAGGCACCCATTGTCCCTGCTTGCCGCAATTGCCCAAGCCAGCGTCCAACGCCATGTCATTTCCGATTCCCCGAATGTGTTTCAGGGCCGTGGCGCCATCCCCAATCAGGGTGGCCCCTTTGATCGGTGCACCTTTGATGCCATTCTCCACGCGGTATGCTTCGGTGCAGCTGAACACGAACTTGCCACTGGTGATGTCCACTTGGCCGCCGCCAAAACCCACGGCGTAAATGCCGTCTTTGATATCAGCCACCAAATCCGCCGGGTTGCTGTCGCCATTCAACATATATGTGTTCGTCATGCGTGGCATGGGGGCGTGGGCGTGGCTTTCGCGGCGGCCATTTCCAGTCGGTTCAACACCCATCAGCCGCGCGTTTTGGCGGTCTTGCATATAACCCACCAAAATACCGTCTTCGATCAAAGTGTTTTTGCCTGATGGTGTGCCTTCATCATCCACGGTTAGGGATCCGCGCCGGTCTGGGATGGTGCCGTCATCCAGCACTGTAACGCCAGGGGCAGCCACTTGTTGCCCCAGCAATCCCGCAAATGCGGACGTTCCGCGCCGATTGTAATCGCCTTCCAAACCGTGACCCACGGCTTCATGCAGCAATATGCCGGGCCATCCTGGGCCCAAGGCCACGTCCATCATCCCAGCAGGGGCGGGCACCGCATCCAAATTCAAGATCGCAATGCGCAGCGCTTCATCGACCACGGGTTTCCAGTGCGCTTCGTCCATCATACCAGTCAGGCCATAACGTCCACCGCCACCAACATAGCCGGTTTCGCGGCGACCATCTTGATCGACAATAACGCTGACGTTCAAACGAACCATGGGGCGGATGTCAGAAACAGCATCCCCATCTGCCCGCAAAATCGCGACTTCTTGGTGCGATGCCGCAATAGTGGCGGAACACTGAACCACACGCGGGTCTGCAGCCCGGGCATAGGCATCGATTTCTTGAAGCAATTCTATCTTCGCGGCAAAGGTCGCGTCGTTCAGGGGGTTTTGGTCAGAATACAGCCGCTGATTTGTTTTGACTGGACCGGGGGCCATAACACCACCGCCATCGCCAATGGCCAGACGTACAGTGCCCACTGCCCGCGAAATCGCACCTTCGCTGATGTCTGAGGCATGGGCGTAGGATACTTGTTCGCCTTTGACCGCTCGCAAGCCAAATCCTTCTGTTGCATTGTAACTGGCGTTGCGCACGCGCCCGTCATCAAACGCGATGACCTCAACCTTGTTGCGTTCCAAAAACAACTCTCCGTCATCTGCCCCCGACAGGGCATCGCGCAGAATGCCGCGCGTTGAATCAAGGTCCAGATGGGTTTCGAAAGGCAGAAAAGCAGCGTCAGACATGATCAGCGTTCCAAGCAAAAAAGGAAAATTCAGCGTTATGGCGTCTCTTTGACGCGGCATAACCAATTGCGTGTTTATCCGTGATATGGTTCATGCACTCAAGAAAAGCAAATATGCCGCGGTATACCGGGGCGTCACCGATATCGGAAAGCGTGCTTGGAAAGGTTCACACATGCGGATTTCGAAACTTCCTTTGGGACTTGGTTTTGCGGCGTTGCCAGGACTGGCATTCGCCCAAGATGGGCTGCCAGCATTGGAAACATTGGGTAAACCCCTGCCAAAAGGCATTGGCTTTCAGGAGCCAGCCACAGATTTGATGCGTGACATCATCTTCTTGGACAATCTTTTGTTGGTGATCATCACCGTGATCTCAGTGTTTGTCACGGCATTGCTGGCCTACGCTTGCTGGAAATTCGCAGAATCACGCAACAAAATCCCAGCCAAATTCACCCACCATTCTGCTTTGGAAATCACTTGGACAGTTGTTCCTGTGGCCATCTTGGTGTTCATCGGTGCATTTTCTTTGCCCGTGTTGTTCAAAAACCAAGTTATTCCAGAAGCCGACATCACCATCAAAACCACTGGGTACCAATGGTATTGGGGGTATGAATATGTTGACGAAGGGTTTGGCTTTGACAGCATTATGCTGGCCAAAGAAGAACTGGCGGACTTTGGGTATGCAGAAGATGAGTATCTGTTGGCCACGGATACAGCCGTTGTTGTGCCTGTGGGTAAGACCATTGTGATGCAAGTCACAGGTGGCGACGTGATCCATTCATGGACAATCCCAGCTTTCGGCGTGAAGCAAGATGGCGTTCCAGGCCGTGTTGCAGAACTGTGGTTCAACGCTGACAAAGAAGGTGTTTTCTTCGGTCAGTGTTCTGAATTGTGCGGCAAAGACCACGCTTATATGCCGATCACTGTCAAAGTTGTTAGTCAAGACGTGTACGATGCTTGGTTGGAACGTGCCAAAGCGGAATACGCAGGTATCACAACTGAATCTGCTGATCTTCAACTGGCGTCTAACTAAAGGTCGTTGGTGTGACTGACGTAAGCCTTAACAGCCCAGAATACGACGCCACATTTGGCGACTATTGGGCATTGCTAAAGCCACGGGTGATGACGCTCGTGGTTTTTACGGCTTTTGTTGGTCTACTGGCAGCCCCCTCGACGCTTCACCCGGTTGAAGCATTTGCCGCACTTTTGTTCATCGCCATCGGCGGTGGGGCATCAGGGGCATTGAACATGTGGTGGGAATCCGACTTGGACGCCATGATGAAGCGCACCATGAAGCGCCCCATACCATCCGGTCGAGTGACCCGGGACGCGGCCGTTTCTTTGGGTGTGGCCTTGGCGGGTTTCAGTGTTGTCATGCTGGGTCTGGCCACGAACTGGATGGCTGCCCTTTGGCTGGCCTTTACCATCTTCTTTTATGTGGTGATTTACACCATGTGGTTAAAACGCCGCACACCGCAAAACATCGTTATTGGTGGTGCTGCAGGGGCTTTCCCGCCGCTGATCGGTTGGGTTGCTGCCACAGGTGCCGTTTCCATTGAAGCGGTCTTGATGTTTGCTTTGATCTTTTTGTGGACGCCGCCACACTTTTGGGCGTTGGCGCTGTTCACGCGCATGGATTACGACAATGCCAAAGTCCCGATGCTGACGGTGACTCATGGTCGCCCATCCACACGCAAGCACATCTTGATTTACACAATCATCTTGTCAGCTTTCGCCATCGGCGCGGCCTTCACTGGGTTGGGCGGGATTGTTTACCTGATCACCGCCATCATTTGCACTGTTATCTTCATGCGTGACGCGATCCGCATTTCGCGCCGCAATGAAGATATTGCTGAAGCAGATGGGTACGCGGTTGAAAAATCGTTCTTCAAGTTTTCTTTGCTGTATCTGGCCTTGTTGTTCACGGCGATCTTGGTGGGCAGCTTGATTGGCCCGCTGGAAATATTTGGGGGCTGGCTATGAGTTTTGTGAAGCAAAGCCAAATGCACGCCCGTCGTCAAAGTCGTAACACAGCGGTCGCATTGTGCTTGGTGGGGCTGATGATCCTGACCGTTGCGTTAAGCTTGGTTAAATTGCGCAGTGCAGGGCCCACCGAAGGGTTTGATCACGTTGTCCGCCCCGCGTTGGAGGATCAAGGATCGTGACCGGCGTACAAAAGACATTGGCGCAAACCATCGGGGTCGTTTTGCTTATGGGCGGCCTGGCTTGGGCGTCTGTGCCATTTTATGATTGGTTCTGCCGGGTTACGGGCTTTTCCGGGATCACTGGCGTGGCCGAAGGTGCCAGCGATGTGGTCTTGGATGAAACCATCACCATCCGTTTTGATGCGTCTTTGGACCGGGATATGCCTTGGCAGTTCACCCCAGTGGAACGCACAATGACGCTGAAAATCGGGGAAACCGGTCTGGCGTTTTACGAAGCGTACAACCCCACCGATCGCGCGGTTGCTGGATCCGCCAGTTATAACGTGACCCCGTACCAAGCAGGTGGTTTCTTCAGCAAGATCGATTGTTTTTGCTTTGAAGAACAAGTCCTACAACCCGGTGAACGCGTGCAGATGCCCGTTACTTTCTTTGTTGATCCTGAAATTGTGGATGACCGGGAAGGCCAGTACATCCACACCATCACCCTCAGCTATACGTTTTACGAGATTGATCTGCCCGAAGAAATGGTGCAGCTTGAAATCGCCCCGCAAAATCGCCTGAATTAAGTCTAAAGAGGCCCGCCATGGCACACGAAAAAAACCACGACTATCACATCCTTGCCCCTTCAATCTGGCCCTTGGTGGCGTCCGTTGCGGCTTTTGTTATGCTGTTCGGCGCCGTTGCCTGGATGAACGGTGAGGTGACCATCTTCTTCAAAAGCATCACCTTCAGCGGACCTTGGTTGTTCCTGATGGGATTTGTTGGTGTTTTGTACGTAATGTACGCTTGGTGGGGCGAAACTGTCGCTGAAAACTTGATTGGGGATCACACGCCAGTGGTGCGCATCGGTTTACGGTACGGGTTCATTTTGTTCATCATGTCTGAAGTGATGTTCTTCTCTGCCTGGTTCTGGAGCTTCTTCAAACACAAGCTTTACCCGATGTCCGAATATGAGGGCACCACTTACGTGCAGCCAGATTATCACATGGTAAACGCGTTTGAATTGCCTTTGATTAACACGCTGTTGTTGTTGTTGTCTGGCTGTGCCGCAACTTGGGCGCACCACGCATTGGTCCACGGGAACAATCGCTTGGACCTGCGCAACGGCTTGATCGCTGCGATTGTTTTGGGTGTGATTTTCACCGGCTTCCAAGCCTATGAATACCGCGAACTTCTGGTGGTGGATGGTTGGACTTTCTCTGGCGAGATTGATTTTGCGAACTTCTTCATGGCCACAGGTTTCCACGGTTTCCATGTTTTGGTGGGCACGATCTTCTTGACGGTCTGCTTGCTGCGCGTTTTGAAAAACCACTTTAAGCCAGATGATCACATCGGGTTCGAAGCCGCCGCTTGGTACTGGCACTTCGTGGACGTTGTTTGGTTGTTTCTGTTCGCTGCAGTTTATCTGTGGGGCAGCACCGTCCACTAACGGCGCCATGCATGATTAAGAATTCAAAGGGTGGCCCAGGCCGCCCTTTGTGGTTTGAGGAAAGGGGTATCGCATGCGGATGTGGGGAATTGCCGTTTTGGGCCTGGTGGGGGTTTCCATCTTGCTAAGCCTTGGGGTCTGGCAAGTGCGCCGCTTGGCCTGGAAGGAAACCGTTTTAACCGATGTAGAAAACCGCATAGATGCGCCCACAGTGGCCATTCCGCAAACCCCAGATCCGGTGCGTGACAGATTTTTGCCCGTCGCGGTCAGCGGTGAATTCACAGGCCACGCGGTTCGCGTTTTGGTGTCGCAAAAACGTGTCGGGGCAGGGTACCGGCTGATCAACGCCTTTCAACTGCAAGATGGCCGGCGCGTGTTGGTGGACCGGGGTTTTGTCACCGTGCGTGACCGCCAAATGCCCCCACCACCGCAAGGATTAACGAAGGTGGAAGGAAACCTGCATTGGCCCCAAGAAGTGGACAACTTTACCCCAGAAAATGATCTGGCTGAAAACATTTGGTTTGCACGGGATGTTCCAACTTTGGCGAGTCATCTGCAAACTGAGCTTGTTTTG
This sequence comes from Planktomarina sp., assembly GCA_020629775.1. GTDB lineage: Bacteria > Pseudomonadota > Alphaproteobacteria > Rhodobacterales > Rhodobacteraceae > Planktomarina. The sequence goes on from JAHDCP010000023.1 coordinate 20,767, forward strand.
GTGATTGCGCGACGCGTTGAAGGCGACGTGGAGGTGGAACCGCTGCCGGTGGGCACCACCGGAATTCCCAATGATCACCTGCAATACGCCATAACTTGGTTTTCACTTGCTGGAATTTGGCTTTCCATGACCCTCTATTTACTCTACCGAACACGCCAACGACTGGCGTAAGGACAAAGCCGATGGACTATGTCTCAACCCGGGGACAAGCCCCACGATTGAGTTTTGAAGAAGCAATGTTGACGGGTCTTGCCCGCGACGGCGGTTTGTACGTTCCTGAAACGGTGCCGACACTGTCGCACGCCGATATCGCTGCGATGGCCGGGTTGCCTTACGAAGAAATTGCTTTTCGGGTGATGCGCCCCTTCGCTGGTAACACGTTCACCGACAGCGAATTCGGTGAAATCATCGAAAAGTCCTATGCTGGATTTGGCCATGCTGCGCGGGCACCCCTGAAGCAGTTGGGGCCAAACCATCACTTGTTGGAACTGTTCCACGGTCCAACACTGGCGTTTAAAGACTTTGCTATGCAGTTGATCGGGCAAATGTTCCAAGTTTCCCTGTCACGCCGCAGCGACCGGGTGACCATTGTTGGGGCCACTTCGGGGGACACAGGGTCCGCTGCCATCGAAGCTTTTCGTGGCTTGGATGCCGTGGACGTGTTTATCATGTTCCCCAATGGCCGTGTCAGCGAAGTGCAGCGCCGCCAGATGACCACGCCATCGGAATCCAACGTTCACGCCTTGGCGATCGAAGGCAGCTTTGATACGTGCCAGGCCCGGTTGAAGGACATGTTCAACAATTTGGAATTCCGCGACGCGGTGAAATTGGCTGGGGTCAATTCCATCAACTGGGCGCGGGTTTTGGCACAGGTGGTATATTACTTCAGCGCTGCGACATCTTTGGGTGCACCGCATCGATCCGTCAGCTTTACCGTCCCAACCGGCAACTTCGGCGATATCTTTGCGGGGTACATCGCGAAGAAAATGGGTTTGCCCATCGACCGTTTGGTGATTGCGACAAACCACAATGACATTCTGGACCGCGCTATGAAAACAGCGCGTTACGACACGGGCCAAGTGTTGCCCAGCATTTCGCCGTCGATGGACATTCAAGTGTCCTCCAATTTTGAGCGTGCTTTGTTTGACGCTTACGGGCGTGACGGGGCTGCCGTCCGGGCCGTGATGGATGACCTGAAAGATGGTGGATTCCAGATCAGCCAAGGGGCCATGGGGTACCTGCAGGACCATTTCGACAGTGGTCGCTGCGATGAAGATGCCACGTCTGCTGCAATCGCCCATGCTTTGGAACATACTGGCGAACTTTTGTGCCCGCATTCGGCCATCGGCTATGCCGTGGCAGAAGCCAACTTAGGGGCCAGCCCCATGGTGACGTTGGCCACAGCCCACCCAGCCAAATTCCCCGATGCTGTGGAAGCTGCTACAAACATCCGCCCACCACTTCCGCCAAGGATGGCAGATCTGTATGAAAGGCCAGAGCGGTTGACTGAGTTACCAAATGATTTGGGCCAGCTGCAATCGTTGATAAAGGACAAGATCGCCTCGTGAGTGTGAAGATAAATCGTTTATCCAACGGCATGCGGATCGTTACCGAAAACATGCCAGGTATGAAGTCCGCCTCTATAGGTGTTTGGGTGAACGTCGGTGGACGTCATGAATTGGAATCGCAAAACGGTATTGCGCATTTCCTGGAACACATGGCGTTCAAAGGGACCAAACGACGGTCCGCCTTGCAAATCGCGGAAGCCATCGAAGATGTTGGTGGTTACATAAACGCGTATACCAGCCGTGAGATGACAGCGTATTACGCCCGCGTTTTAGAAAACGATGTTGAATTGGCGTTGGACGTCATCGGTGACATTATCCTTAATCCAATTTTCGATCCGAACGAAATTGAAGTGGAACGAGGGGTAATCTTGCAAGAAATCGGGCAGTCCTTGGACACGCCAGACGACATTGTTTTTGATTGGCTTCAAGAAGTGTCTTACCCGGATCAACCGCTGGGACGAACAATCCTGGGACCCGCAGACAAGGTTTCAAAATTCAGTCGGGATGATTTGTCCGGTTTTGTGAAAGAAAACTATACTCCGGATCAGATGGTACTTTCCGCCGCCGGAAGCGTTGATCACAATGCGATTGTCGCCCAAGCCGAAGTGCTGTTCGGCGACAGAAAACCAGGAAACCGACCAGCCTTTGTTCCGGGCACATTTTCCAACGGCGAACGTTTGGAAAACAAAGATTTGGAACAGGCTCATTTTACCCTGGCGTTCGAAGGGCCAAATTACAAATCACCCGACATTTACACCGCCCAAATATTTTCCACTGCATTTGGTGGGGGCATGTCTTCGCGGTTGTTCCAAGAAGTGCGTGAAAAACGTGGTTTGTGCTATACAATTTTTTCGTCTGCTGGGGCTTACTCAGACACAGGCACTTTGACCCTTTATGCCGGTACATCTGGTGACCAAGTGGCCGGTTTGGCTGAAATTACCATGGACGAATTGAAGCGCGCAGCGGATGATATGTCTGACGAAGAAGTGGCGCGGGCCCGTGCGCAAATGAAAGCTGGTTTATTGATGGGGTTGGAAAGCCCCGCGTCCAGGGCCGAACGATTGGCCCGCATGGTGGCGATTTGGGATCGTGTGCCAGATTTGGATGAAGTGATTGCGCGTGTGGATGATGTGAGCACAGCAATGGTGCGCGATTTCGCTGGCGGATTGGTGCAATCACAGGCTATGGCCATGGCAGTTTACGGTCCCCTAGGATCTTCTTTAAGTGTCGGCGATCTGCAGGCACGTCTTGCAGCCTGATGATATTTCGGCGGCGTCGGATATCTTTGAAGTCCAGCAGATTGATGCTGCGCGCGCCGATTCACAAAGATTTTGTTGATTGGTCCAATTTGCGTTCTGGGAACCGCGATTTCCTTGAGCCGTGGGATCCTGTTTGGGCCAGTGACCACCTGACGCGCAAAAACTTCACCAACCGGGTGTACTGGTCCCAACGGGCCATCGCATCGGGGACGGCGTTACCATTGTTTGTCTTTTTGGGGGATAAGGAACGCCTGGTGGGCGCAGTCACCTTGGACAACATTCGCCGTGGGCCCATGCAAACCGGTACTCTGGGCTATTGGATGGGCAAAGAATTTACCCGCCAAGGGATCATGCGTGAGGCCATTGGTTTGGTGAATGACTACGCCTTTAACACCTTGGGTCTTAGCCGGATTGAAGCCGCTTGTTTGCCTGAAAACGAAGCGTCGCGGGGCTTATTGGAAACCTCTGGTTTCAAATATGAAGGTGTGGCCCAAAGCTATCTTCAGATTAATGGGCGTTGGCGGACCCATGTTTTGTACGCCACATTGCGCCATGATCGGCGTGGACGCGCGGACACGGATTGATCCAATGACGTGACAAAGCCGATGGCAGCGTTATTATTTCGGGTATGCGGTATCTTATCTTTTTGTGGGCTTTGATTTTGCCGGGCGTGTCATTGGCACAATCTGGCGTCAGCCAGTGCTTTGCGATTGCACAAGACCCCAACCCGGCACAGGTTTTCGTGCTAACTATTCAGACCCGTTACCGGCCGCAAATGTGCGTATCTCATATATCGATCACGCCATGTTTTTGATCCAAGGCGGGGGTGCATCGGCTGCCACGGATTATACAGGTTTCCTAGGAATGGTGGATTTTGTTCCGGACATCGTGACCATGAACAACGCCCATGAAAGCCACTGGACGTCTTTTGTGGATCCACGGATCGCACATGTTTTGGCGGGGTGGCCCAATGGAAGTGATCCGCGATTACACTGGGTCAAAGTCGGTGACATGGTGGTGCGCAATGTCACCTCTGACACGCGTTCGCCGTTCGGGGGACCGATCCGCGCCCATGGTAATTCTATATTTATATTTGAAGTGGCTGGCTTGTGCATCGCGCATTTGGGCCATTTGCATCATGAATTGACGCCAGAACAATATGCTCTTTTGGGGCATATGGATGTGGTCATGGTGCCGGTTGATGGCGGGGCGACCTTGCCCCATGGGGCGGTGATAAACATCATCAAGCGCTTGCAAGCCGCCGTTATTATTCCAATGCATTGGTTCACAGTTGCCGGCCGGGATATGTTCTTAGATGCCTTGGAAGGTGACTTTGCTATCGATCGTTCCGGCCTCACACAGATCACACTTTCGGCGCGGACTTTGCCGAAAACCCCAACCGTTATGGTGATGAAGTCAGATTACTTGCGCGATTAAAGCCCTTCGAATTCGCACAACACGTGGGTTTTGACGCCCATACCGTCCAGCAGCTTGCGCCCGCCCAGATCGGGCAAATCGATAATGAAACCGCAGCCTAAAACATCAGCGCCCAGTTTTTCCAACAGCTTCAGGCCAGCCACGGCAGTGCCGCCGGTGGCCAAAAGATCATCCACCACCAGAACTTTTTCCCCTGGTTCAATGGCGTCAACGTGCACTTCCACAGTGGCTTGACCATATTCCAAGGTGTAATCCTGTTCATATGTTTTGCCCGGCAATTTGCCCTTTTTGCGGATGGGTACGAACCCGGCCGTTAATTGGTGGGCTATCGCACCACCCAGGATAAAGCCACGGGCTTCCAATCCTACGATTTTGTCAATGTCTTGGCCGGCCCAAGGGTGCAACATTTGGTCGATGGCCATGCGAAAACCGCGCGGGTCTTCGAACAAGGTGGTGACATCGCGAAATAAGATCCCTTCGTGGGGGAAATCTGGGATTGTGCGGATATAATCTTGCACGGTCTTCATGTCAGTTTCCTTCGCTTTCGGGATACAGGTTTAACCAGATGCCCCATATCAAAGCTGCTTCGCGCAGCCAACGGTATGTGCGAACCCGGACTGTTGTCCAAGTTCCAAGGTTTGCCCGGTTCTTTTGGTCGGCGGCAACAAATTGAGCGTCTAAATCATATTTCGCGCATTGCAATGCGATGCGCGGTAGATGGAATTTTTGGCTTACGAACACCACTTTGCGTTTTTCGGCGCGGGACGCTTCAGCGCGACAGGTGTCCGGCGTTCTGATCGCCTTCAAATCCAGCTCAATATTTTCTTCCGCCACGCCCATTGCCACAAGATAATCACGCATTGTGCGGGCGGCGGAAGCTGCATTTGACACCACCAGTGTGTTGACCTTTTTTTCATTCAGCAAGGCGCGGCCAGTATCCAAGCGTTCCCGGTGCAACGGGCTGATATCCCCGCGTCGCACAACTGCCCCAAATATAAGTGCGGCGTCCGCTGTCTGCGTTTGGTCAGAGTTTAAGATGGGCGTGGTCCAAATTTGCCAAGCCCAAGGCCCCGCAAAAACAGCGAATGCCAAGAACAGCAAAACGAACAATTTGCGGAGTGTTTTCATTGCGGCCCAGTCCAGCGTCAATATTGCCAGTTACAGCATACGGCCAGCCACTGCGTCCAGCTTGGAAACCAATTCAGGATCGCGTTTTTCTGGGGCGGTCAGAATGGCAAACTCAAGGGCCTTATCACAGCCATGGGGGCAATCAGCGCGGTCCGCGCCCATCAAAGCAGGCAGACGGGCCACCATGCCACGGGCATTGTCTGCATTACCCATCAAGGTTTTGATAATCTCTGTCACGTCCACCTCCCCGTGGTCGGGGTGCCAACTGTCATAGTCAGTGATCATCGCCACGGATGCATAACACAATTCGGCTTCGCGGGCCAATTTGGCTTCGGGCATATTTGTCATGCCAATCACGTCGCATCCCCAGACTTCGCGGTACAGTTTGGATTCCGCCAACGTGGAAAACTGCGGCCCTTCCATGGCCAGATATGTTCCGCCACGGTGCACTGTTATGCCTTGGGCTTGGGCCGCTGTTTCGCAATGATCTGACAATCGTGGGCAGGTCGGGTGGGCCACACTTACATGGGCCACGCAACCTTCCCCGAAGAATGATTTTTCGCGTGCAAAGGTGCGGTCAATGAATTGATCTACCACAACGAAATGTCCTGGGGCCATGTCTTCGCGGAACGATCCGCAAGCGGAAACAGAAATCACATCCGTGACCCCCAAACGTTTCAAGGCATCGATGTTGGCGCGATAGGGGACCGTGGTGGGGCTGTGCACATGGCCTCGTCCATGCCGCGGCAGAAAGGCCATTTTCACACCATCCAAGCGGCCCACCAAAACATCATCTGATGGGGCACCCCATGGGCTGTCCACTGTTTGCCAAGTGGCATCCTCCAACCCGTCAATTTCATACAGGCCAGATCCGCCGATCACACCGATCATCGTTTCGCGCATGGGGTATCCTTTTGAAGTATCTTGAATGTCTATGGCATGGGGCTTGCAGTCGGGCCAGTGTTCAGTCGTCTGGTCGCCCAAGTGTGAACGTGTTGTTGACTACGCTGTAATCGCGATATCCCAATCGGGACAGGGGATTGAATTTAGTCACGTCAAACAAACCATCCACCAAACAATCATCACGCATGTGCACACCAGTGACTTCCCCAATCACCAAGAAATTGGAATCACCACGGATCTTGTGAATATCCACCACCGTGCATTCCAACGATGCGGGGGCGTCCGTGACCCTTGAACAGTTTACAGTTTTGCAATTGGTGCGCGAAATTTCAGCGATGTCGAATTCATCCACGTCCTTCGACCAAGGACCGGACGACGCGTTCATGGCGTCACGGGCGGCGCTTTCCACGATGTTCACGCAAAACACACCTGTTTCACGAATGTTGGCAACGCTGTCTTTTGTATCGCCACGGTCCGGCTTAGAACTGGTGGATGCAAACATGACTTGCGGCGGCGTATAAGCCACTGCGTTGAAAAAGCTGTAGGGCGCCAAGTTTTCCGAGCCATCCGCCCCACGGGTAGAAATCCAACCAATAGGTCTGGGGGTTACAATGGCGTTGAAAGGGTTGTGAGGCAGGCCGTGCCCGTCTTTGGGTTCATAAAACATGTGCTGACCTTTCATCCCAATTTGCGTGAACCTTAGGACCATGGTAGGCGCGCCTCAAGTTAAACTAAGGTTCATTCAGACGTGGACAGCCTTCGCCAAGAAACAGATGCAGATGCCCCTGAAGTTGAAGGGTTGTATGACATTTGCTTTTCTCCCGATCGACACCGCCTTTCATCATATCAGCTGCGCGGTGGCGTGCGCCCAATAGCGCAGCTGTGTCAGGTGGCCCACGATGATCAAGGGGCTTTGGTGGGGGCGATACGGTATTGGCCTGTTCATGTGGGCGACGCGGATGCGTTGTTGTTGGGGCCCATCGCTGTGCATCCAGCGCGTCAAGGAACCGGGCTGGGACGCTTGTTGATTGGGCAAACAGTTGCGCTGGCGCAGAAACAGGGTTGGACCAGAATTATGCTGGTGGGGGATGAACCCTACTATGGCCGGTTCGGGTTTGAGGTATTGCCAAACGTGGTCATGCCGCCGCCCACGGATCCCGCGCGCGTGCTGGGGTTCACCAAAGACACGGATGCCTGGATTGGCATTGCAGGGGCTGTGCGGAAATTCAGCCGATCTGATCTTTGATCCATGCGGTTACATCCTGACGAATGCTTTGCGCCCCACCATTGCGCGTATCATCAATAAGGTCTTTGAGTTCCACCAAATTAAGCCGTCGCAACATGTGCTTCACCGGACCAATGGACGCGGGGCGCATGGACAAGCTGGGCATGCCCAAGGCTGCAAAACACGCGGCTTCGATGGGGCGGCCTGCGTCTTCGCCGCAAAAGGACAAAGCGGTCCCGCTTTCTTGGCAACGTCCAACGATCATCTCGAGGAAATTCATAAAACTGGTGTTCAGCGTGTCATATCGTTTGCGCACCCGTTCGTTTTCACGATCCGCAGCGAAAAAGAATTGCTTCAGGTCATTTCCCCCAATGGACAGAAAATCCACGTCGTCAAAAAATTGCTTTGGCGCAAAGGCGAGAGAGGGTGTCTCCAGCATCGCGCCAATCTCGATTTTTGAGGGCAGCGCATGCCCCAATCGTTCTTCGCGCATCAACACCTTGTCCAGCTGCTCTTTGGCGGCATTGAATTCGTGAAGTTGCGCCACAAACGGGAACATTACCGTCAAAGGTCGTCCGTTGGACGCGCGCATCATGGCCTGCAGCTGCATGCGCAAAACGCCGGGTTTGTCCAAGCCAACCCTGATCGCGCGCCACCCCATGGCGGGGTTGGGTTCGTCTTCTGGCTTCATATAGGGAAGTACTTTGTCTGACCCAATATCCAAGGTCCGAAAGGCCACGCGCTTGCCGTGCGCTGCGTTCATGACGCGTTCGTACTGTGCCGAAAGTTCAGCCCGTTTAGGCATGGAGCTGGCTTGCAAAAACTGCAGCTCCGTTCGAAACAGCCCCACACCTTCTGCACCGCTGCCGTCCAAAGACGGCAAGTCTGCCAATAAGCCTGCATTCATATGCAAGCTTACGGTGGTGCCGCAGGTTCCCGTAGCAGGCAAATCGCGCAGATCAGCATAGCGGGACGCTGCTTGGCGTTGCATTGCTATTTTGTCTTGAAAGGCAGTCTTTACACTGTCGTCGGGACGCAGATGCACAAGGCCTTGGTCGCCGTCCACCATGATCGGATCGCCGTTCAAGGCTTCGGTTTCGATCTTGCCAACATTGATCAACAAAGGAATGGCCAGGGCCCGGGCAACGATTGCCGCATGGGACCCGACAGATCCTTCCGATAAGATAATGCCCTTTAAAGACCGGCCGTAATCCAGCAATTCACCAGGGCCAATGTTGCGCGCCACCAAGATTGGTTCATCGGGAAGTTCCGCCCCTGTGTCAGACCCTTGCCCGGTCAAAAGCCGCAACAATTTGTTGGACAAATCATCCAGATCATGCAGCCGTTCGCGCAAATAAGCATCGCCCACCTGTTCCATCCGGACCCGGGCAGCAGACTGTTCTTTTTCTACTGCGGCTTCGGCAGACAGGCCGCGCGCAATGTCTTCTTCCATGCGCCGCCGCCATCCCTTCGAATTGGCGAACATGCGATAAGCTTCTAGAATTTCCAGCTGATCTTTGTCACCGGTGCGCGCACCAGCAAGCATTTTGTCCACACCGACGCGCAGTTGTTCTAGCGCCGTGTTCATGCGTTCCAATTCAATGTCTGGATCATCGCCAACGGGGGTTGTCACCACAACGCGGGGTTCATGAAGCCAGACCTGCCCTTGCGCCACGCCTTCTTGGGCGACAGTGCCAGTCAATGTCATGGGGCGTTGGTGGGGGGCGGCCAAGGCATCCCCTTCGCCCACAAAGGCACCCAGTTCTGTCATTTCGGCCAATACCATGGCCACAACTTCCAGGGCATAAATTTCATCTTCGGAATATTCGCGGGCTTCTTTGGATTGCACCACCAAAACGCCCAAGGTTTCCCCCAGCCGTTGGATGGGCAGCCCCAAGAAAGAAGAGTAAATCTCCTCACCGGTTTCCGCCATGTACCGAAAGCCCTTGGATCCAGGCGCGTCAGCCGTGTTGATAACCCGGTTCCTGCGGGCCACACGCCCCACCAACCCTTCACCAACCCGCATACGCGTTTGGTGCACGGCTTCGGGATTTAGACCTTCGGTGGCGCACAGCTCCAGCGTATCTGCATCGCGAAACAAATAGATAGAGCACACTTCCGTGCCCATGGATTGCGCCGTCAAGCGTACGATTTTGTCCAGCCGGGCCTGACCCGCGCTGTCTTCCGCCATCGCATCGCGCAACGCCACCAGAAGTTTCCGGCTTTCGCTTTCGCTTGCCTGTGCCACCGTCATGCCCCCCAAGGTTGGGTGCAGTGTATCGAAGGTTTCCCGTCAGGGAAACACCAGTCCGCCGCCTTGTTTAAGCGGCTTTGTCCAGACCGAACACGTCGTGCAAGGCTTGCACCGCAAGTTCCATGTACTTGCGTTCAATCAAGACAGAGATTTTGATTTCGGACGTGGTGATGATTTTGATGTTTATTTCGTTGTCCGCCAAAGTTTTAAACATCTTTGCCGCAACACCGGCCGCAGACCGCATGCCGATGCCTACAACCGAAACTTTTGCCACGGCTTCATCGGCCACGACGTCGTGGAAGTTGATTTCACCGCGTTCTTTGGCGGCCTTCATGGCGGTCTCTGCCAGCAACACTTGATCCGCCGGGCAAGAGAAGGTCATGTCGGTGCGGCCTTCTTCGGAAATGTTCTGGACGATCATGTCCACATTCACGCCGGCCTCGGATAGGGGCATGAAAATTGCTGCGGCGATGCCTGGGCGGTCTGCCACAGAAATGAGGGTCATCTTCGCTTCGTCTTTGCTGAAGGCCACACCGGCCACTACGTTGCTTTCCATGATTTCCTCCTCGCTGCACACCAGGGTTCCTGCGGCATCTGACATTTCTTCAAACGAGCTAAGCACCCGCAATTTCACTTTGTAACGCATGGCCAATTCAACAGACCGCGTTTGCAAGACTTTGGCCCCAAGAGAGGCCAGTTCCAGCATTTCTTCAAAAGCGATTTTGTCCAATTTACGAGCTTTGTCGCAGACCCGTGGGTCAGTGGTATAAACTCCGTCCACATCGGTATAAATATCGCAGCGTTCCGCATCAAAGGCAGCTGCAAATGCCACAGCGGTGGTGTCCGATCCGCCGCGTCCCAGCGTGGTGATGCGTCCATCAGGGCTGACACCTTGGAATCCGGCCACAACGGCCACCTTGTTGCCAGCATCAAACGCCGCGTTCAGGTTAGCATTGGGAATGTCTTCGATGCGGGCGCGTTCGTGTTGACCCGTTGTCAAAACGGGCACCTGCCAGCCTTGCCAACTGCGGGCTTGAACACCCATTTCTTGCAGCGTCAAAGCCATCAAGCCTGCAGTGACATTTTCACCGGAGCTTACAACCGCGTCGTATTCAGCGCTGTCGTACAGCTTAGAGGTTTCGCGAACCCAGCCCACCATTTCATTGGTTTTGCCCGACATGGCGGAAACGATCACAATGACATCGTACCCTTTGGCTACTTCGGCCCCCACGCGTTTGGCCGCACGGCGAATACGGTCAATGTTGGCTACGGATGTTCCGCCAAATTTCATCACCAGTCGCGGCATAGGCTGTTCCTTTGCATTTTCGATCGGGGGGTTAGGCCGAACGCTGCACGGGTGCAACCTTCAAAGCCGCTTTGGTTTCGACTGGGGCCCGACTGTGTCCGAAGACCCGCATTAGTAAGGGTGGACGCGGCCATCCCAAGTCAAAAATTCGCCAGTGGTAGCCATAGACAGGGCTGCGGCACGGGCCACCATGCCATCGGCGCTTTCATCCACGGAAATATCGGCTGTTCCGCCACCCATTTCGGTGCGCACCCAACCGGGGTGGTAAATGCCCACGGCAATGCCGTCTTTCTTCAAGTCAGCAGACAAGTTGCGCCCAACGTTCAAAACAGCCGCCTTGGATGCGCGGTAAATGTAACTGCCCCCTGGCGCGCGTTCTTGGCTGGCCATTTGGGAAGACACGATCATGATTTTTGGCATGTCTGCTGTGCGCAACGCTGGCAAGCAAGCCTGAACAGTAAGGAAGACACCGGTCACGTTGATAGCAAAGGCCTGGGCCCAGTCGGCGGCAGGGAACCCGTCGTTTAAAGTTTGCCCAGCGTCTGGGTAAATCCCCGCGTTGCACACCAGCAAATCCAACCGCTTCAAAGCGCCACAAAAGTTGGAAATCGCGGATGGGTCTTCCATGGGCAAATCAGCGCTGCCGGGTGCCATAACACTGGCACCTTGGTCCACAAATCGGGATGCCATGGCTGCCCCAATCCCGCGGGTGCCGCCGGTTATCAAAACATTCATCAGTTTGTCTTTCGTTTTGGAACGAAGGGCAGGGGAGCAACAGGCACGCCTTCTTCCACCAGGGCCTTGGCTTCTTCAAGTTTCGCTTCGCCGTAAATGGCGCGGTGCTCCGTTTCGCCATCGTGCATGGCACGGGCTTCAGTTGCGAAGTTCAAACCAACGTATTCGGAATTGTCTTCCACATCTTTGCGTAACGCGGCCAATGCTTTTTCTGCATCGGTCTTGGCAGTGCGCAGATCAGCTTGCGCTTGGGCTTTGCGGGCAGTGCGGACTTTTGGCGCCATGAGGGATTTCACAACGTTTGCATCGCCGCAGTCAGGGCATGTGACAAAGCCCGACGCATGGACTTTTTCAAAATCCTCAGAACTGCCAAACCAACTTTCAAAGTGGTGGTCTTGGCTGCATTTCAGCGTGAACTTGATCATCGATTCCCCATTCGCGATGGCTCGGAAAACAAATGCTGTATTAAAGCGTTATTTCAAGGCCTTTGGGTCAAAGGTCCGGATCAACTTTTTCAATTCGGGTTCGTTTACCCGGGCGGCAGCTTCTTTACGGCTTAACCATTTGCGGCGACGTTGATCGTTTTCCGGATAGTCTTTTTGGGTTTTGGAGACTTTAACCGGGTAAACCATAGCGATGCAGGGCAAGTTATCCGCGCCTTCCAAAACTTTTTCATAGGAATAAATTCCAATGCAGCGCGAGTTGCTTTTTCCTTTGACCCCGGCTTCTTCCCAGGCTTCTTTGGCAGCACAGTCTTGCGGGGTTAATCCATCTTCGGGCCAACCTTTGGGCAAAATCCAACGTTGGGTGCGCCGGCTGGTCACCAACAAAATCTGCGTCTTGCCGTTCTTGACCCGGTAACACAGGGCCGCAAACTGCGATCTTGATTGCCGTTTCGCCCCGCCGGGGATCGAAATAGGAAGTTGAACAGGCTGCGTTACGCCCATGGTGGAATGCCCGACTGCTAAGTTATTGTTATTTAACGTATGATACTACAATTTTTAGATAATTGCAAAATCTTGCGGTGCAAGGCGCGGCGATCTTTAGAATTGAGCGTTAAATCCATCTTGGTTGCTGGCAATGACGTATCCAATTACCCCGGCTAACAAAAGTCCAAGGATCACAGCAAAGAATATCTTCCAGAAAGAATAGGGACGTTCCCCTTGGACTCGGCCCGTGCGGCCATTCACCACAAAACGGTATGTGCGGCCACGATATTTGTAGGCCGCCAACCAAACTGGCAGCAGGATGTGCTTAAAGGTGACATCAGACACTTGGGTTTTGACGTCGTTGATGCGCTGTTCGTCGCCGCCGATGTCAAACCGGATGTCGCGAAGAATGATCTGGTGCATTTTCGCGCGCGCATCATCATAGCCGTGCACAAGTTCAACCGTATATCCT